>NZ_PDWP01000027.1 GCF_010093235.1 Pseudoxanthomonas suwonensis | reverse complement strand
CCGCCCAGCCTCCCAGCGGGGACATACAATCCAACTCGGCCACGGCCGGCCCCAGTTTGTTGCTTCGACACCAGCAAGTCTGCCGGGTCGGCCGTGTGCCTCTCTCCCCTTAGTTGGGAGAAGAACCTTTTTATTTGCATCCGGTGAGGGGGGGCCTGGTTCGCCCCGGCTCGACCACCCGCGAAGCCGGTGGCGCGAGGCGCGCTGTGCCCCGTCACAGACCGCGCATCGGTTTGCACGGAGAAGCCGCCCGCAGGGCCGAGTGAATCCCCTCTCTCCGTATGACGCCAGGACTCCACGCGGCCGCTGGATGGCCCGCACCTTTCGAGCAAGCGGCGTCGTATCCATCCGCCCCCAGGACGGGGACGCGGGCCCTCATGCCCGCGGACGTGGAACCTGTCTTCGCCGGCGTCCACTCTCCCCCTCTCCCGACGGGAGGGGGCATCCGTAGCCCGGACAAGGCCGCAGGCCGCATCTGGGGCAAGGCGCCTGGAACCCCATGTTCCGATACGCCGCCAATGAGGCCCTCCGGCATCCGGCTGTTACCCGGACCCGGCTCCGGTCACGACGGAAGCTCCAGCCTTCCCGCTCCCCAGGCGCTAGACTTGCGCCTTTCCAGAAGGTTGGCTGTTCCCATGTCCGAAATCCTCGTCCCCGTCTCCTTTGGCGAACTGCTGGACAAGATCGCGATCCTGCAGATCAAGTCCGAACGCATGACCGACGAGGCCAAGCTGGCCAACGTGCGCAAGGAGCTTTCGGCGCTGGAACAGACCTGGATGGCGCATCCGGCAGCCAACCGCGATATCGCCCAGCTGCGTGCCAGGCTCAAGGCGGTCAACGAGCGGCTGTGGGACATCGAGGACGAGATCCGCCTGAAGGAGCGCGCGCAGGAGTTCGACGAGGAGTTCGTGCGCCTGGCCCGCAGCGTGTACTTCGAGAACGACGAGCGCGCGCGGGTGAAGAAGGAGATCAACCTCGCCCTGGGCTCGGCCTATGTCGAGGAGAAGTCCTACCAGGACTACCGGACCGGCGCCGCGCCCTGAGGCCTGCGCGCTTCCGCCTGTTCGAGCGCGCGGATGCGGATCATGTGCCGCACCATGCGCAGCCTGTCGCCGTGGGGCAGGGCCACGCCGTAGCCCTGGTGCAGGCGTTCCACTTCCGCGGGCCGGCCTGAGCCCAGCGCACCGAGCTGGGCCAGGACCAGGGCCTGCTCCTGCAGTTCCAGCGGATAAGCCTCCGGGCGCTGCAGCAGCGCCTCGCCCAGGCGCAGCATCGCCCCGGCATCGCGCGCGGCCGCGGCCGCGTACAGGTCCAGCACCGCACGCACCGAGGCGGGCTGGGCGTTGCGGTCGATCCAGGCCGGCGCGATCCATGCGCGCTCCAGGTCCGCAGGCGGAAGGGGGCCCAGCGTCGCCGCGGCCACCGTGGCGACGCTGCGCGTCCACGTGGCCAGGTCGGTGACCGGTGCGCCCGACATGCCCAGCAGGGCCTGCAGCTCGCTTTCGGCGGCGGCCAGCTCGTGCTGGCGCAGGGGCAGCCCGGTCGCGCGCGCCTGCCCGGACATGGCCTGGACCAGGGACAGCGCGCGCTGGCGCGCCAGCAGCAGGCTGTGTCCGCGCAGCGCCGCGACCTCCTCGCCGCCCGCAGGAGGCAGCCGCCCCTCCATCAGGTCGAGCACGGGCAGGCCGTTGTCCGCCATGCGCTGCAGGGTGTCGGCGTGGTCGGCGCGGAAGCGGGTACGCGGGCCCTGCAGCGACACCCTCGGATGGAAGTCGCTGTGCGGCTCGGCATGCAGGGCGCGCACGTAGGTCTGCAGCAGCGCACGCCCACCGAGCCGGCGCAGGGCCAGCGCGGCATCGCCATCGAGGCCGACCCGGGCCGTCTCGCGCGCCAGCGCGGCGGTGTCGCCCAGGCGGCCGGCCTGCGGCACCGGACATGCGCTGCGGCAGGCGACCACCACCAGGTCGTTGTCCTGCGCCAGGTAGACCTCCGCGTCCTCGAAGTTCTCCAGCAGCGCGGCCAGGATCGACGCCAGCAACGCATCGTCGATCTCGTAGGTCTGCAGCCACTGCACCAGCAGTCCGTCCGCGGCCAGGTGGCCGTGCAGGAAACGGTAGAACTCGGTGGTGAACAGCCCGGCCACGCCGCTGACCCAGGGGTTGGACGGCTCGGACACGATCACGTCGTAGCTGCGCCGGCCGCTGGCGTAGAACCGGCGTGCATCGTCGAAGTGCACCTGCGAGCGCGGATCTTCCAGGGCGCGTCCGATGCGCGGCGCGAACAGCTGCGCACCGGCGCGGTGCACCAGCGGTTCGATCTCCACGGTCTCTACCCGCTGCACGCGCCCGCTGCCCAGCAGCGTATGCGTCGACAGGCCCAGCCCCCAGCCGATGACCCCGACCTGGCGCGGCTGCGGATGCAGCGCCAATGGCAGCGCGCCGAGGGTGACCATGGTCAGCTCGTCGCCGCCTGGCGGACGATCGAGGCTGGCGGCCATCGCCCCGGCGGACTTGCCGTTGGTCAGCAGCGACATCGTGCCGCTCGCGGGCGAGCGGACCACGCCGAGGGTGGCGGTCTTGCCGTCGCGCAGGAACGCCACTTCCAGCGAATCGTCCAGCCGAGCGTAGCCGGTCCGGAACGGACCGGACAGCTGGGCGCGCGGATCCGGGCTGCCCCAGGCGATGGCCCGCAGCAGCGCGGCAGCCGCGGTGCCCGCCAGCAGGGCCACGCGGCGCGGCTGCGGTTCGCCCCGTGCGTGGGCAAGCAGCCAGAAGCCGATGGCGATGTCGCCGGCCGCCGCCAGCATCAGGCCAGGGCGCACGCCCAGCAGCGGCAGCAGTACATGCGTGGCCAGCAGCACGCCGGCGATGGCGCCCAGCGTGTTGGCCGCGTACAGCCGGCCGATCGAGGCCTCGCCGCCGCCGCCGCGCAGCAGGGCCAGGGTGAAAAGGGGCAGGGTAGTACCGGCGAAGAATGCCGCCGGCAGCATCACCGCCATCGCCACGCCGGCGCTGCCGAGCAGGAACAGGTGGTAGCCGCCGTCGGTGCGCGACAGCGCCTGCACCAGTGCCGCGGTCCAGTCGAACGATTGCGCGAACGCCAGCAGCGACAGCAGTGCGGCCACGCCCATGGCGACCTGGGCATGCCCGGCGGTACGCAGTGGATCGTCCAGCCGCGCGCCACGGCGGTGCACCCAGGCGCCACCACCGGCCAGGCCCAGCAGGAACGAGGCCAGCATCAGCTCGAAGCTGTGCACGGTGGTGCCCAGGGCCTGGTTCAGCAGGCGGATCCAGCCGATCTCGTAGACGAACGAACACGCGCCGGACAGCAGGCCCGCCCAGAGCACCGCGCGCAGCATCGGCGCATGCGCGGGGGGCGGCGTGGAGGCGGGGGGCGAAGGTGCCGCGACCGGCGACGCATCCGCGCCTTCGCCGCGTGCCAGCCACGCGGCCACTGCCGCCACCAGCAGGTTGGCGATGCCGGCCGCGGCCAGGGCGCCGGGCATCCCCAGTCGTGGCAGCAGCAGGAAGGTGGCGGCCAGCGCACCCGCGGCCGCTCCCAGGCTGTTGGCGAAGTACAGCCCGCCCAGCACGCGCGCGTCCTGGCCCTGGCGGGCGCGGATCCAGCCGGCGCTCAGCAGCGGGAAGGTCGCGCCGAGCAGGATGCAGGCCGGCAGGATCAGCAGCGTCGCCGTCAGCCACGGATACAGCTGCGCGGCCAGGCCGTCGCCCAGGGCGGCGAGCACGCCCTCCGACAGCCGGGTGTAGCCGGTGAACGCCGGATGGAAGGCCAGTCCCAGCGCGCCGATCGCCGCTTCGGCCACGGCATAGGCCAGCACCAGCCGGCGCCAGCGCAGGCCCAGCCGCGCCGCGCCCCAGGCGCCCAGGGCCATGCCGCCCATGAAGATCGCCAGCACCAGGCTTTGCGCGTAGGCAGCGTGCCCCAGGACCAGGCCGAGGTAGTGCGACCACAGCGACTGGTAGACCAGACCGGCGAAGCCGGAAACCAGGAACAGGCCCAGCACCGCCGCGGCGGGCAGGGCGGGGGCCGGCAACCGTGGGTCGTCGGCCCCGCGCATCACGCCTGGGGCGTCCGCTCAGCGGCATGGTCGGCGCGGTAGCGCTCGAAGGCCTCGATGGCGTCCTGCACCGTGATCAGTTCCATCACCCCGTCGTGCTCGATCTTGGTGCCCCACTTGAGGGCCGAGGCAGGCTTGCCCAGGTACTTGCGTGCCGCGTCGTCGTAGCGGTCCACGCAGTAGCGGCGGTCGGAGTAGGGGCCGCTGCGCGCCGGGTTGCTGGCCGCATGCAGGCCCAGCACCTTCGTGCCCATGGCATTGGCGATGTGCATCGGTCCGGAGTCCGGGGTGGCCAGCAGGTCGGCGCGCGCCAGCAGGGCCGGCAGCTGCTTGAGGGTGTCCTTGCCGACCAGGTCCAGCACCGGGCTGCGCATGGCCGCGACGATGGCATCGGCAGTGCTGCGCTCCAGCTCGCTGCGGCCGCCGCACAGCACCACCCGCCAGCCGTGCGAGGCGGCGTGGTCGGCCAGGGCCGCGTAGCGGTCGGGGTACCAGTTGCGGCGCTGGTGGCTGGAGCAGGGCGAGATCATCAGTACCGGAGCACCGTCGTCCGGCCACTGCGCCGCCGCCCATTCATGCGCCTCGGCCGGCACCGGCAGGTTCCACTCGACCCTGTCCTGGACCAGGCCCAGCGGCTCGCAGAAGCTGCCGATGGCGTCCAGTACGTGGATGCCGGGGCGGTCCGGGATGCGTTCGTTGATGAACAGCCCGTGCAGGTCCTTGGAGCGGGAGCGGTCGTAGCCCACCCGGCGCCGCGCCGGCACGAAGGCCGACAGCAGGTTGGCGCGCGCGGCCACCTGCAGCTGCAGCAGCACCTCGAACCGCTCCGGCGGAAGCTGGCGCCGGAGGGCGCGCATCCCGGCCAGGCCGCTCTTCTTGTTGTAGACGTGGAAGGTGACGCCCTCCAGCCCATCGAGCAGGCGCTGGCCGGCCGGATCGATGATCCAGTGCAGGTGCAGGCCCGGCCAGGCGCGCTGCAGGGTGCGCACCAGGGGGACCACATGGGTGACGTCGCCCAGGGCGGACAGGCGCAGCAGGCAGATCGAGGGACGCATCGGTCTCGGGGTGTTGTTAGACTCGCGAGGATGGTCGCGTTCGACGCTAACGAAGCCTTGTCGCCATACCGCGCCGGCAGCGGTTATGGCGCCATTCTGTTCGACCGTGAACGGTTGCGGCAAGCCGGACCGGACCTGTTCGTGCCCGCGTCCTGGGGCGAACGCGCGCGTCCGGTGGATTCCGGCGGGCGTGGCAGCGCCTGGTTCGTGGATGCGCCGTTCGGTCCCTGCGTGCTGCGCCATTACCTGCGCGGCGGGCTGGCCGCCAGCGTCAGCCGCGACCGCTACGTCTGGCGCGGCGCCGCCCGCACCCGCAGCTTCGCCGAATTCCGGCTGATGCGCGTGCTGCTGGGCCGCGGCCTGCCGGTGCCGCGGCCGCTCGCGGCCTCCTACCTGCGGCATGGGCCCTTCTACCGCGCAGCGATCCTGCTGGAGCGGCTGGAAGGCGTGCGCTCGCTGGCCGATCGCGCCCAGGTGGCCGGCAGCGGGGCGCCGTGGGAGGAGACCGGGCGCCTGATCGCGCGCTTCCACCGCGAGGGCCTGGAGCATGCCGACCTCAACGCGCACAACATCCTGTTCGACGGCAACGGCCGCGGCTGGCTGATCGATTTCGACCGCGGCCGCATGCGCATCCCGGCCACCGGCTGGCGCGAGGCCAACCTGCGCCGGCTGCAACGTTCGCTGCTGAAGCTGCGCGGGCAGCGCAGCGTGGACGAGGTCGAGAAGGACTTCTCGCGCCTGCGCCGCGCCTACGAGCTGTCCTGGAACCGGGGCTGCTGACCATGGCGGCGTGGTCCCTCCGGCTGCACGGGGTCGGCAACGCATCGGCGGTGGCGCTGGGCTCGCCGATGGCGACGCTCGAGCGCGACGGCAGGCCGTGGCTGACCATCGACTGCGGCGCCGAGGGCCTGACCGCGTTCGAGCAGCAGTACGCCGGCCATCCCGACGCCGTGTTCGTCCCCCATGTCCACCTGGACCACGTGGCCGGCTTCGAGCGCCTGTTCGTCTCCGCCTATTTCGATCCGGCCCGCCGTGGCCGCATCCGCCTGTACGTGCCGGCGCCGGTGGTGCCGCTGCTGCACCGGCGCATCGGCGACTACCCCAACGTGCTGGCCGAGGGCGGGGCCAACTTCTGGGACGCGTTCCAGCTGGTGCCGGTGGGCGATGCCTTCTGGCACGACGGCGTGCGCCTGGAGGTGTTCCCGGTGCGGCACCACTGGCCCGATACCGCCTTCGGCCTGCGCCTGCAGGGCAGCCTGGTGTGGAGCGGCGATACCCGCCCGATCCCGGAGACGCTGGCCCGGTACGCGGACGCCGGCGAACTGGTCGCCCACGACTGCGGCCTGCACGGCAATCCCTCGCACACCGGAATCGACGACCTGGAGCGCGAGTATCCGGCCGAGCTGCGCCAGCGCATGGTGCTTTACCACTACGCCAGCGCCGCCGACGGCGAGGCGCTGGCCGCCCGCGGCTATGCCGTGGGCCGCCCCGGCCAGGTGCTGGCCCTGGCCGACCCGACCGCGCCGGTGGCGCTGGCCTCATGAACGCGCTCCAGGCCCGCGCGTCGCTGCCCCTGGACCGGCTCGGGCGGCCGTTGCGCGACCTGCGCCTGGCGGTGATCGACGCCTGCAACTTCCGCTGCGGCTACTGCATGCCGGCCGACCGCGTGGCCGACGACCACGGCACCAGTGCCGCCAGCCGCCTGTCCTTCGACCAGATCGAGACCCTCGTACGTGGTTTCGTGCAGGTGGGCGTGCGCAAGCTGCGCCTGACCGGCGGCGAGCCATTGCTGCGCCGCCACCTGCCGGAACTGGTCGCGCGCCTGGCGCGCATCCCCGGGATCGAGGACCTGGCCCTGACCACCAATGGCGCGCTGCTGGCGGGGCAGGCCCGGGCACTGCGCGAAGCCGGCCTGCGCCGGCTCACGGTGAGCCTGGATGCGCTGGATCCAGCGGTGTTCCGGGCGATGTCGGGCAACCGCGGTGAGGTCGGCACGGTGCTGGAGGGCATCGCCGCGGCCGAGGCGGCCGGTTTCACCCGGCTGAAGCTCAACTGCGTGGTCCTGCGCGGGGTCAACGAGGACCAGGTGCTGCCGCTGCTGGAGCGCTTCCGCGGCACCGGCCACGTGGTGCGCTTCATCGAATACATGGACGTGGGGACCTGCAACGGCTGGGATCCGGCCCAGGTGGTGCGCGCCGAGGAACTGCGCGAGCGCATCGCCGCGCGCTGGCCGCTGCGCCCGCTGGCCGCGGACTACACCGGCGAAGTGGCGCGGCGCTACGCCTTCGCTGATGGCGGAGGCGAGGTCGGTTTCATCGGCTCGGGCAGCGCGCCGGTCTGCGGCGATTGCCATCGCGCCCGCGGCTCCGCCGACGGCCATCTCTACACCTGCCTGTTCGCCGACAGCGGGCAGGACCTCAAGCCCGCGCTCGCGGAGGGCGAACAGGGCGTAGCCGAGGCGCTCGCGCGGCTGTGGTCGGCGCGCGAGGACCGCTACAGCGAGATCCGCGGCCAGGCGCCGGCGCGCCGGCCCATCGAGATGTACCTGATCGGAGGTTGAGTGGCCACACGCACGTCTTCCCGTCGCGCGCCCGGCGCGCTGACCCATATCGATGCCGAAGGCCGGCCGGCCATGGTCGACGTCTCCGCCAAGGAGGTGACCGCGCGCAGCGCCACCGCGCAGTGCAGGGTGGCGTTCCCGGCGGCGGTGGCGGCGCAGCTGCGCGCCACCGGCATGCGCTCGAGCAAGGGCGGCATCGTCGACACCGCGGTGATCGCCGGCACCATGGCCGCCAAGCGCACCCACGAGCTGATCCCGTTCTGCCATGCGCTGCCGCTGGATGGCGTGCGCATCGCCATCGACTGGCACGGCGAACGCGAGCTGCGGATCGAGTGTAGCGCGCGCACGACCGCGCGCACCGGCGTGGAGATGGAGGCGCTGACCGGCGCCACCGTGGCTGCGCTGACGGTCTACGACATGACCAAGGCGCTGTCCCATGCGATCGTACTGGGGCCGGCGAAGCTGCTGGGCAAGCGCGGCGGCAAGCGCGACTTCGGGAAGGTGGGCTGATGGCGAAGGTGGCACTGCTGTATTTCGCCTCGCTGCGCGAGGCCACCGGTTGCGAGCGCGAGGAGGTGGAGACCGGCGCTGCGGACCTGGCCGGCCTCTATGCCGAGGCCGCCTCGCGCCATGGCCTGCAGTGGCCCCGCGAGAGACTGCGGGTGGCCATGGACGGCGCCTTCGCCGCCTGGTCCGAGCCGCCGCGCGAGGGCAGCGAGGTCGCCTTCATCCCGCCGGTCTCGGGAGGTTGAGATGGGCCCGACACGTAGCTGCACCGCCCGTTTCGAACTGGCCACGTCGGATATCGACATCGGTCCGCTGCGCGAGGGCCTGCTGCGCGACGAGGCCGGCGCCTACGCCAGCTTCGAAGGCTGGATCCGCAACCACAACGACGGTCGCCCGGTCAGCGGCCTGCGCTACGAGGCCTATGCCAGCCTGGCGGTGGCCGAGGGCCAGCGCATCGTCGAGGAAGCGGCCGGGCGCTTTCCCGTCAGCGGCGTGCACTGCGTGCACCGGGTCGGCGAGTTGCCGGTCGGCGGGCTGGCGGTGTGGGTCGGCGCCAGCGCCGCGCATCGCGACGCCGCCTTCGACGCGTGCCGTTACGTGATCGACCAGGTCAAGCTGCGGGTGCCGATCTGGAAACACGAAAGCTATACCGATGGCCCGGCACAGTGGCTGCATCCGGACGAGCCCGGCAGCCCGCCGCGGCCGGCCTGAGTACGTCGGAGAAGGAGATCCCCCCATGGCTATCGCATTCCCCCTGCGCCTGGCCGCCCTTTTCGCACTGGCCGGCACCGCCGTGGCCGCGCCAGCCGACCTGCCCGGCGCGCCCTCCGGCATGCTGCTGGTCGGCAACAAGGCCGCCAACACCCTGTGGCAGTTGTCCCTGGAGGACGGCCGCCGGCTCGGGGAGGCGGGCACCGCGCCAGCCCCGCACGAGATCGTGGTCAGCCGCGACGGCCGTACTGCCGTGGTCAGCGAATACGGCCACCGCGGGCCGGGCCACACCCTGGGGGTCTACGACGCGCATACGGGCCGACTGCTGCGCCGCGTGGACCTGGGTACGCATACCCGGCCGCACGGCAGGCGATTCACCGCCGACGACAACCACGTGCTGGTGACCACCGAGGGCAGCGACGCACTGCTGCTGGTCCGCCTGGACGGCCGGATCGAGCGCGAGTTCGACATCGGTCCGGGCAAGGGCCATATGGTCGCGCTGTCCCCCGATGGCCGGCATGCCTATGTCGCCAAGGTCGGGGCAGGCACGGTGGCGCGGGTGGAGCTGGCCACCGGCGAGGTGCTGGAGAAGCCGGCCGGTGGCGGCGCCGAAGGCATCGCCGTGGGCCGCGACGGCTCGGTATGGGTCGCCAACCGCGAGGAAGGCACGGTGACCGTGCACGACCCGGAAACCCTGGACGTGGTCGCGACCCTGGACAGCCCCGGCTTCCCGATTCGCGTGACCTTCAGCGCAGACGGCCAGCACGCACTGGTCACCAATGCCCGCGCCGCGACCCTGGGCGTGTTCTCGGTCCGCCACCGCCGCCCCGTGGCCCTGGTGCCGCTGGCCGAGACCGGCGTGGAATACCGCGAGACCATGCTTGGCCGTGCTGCATTGCCGATCGGCGCCGTCGCCGACCCGGATGGACGCCGCGTCTACGTGGCCATCAGCGGCGGCAACCAGATCGCCGTGGTCGACACCGGCAAGTGGAAGGTGGTCGAGCGCTGGGCCACCAGCGACGAGCCGGATGCGCTCGCCATCGTGCCTCCGGCGCCCACGCACGCGGTGCACTGAGCGCGCGCCGAGCCCGGCGCTATTCCGCCCCCCGGTGCCATCCCGTTCCCGGGATGGCATGGGCCGTCGCCACGACCCCGCAGTGCCCGGAGGCCAGCGCTTCTGCTGTTTCGAAAGCCCAAAAGGGTGGCGGCCCGCGCCCCCCGGTGCCATTCCGTTCCCGGGATGGCATGGGCCGTCGCCACGGCCCCGCAGTGCCAGGAGGCCAGCGCTTCTGTTGTTTCGAAAGCCCAGAAGGGTGGCGGCCCCGCCGGCTGACCTCGGCGCCCGCGTCGATCGATACCGTTGCTGCCGCGCCCCCCGGTGCCATCCCGCTCCCGGGATGGCATGGGCCGTCGCCACGGCCCCGCAGTGCCAGGAGGCCAGCGCTTCTGTTGTTTCGAAAGCCCAGAAGGGTGGCGGCCCCGCCGGCTGACCTCGGCGCCCGCGTCGATCGATACCGTTGCTGCCTTCCGGCCCTGGCGGGATTTTCGACCTAGCGTCGCGAGGGGCCGACGGGGCCACCATAGACGTGGGCCGCGCAGCGCGCGGCCCTGGCGTGGCGATCTTCCGGCCCATCGGCCGGGATCGCGACTTGCAGCTGGCTGGCGCCGCGCTGCAGGGCGGCAATTCTAGCCCATCGATACATTCCAATGCGAGGGGGCGGCCGGGAGCGGCGCCTGGCCGCTACGCCCGACAGCGACCTGCGTCGCGAGCCCTGATACCGCCTGGTGCGATGCTAGGATCCCGCGCCAACCGGTATTGGGAGTGCCGGCGAATGCCAGCCGCATCAAGGGGAAACAGGGAATGAGAGACCCTCGGGGTGGTCGAACCGGGGGGGGCGAACCAGGACCCCTCTCTCCGCCAGATACGCGAGGGGATTGCGAGCCGCTTCGCGGGTGGTCGAACCGAGGGGTTCGAATCAGGACCCCTCTCTCCGCCAGATACGAAAAAGGCCCCCTTGCGGAGGCCTTTGCTTTTCGTATCTGGCGGAGAGAGGGGGATTCGAACCCCCGAAGCGCGGTTTAGACGCTTACACACTTTCCAGGCGTGCTCCTTCAACCACTCGGACACCTCTCCGGGAACCTGGCGGACCGTCGTGACGGCCTGCAGGGCCGCGAATTCTAGCGCCCGCGGGGCGTTGCCACAAGCGCGGGGCGGGCGGAGGGGCCGGCATGGCACAATGCCGGTCCTGCCGGAAGCCCGGCCGAACGTGGTCAGCCGATGTCCTACCTGGTTCTTGCCCGCAAGTGGCGCCCGAAGCGTTTCTCCGAGCTCGTCGGGCAGGAGCACGTGGTCCGCGCCCTGGGCAACGCCCTGGATACCGGGCGGGTCCACCATGCCTTCCTGTTCACCGGCACCCGCGGCGTGGGCAAGACCACCATCGCCCGCATCTTCGCCAAGTCGCTGAACTGCGAGAAGGGCACCAGCGCCGAGCCCTGCGGCCAGTGCGCCGCCTGCATGGACATCGACGCCGGGCGCTACATCGACCTGCTGGAGATCGACGCGGCCTCCAACACCGGCGTGGACGACGTCCGCGAGGTGATCGAGAACGCGCAGTACATGCCTTCGCGCGGGCAGTACAAGGTGTACCTGATCGACGAGGTGCACATGCTCTCCAAGGCGGCGTTCAACGCGCTGCTCAAGACCCTGGAGGAGCCGCCGGGGCACGTGAAGTTCCTGCTCGCCACCACCGACCCGCAGAAGCTGCCGGTCACGGTGCTGTCGCGCTGCCTGCAGTTCAACCTCAAGCGGCTGGACGAGGGCCAGATCGAAGGCCAGATGACGAAGATCCTGGCCGCCGAGGGCATCGAGGCCGACGCCGGGGCGATCCGCCAGCTGGCGCGCGCGGCCGACGGCAGCCTGCGCGACGGCCTGTCGCTGCTGGACCAGGCCATCGCCTATGCCGGCGGCGCCCTGCGCGACGACGTGGTGCGGGCCATGCTCGGCAGCGTCGACCGCACCCAGGTGGCGGCCCTGCTGGACGCGCTGGCCGATGGCAACGGCGAGACCCTGCTGGGCACGATCGAGACCCTGGCCGGGTTCGCCCCGGACTGGGGCAACGTGCTGGAGGCACTGGCCGAGGCGCTGCACCGGATCCAGGTCCGGCAGCTGGTGCCGGGCGCGCGGCGCGAGGACGAGGGCATCGACGTGGACGCCTATGCCGGCCGGGTGCGGCCGGAGGTGGTCCAGATCTGGTACCAGATGGCGATCAACGGTCGCCGCGACCTGGACCTGGCCCCGGCGCCGCGCGTCGGGTTCGAGATGAGCCTGCTGCGCATGCTGGCGTTCCGGCCCGAGGCCGATGCCGGCGTGCCGCCGCCGGCTGGTGGTGCCGGAACCGGGGCTTCGGCGTCCGGGGGTGGCCAGCGGTCGGCATCGGCGCCAGCCGGGGCAGCCGCAGCGCCCGCCGCGGTGGCGCCCGAGGCGGCGACCGCGGTTCCGGCCGCTCCGGAGCCGCCCGCGCCGCGTGCCGAGCCTGTCCGCCAGGCCGCACCGGCCGCCGATCCTTCCGATACGCCGCCGTGGGACGTCCCCGCGGCGGCCGCGCCGGTGCGTCAGCAGCCGACAGCCCCCGTGCGCGGACCTTCCACCATGGCGCCGCCGTCGTGGCCGGATGATCGTGACGAAGCCCCGTCGATGCCATCGCGTGCGCCCACCGGCAGTACACGTCCGGCCGCGGCCGACGCGCTGGAGGCAGGCATCGTGATGAAGCCCGCCACGCCGGCGCCGATGCCGCAGCCGGCACCCGCGCCGGCGGTTGCGGCCCCCGCTGCACCCCTGGCCACGGCGCCCGTTGCCCGGCCGGCGTCCACCGGCGGCCCGGTGATCGCCGACGCCGAGGACTGGCTGGAGCGGGTGACCGCCTGCGAGCTCAGTGGCCCGGCCAGGCAGCTGGCCTCGAACACGGCCTTCGTCAGCCATGTCGACGGCGTGCTGACCCTGGTCCTGGATCCGGGTTTCGAGTACCTGCGCAGCGAGCGTTCGGTGGCTGCGCTGGCCGAGGCCCTGGCCGGCCCGCTCGGCGCGCCGCCGAAGATCGTGGTCCAGGCCGGCGCGGCGCCGGCGGAGACCCTGCACCAGCGGCTGGACCGCGAGCGCGACTCGCGCCAGGCCGCGGCCGAGGAAACCTTCCTCAACGACCCGACGGTACGCCGCCTGGTCGAAAAGCACGGCGCCCGCGTGGTGCCGGACTCCATCAGACCCGTAGACGAGAACTGAACCGATGCGCGGCAATATCGCCCAGCTGATGCAACAGGCGCAGAAGATGCAGGAGAACCTGCAGCGCGCCCAGGAAGAACTGGCCAAGCTCGAAGTCACCGGCAGCGCCGGCGGCGGCATGGTCAGCGTGACCCTCACCGGCGTGAAGGAATGCCGCAAGGTGCGGATCGACCCCAGCCTGCTGTCGGACCAGGAGATGGTCGAGGACCTGGTGGCGGCGGCGTTCAACGACGCCTCCAACAAGGTCGACGCCGAATCCAAGGCGAAGATGGCCGCCGCCTCGGCGGGCATGCCGCTGCCGCCGGGGATGAAACTACCGTTTTGACGGCCGGGATTGGGCATTCGTGATTCGGGATTCGTAGCAGCCAACTGCAGCGATCACTCGATACCCTTGGTCGCGGGCACTGAACCCTGGCGCTTGGCGGCTCCTTCGAATCCCCAATCTCGAATCACGAATCCCATGCTTCTCGAAGAACTCATCGAAGCTTTCCGCGTGCTGCCGGGCGTCGGGCGCAAGAGCGCCCAGCGCATGGCCTACCACGTGCTCGAGCGCGGGCGCGAGGGCGGGAAGCGGCTGGCAGCGGTGCTGGCCGAGGCGGTGGAACGCATCGGCCACTGCGCCCAATGCCGCGACTTCAGCGAGGACGAGCTGTGCCCGGTGTGCGCCAGCAGTTCGCGCGACCGCCAGCAGCTGTGCGTGGTCGAGACCCCGGCCGACCGCCTTGCGATCGAGACCGCCACCGGCTTCCGCGGCCTGTACTTCGTGCTGCAGGGGCGGCTGTCGCCGCTGGACGGGGTCGGCCCGCGCGAGCTGGGGCTGGAGATCCTGGGCACGCGCCTGGCCGCGGGCGAGGTGACGGAGATGATCATCGCCACCAGCGCCACAGTCGAGGGCGAGGCCACCGCGCACTACCTGGCGCAGATGGCGCGCCAGCACGGCGTGCGTCCCAGCCGCCTGGCCCAGGGCCTGCCGCTGGGCGGCGAGCTGGAATACGTGGACCGCGGCACCCTGTCGCACGCCTTCGGCAGCCGCGCGGAAATGCCCTGACGGCCTTGCGCCCGCGGTGAGCGGGCGCATGCGCGCCATTGGCGCACAAGCCGGCGAAGGCCCGCGTCGTATGGACGCGGGCCGGGGCGTGAGCAGGGGCGTGAGCAGAGGGGCCGACGCTGGCACCGTCCCCGATGCCACGGCAGCTCGCGTAGCCCGGGTAAGCGAAGCGCACCCGGGGGCGGCGTGCCGGCCAATGGTGGCGGTTCCTGTGTGCGCCCCCTGGGGCCATGTTCTGGCGGGTCCCGGCGCCCGCGTCGCGACGGATCCGTGCGCGACCCCGGATGCGGCCTTCGGCCTTATCCGGGCTACGTGGAGTCGCGTCGCCCCGGTAACCGCGTAGCCCGGGTAAGCGAAGCGCACCCGGGGGCCGGCGTGCGGGCCAATCGTGGCGTTCCCTGTGTGCGCCCCCTGGGGCAATGTTCTGGCAGGCCCCTGCGCCCGCGTCGCAGCGGATCCGCGTGCGACCCGGATGCGGCCTTCGGCCTTATCCGGGCTACGTGGAGCCGCGTCGCCCCGGTAAGCCGCGTAGCCCGGGTAAGCGAAGCGCACCCGGGGCCGGCATGCCGGCCAATCGTGGCGGTCCCTGTGCGTGCCCCCTGTGGCGATGTTCTGGCAGGTCCCTGCGCCCGCGTCGCGACGGATCCGCGTGCGACCCCGGATGCGGCCTTCGGCCTTATCCGGGCTACGTGGAGTCGCGTCGCCCCGGTAAGCCGCGTAGCCCGGGTAAGCGAAGCGCACCCGGGGGCCGGCGTGCGGGCCAATCGTGGCGTTCCCTGTGTGCGCCCCCTGAAGCAATGTTCTGGCGGGTCCCTGCGCCCGCGTCGCGACGGATCCGTACGCGACCCGGATGCGGCCTTCGGCCTTATCCGGGCTACGTGGGGGCGATCCACAACCGCTCTCCCGGGGGAGAAGGGCTTTGCTGGGTTAAGCTGCAGCGATCCACGCAAATCGCCCCACGGACCATGAGCGACACCATCTTCGGCAAGATCATCCGCCGCGAAATCCCGGCGACCATCGTCTACGAGGACGATGACATCCTCGGTTTCAAGGACATCGCGCCGCAGGCGCCGGTGCACGTGCTGTTCATTCCCAAGCACGATGCCATCCCCACCCTGGACGACGCACGTCCCGAGCACGCCCAGCTGCTGGGCCGGCTGATGCTGGCGGCGGCCGATTACGCCCGCCGCGAGGGCCTGGCCCAGGACGGTTACCGGGTAGTGATGAACTGCCGCGAGCACGCCGGGCAGACCGTCTTCCACGTGCACCTGCACCTGCTGGCCGGAGCGCCGCTGGGCCACTTCGGCGCCTGAGCGGGAACCCAGCGCCGCAAAACGGAGACGCCGCCCATCGGGCGGCGTCCTCGTTCATGCGGAGGGGATGGCGCTTACCACCACCAACCCCACGGGCCGCGGCGATAAGGTCCCCAATAGGGGCCCCAGTACGGGTGGTAGTGCGGCGGCGGAACCACCTCCACCTCGCGCACTTCCGGCCACAGGTAGATCACGTCTGCCGCCAGCTGCGGCAGCCTGTAGTCGTACTCGCCGATGCGGACGGTATCGGTCCCGGCGACCTGGCCGACGAAGGTGACCTCGCGACCGGGGGTGAACACCGCCGGGTCGTAGAAGCCTGCGCGGCAGGCGATGAAGCGGCCCTGGTTGGCGTCGGTCGAGTCGCGCGCCGGCCGCCCGTTGGCGTTGAGCGGCAGGCCAATCACCTGGAAGCAGGTGCGGTCCTGCTTGGGCTGGGTCTCGACGATGCGGCCACCCCAGCGCACCGGGCTGGCGGCCTGGGTGCCGCCCACCGCCTGCTGCGGGGTGATCTGCGGGAAGTTGCCCTGCAGCGGCTGCGGCGCGGTGGCGCAGGCACCCAGCAGCGACAGGCCTGCTGCGGTGGCGAGGACTCGGACGATGTTGCGCAGGGTCATTGCGGCCTCCGGAAGGATCAGGGGCGGTGCCGGCGCAGGTCCTGGACCAGCTGGCGCAATCCCCCGTGGCCCGGAGCGTAACGCGAATCGGCGAAACGCTGGCTGAGCGCAACGAGCTCCCGGCCGGCCCGCGGACGTGCCGCGGCCACGCGCCGTGCCCATTCCAGGGCAGGCTCGTACGGCTCCCGGCCCAGGCCTAGGCGTGCATAGCGCTCGCCCAGCCGGTGCCAGGCGCGCAGCAGCGGATCGCGCTCCCGCTCGCCGCGCGCCAGCCACCAGGCCATCGCCGCCACCGCCGCCGCGGCCAGCGCGCAGAACACCAGCAGCAGCTGTCCCGGGCGCAGCCGTTCCAGCCCCAGTGGGCGGAACAGCTGCTGCTGGCGCTCGGCGTTGAAACCAAGCACCAGGTCGTTCCAGCCGCGGCGCAGCCAGTCGGCGAGGTTGCCGATGTTGTCCAGGCGCAGGGCCTGCAGCCCGGCGGCAGCGTCCTCCACCGAGCGGCGCTGTTCGATGGTGTCGTACACGCGCTCGGGCGCCACCGCGGCAGTGGGATCAACCCGGGTCCAGCCGCGTCCTTCCAGCCAGACCTCGGTCCAGGCGTGGGCGTCCATGCGGCGCACGATCCAGTAGCCACCGAAGGGATTGGGATAGCCGCCGGCGTAGCCGACCACCACGCGCGCGGGGATGCCGGCGGCGCGCATCAGCACGGTGAACGCCGAGCTGTAGTGCTCGCAATAGCCCTGCTGCTGGTCGAACAGGAACTCGTCGACCGCATCGCGCCCGGGCAGGGGCACGTCGAGGGTGTAGGCGAATTCGGAGCGGATCCAGGCCAGTGCCCGGGCCACGATCGCCGCGTCGTCCCCGCCGGCCTCCCGCCGCCACTGTTCGGCCAGGGCGCGGGTGCGAGGATCGCGTCCCGGCGGAAGGGACAGGGCCAGGCGACGCACGTCCGGTGGCAGTTCCGGTTCGAAGCTGCGCGCCGGCGCCGAGCGCAACTGCCAGCGGGTGGGCGCGGCAAGCGGCCTTGCGGAGGCCAGCCCGTGGTCGTGGCCGAGGCGGGCGCCGCCGGGGGCTTCCACCGGCAGGTCCAGCGCCACCAGGCGCCGGCGGTCGGTGGCTTCCATCTCCACCTCGTAGCGCCACTCCTTGCCGGCGACATGCTCGACGTGCGGCGGTGGCAGCGCCGCGGTGCGATCCTCGGGCGTCCAGGCGCGACCGTCGTAGTTCCACAGCGCCAGGGCACGCCAGTACATCTGCTCCGGCGGAGGCGGCGGGGTGTCGAAGCGCACCCGCAGCGCCGGCTTGTCGTCGGACATCAGGTCCAGCCACTCGCCGGGCTCCATGCGCTCGGACAGGCCCGGGCGGGCGATCGCGCGTTCGGGCACGCCCCACAGCGGCGAGGGCAGGCGCGGGAACAGCCAGAACGCGGCCAGTGCCAGCGGCAGGCCGATCGCCACCAGCCGGCCCATCACCCGCATGCCCTCGCGCAGCGGCAGCGGCGCGGCCTCGTTCTCCACGTCGGCCAGGCGTTGCAGGCTCAGCAGCGCGCTCAGCACCGCGGCCAGGCCCAGCAGCATCGTCAGCGGGCCCTGGTCCAGCAGGAACGCGGCGAACGGGGCGAACAGCGAGAAGCCCAGCAGGCTGCGCGCATCGCGCAGGTGGTGGGACTCGGCCGGCTTGATCGCGAGCATGGCCGCCAGCAGGGCGCAGCCGGTGTCGCGGCCCATGCGGGGTCCCATCAGGGCAAGCACCAGGGCCAGCATGGCCAGGGTCAGCAGCAGCCGCAGCCACGAGGGCAGCGGGTGGCGCCAGGAAGCCGCGGTCACGACGACGGCTGCCACGGCCAGTGCGGCGGCCAGTGCTGGCGGCAGGATCAGCAGCAGTGGCAGCAGGCCCAGTCCGGCGGTGGCCAGGGTCCAGGCGCGGGTGCCGCCGGGCAGCACGGGGGGCGGAGCCTTCGGTCCGCTCACGGCGCGGCCTCCGGCAGCAGGGCCAGCGCGCGCAGGCAGGCATGGTGGTGGTCGGGGCCGCGGCCGGGGCCGATGTCGTCCTGGCCCGGCAGGCGCAGGCGGTAGCGGCGACCTTCGCGCTCGGCCTGGTCGACCCAGGCGGCCAGGCGCGAGATCCGCGGCTCCAGGGGCAGCGCGGCCAGCGAGCGCCAGTCCAGGACCAGTTCGCGCCCTTCGGTGCGCTCGAACTCGCGCACGACCAGGGTGTCGCGGCGCGCGCTGTGTTTCCAGGCGATGGTCCGCGGCGCGTCGCCGGGGCGGTAGGCGCGCAGCTGGTGGGGTTCCTCGCCCAGCGGGTCGGGACGGCCCCGGCCCACGGAGCCGGCGTGGTCGGGCAACGGCGGCGGGTTGGCTTCCGGGCGTGGGTAGACCAGCAGGCGCTGGCGCGGCCACAGCCGCGACCAGGCGCGCGCCAGGCCCAGCGGCTGGGTGGTGGACAGGCGGATCCTGCCCGGCTGCAGCCAGCCGCGGCGGGTCGTCGGGAGCACGAGGACGAGCTCGCCGCGGCCATCGGGGTCCAGCGCGGTCCAGGCCTGGGCGGCGTCCAGGTCGGCACGCAATCCGCGGCGTGGACGCCCGTCCCTGCAGGCCAGGGCCAGGCGCAGGGCCAGCGGCTGGCCGGCGGCCACCGGTTCCGCCGACACCGCCTCCAGGCGCAGCCCGGACAGCTGCAGGTGGGTGGCGATCAGGCTGGAAAGCCCGGATGCGCCCAGCAGCAGCGCCAGCAGCAGGGCCGGATTGTTGTTGTAGTTCAGCGCGCCCAGCAGCATGGCCACGACCAGCGCCGCGTAGAACATGCCGAAGCGGGTGGGCAGCACGTAGACCCGGCGGCGGTCGATCGCCACCGGCAGCGGTTCGGGCGCGCGCGGGCGTTCCAGCGACTGGGCCAGCGCCCACGCCCGCGCCAGGTATCCCCCGGCCTGGGTCATCAGTCCACCGGCACCGCGTGCAGCACGGCCTTGGCCAGCTCGGCGCCCTGGCCGGCCTCTGCCTCCGGGACCAGGCGGTGGCCGGCGACCGCGATGAACAGCGCCTGCACGTCCTCGGGCAGGACGTGGCCGCGGCCCAGCAGCAGGGCCCAGGCGCGGGCGGCACGCAGCAGCGCCAGGCCGGCGCGGGGCGACAGGCCCACGCGCACGCCCGGGTGCCTGCGGCTGCGGGCCAGCAGCGCCTGCACATAGTCGACCAGGGCGTCGCTGGCATGGACCTGGGCGGCGGCCTGGCGCAGGGCGGGCACGTCGCCTTCGCCGAGGACCGGCAGGGCGTGGGCGATCAGCTCGCGGCGGTCGGTGCCGGTCAGCAGCGCGCGTTCGGATTCGGCACCCGGATAGCCGAGCGAGAAACGCAGCAGGAAGCGGTCCAGCTGCGAGTCCGGCAGCGGGAAGGTGCCGGACAGGTCCACCGGGTTCTGGGTGGCGATCACGAAGAAGGGATCGGGCAGCGGATGGGTCACGCCGTCGAGGGTGACCTGCTGTTCGGCCATCGCCTCCAGCAGCGCGCTCTGCGTGCGCGGCGGCGCGCGGTTGATCTCGTCGGCCAGCAGCACCTGGGTGAACACCGGGCCGGGGTGGAACTGGAAGCTGCGCCCGGCCGCGTCGTACACCGACACGCCCAGCACGTCAGCCGGCAGCAGGTCGGAGGTGAACTGCACGCGCTGGAACGACAGGCCCACGGTCGCGGCCAGCGCATGCGCCAGCGTGGTCTTGCCAGGCCGGGCAGGTCCTCGATCAGGACGTGGCCCCCGGCAAGCAGGGCCACGAAGGCCAGGCGTACCTCGTGGGCCTTGCCCAGGACCATCGAGTTGACCTGGTCCTGGGCCCGGCCGAGTGCCTGGGCCAGCGTGTCGGTTAGGATCGGGACGTGTCTTGCCGGGGAGTTCGCCATCGCATGCCTGCATTACCTGATCGGGCTGGAGTGTAACGGGTATGCGGAATGAGCTAAGGGCGCGCCGCGTCTTCGCGCTGCTGTGGGCGGCGGGCTGCCTGGTCAAGCTGGCGGTCGCCGCGCAATTGCCGCTGTTCGTGGACGAGGCCTTCTACTGGCAGGAAGGACGCCACCTGGCACCGGCCTATTCGGACCTGCCAGGCATGACGGCATGGCTGGTGCGGCTGGGGACCTGGATCGGCGGGGAGAACACCCTGGCCCTGCGCATGCCGTTCCTGCTGATGGGCGCGCTGGTGCCGCTGTACGTGGTGCGCATCGGCACGCGCTGGTTCGGGGCCGCTGCCGGCTGGCATGCCGGCAGCCTGGCGGTGCTGATGCCGCTGAGCGGAACCCTCGGCGTCCTGGCCCTGCCGGATGCGCCGCTGGCACTGGCCACCGTCCTGTGCCTGCATGCGGGCACGCACCTGGTGCGCCAGATCAGCGCGCTGGCGGTGCTGGAACTGGGGATCGGCATGGCCCTGGGGGCGCTGAGCCACTATCGCTTCGGCGGGGTGCTGCTGGTTGGCGCGGCGGCGATGCTGTGCCTGCCGAACGGCCGCCGCTTCCTTGCCGATCCACGTGGCTGGCTGGCGGTGGCGCTGGGCATCCTGGCCTGGGCGCCGCTGGTGCTGTGGAACCTGGAACATGGCGACGCCGGGGTGCGCTTCCAGATGGTCGACCGCCACCCCTGGGCATTGCATGCGGAGGGGCTGCTGTTCCTGCCGGTGCAGGCGCTGATGGTGACGCCGCTGCTGCTGGCGCTGATGGTGCAGGCGGCCTGGCGCTGCGCATGGCCGGCGCGCGCGTTGCGGCCGCCGTGGCGCTTCCTCGGGCTGTTCGGCGCGATCGTGGCGGTCGGCATCTTCCTGCTGGGCTTCTTCACCGACGTGGAGCGGGTCAGCTTCCACTGGCCGCTGCCGGCCTGGCTGGCCCTGCTGCCAATGGCGACGCTGCTGCTGCAGGCCTGGCCGCGGCGCTGGCGGGTGGCGACCTGGGCGACGACCGCGGCGGGCGCGCTGCTGGCGTTCGGCTGGCTGCTGACCGTGTCGGTGCCGGCGGTGCGCGCGGAACTGGCCGGCAGCAAGTACTACCCCCGCAATTTCGTGGGCTGGGACCAGCTGGCCGACGAGGTGCGCGCCGCCCTGGTGGACATGCCCGACGGCACGGTCCTGGTGGGGGACAGCTTCAAGGTCGGCGCCGAGCTGGGCTTCGCCATCGGCGACCCGGACATCCGCGTGTTGCCGCATCCGCTGAACGCCCACCACGGCCGCTCGCCGCAGCTGGAGCTGTGGGGGCTGCTGGTGGACCAGCCGCTGGACTCCCACGCATTGCTGGTGGTCTCCCCCAGCGACATGCAGTACAAGGCGCTGCTGCAGTACTACCACTCGCTGTGCGGCTGGCTCGGGCCGTTGCCGCCGCCGCAGGTGGTGGACGTGGACGGGCTGGCGCAACGTTTCCTGCTGTTCCGCCTGCCGCCGGGCCGGGCCGAGGGGGCGTGCACGCTCCCGGCGATGGCGTGGATCGACGCGCCTTCGCCGCGCGCGCGGCTGGGCTGCGACTACGAGGTCCGCGGCTGGGCGTTCAAGGACGGGGTAGGGGTATCCGCGGTGGAGGTGCTGCTGGACGGCCGCGTGCTGGGGGGCGCCGAGTACGGACTGGACGCGCCGTTCGTGGCCGAGTACTGGCGCAACAGCACCGACACCACCCATCCACGCGTGGGATTCGCCGCCAGCGGGCGATTGCCTGGCTGGGTGCAGCCGGGCAGCCATCGCCTCGCCCTGCGCGTGCACGGGCGCGACGGCAGCACCGAGGACGGCTGGATGCAGAAGGTGCGCACGCCGCGCTGCGCGGCGCAGGTGCCGGACTAGGGGCGCCCCCGCTCGCCCGGACTGCCGGCGCCCAGTAACATGCGCGCGCCATCCAGGGGACTGTCCATGCGTGCCTCCACCCATCCCGACCCCGACCGGGCGCCGAAAGCGCTGCGGATCGCCCTGTTCGTGCCCTGCCACAACGAGGAGGCCACGATCGCCCGCGTCATCGAGGACTTCGGCAGGCACTTGCCGCAGGCCGAATGTCACGTCTTCGACAACGTCTCCAGCGACGCGACCGCTGACGTGGCGCGCGCGGCAGGGGCGCGGGTGCACCGCGTGTGCCTGCGCGGCAAGGGCAACGTGGTCCGGCGTGCATTCGCCGACCTGGAGGCCGACGTTTACGTGATGGTCGATGGCGACGCCACCTACGAGGCCGGTGCCGCGCCGGCCCTGGTCCGGCGGCTGCTCGACGAGGGCCTGGACATGGTAGTGGGTGCCCGGGTGGACAGCGAACGTGCCGCCTACCGGCCGGGCCACCGTTTCGGCAACCGCCTGCTGACCGGCTGCACCGGCCTGCTGTTCGGCAACAGCTTCGACGACATGCTGTCCGGTTACCGGGTGTTCTCGCGCCGCTATGTCAAGTCGTTCCCCGCGCATGCGGCCGGATTCGAGATTGAGACCGAGCTGGCGGTGCACGCGCTGCAGCTGCGCATGCCCGTGGCCGAGGTGCAGACAGCCTACGGCGCCCGCCCGGAAGGCTCGACCAGCAAGCTCAACACCTGGAAGGACGGGATCCGGATCCTCGCCACCATCATCCGCCTGTTCAATTCGGAACGGCCGCTGCTGTTCTTCTCGCTGGGCAGCGTCGCCAGCCTGCTGGCCGCGCTGGCGCTGGCCGCGCCGCTGCTGCAGACCTACCTGGAGACCGGCCTGGTGCCACGCCTGCCCACCGCGGTCCTGTGCGTAGCCCTGGTGCTGCTTGCGGCGCTGTCCCTGGTGTGCGGCCTGGTCCTGGACAACGTGGTGCGCGGCCGCGTCGAGGCCAAGCGCATGGCCTACCTGGCCGTGCCGGCCACGCGTGGCGCGCTGTCGGTCGCTGCGGTCGCGGCGGTCGCGGTCTCCACGCCCGTTGACGGAGTGCAGCGATGAGCGGTGTCGCTGGAGCGGCGGCCAGCGGCCGCTGGGGCTGGACCCGGCAGTTCGAGCCGGGTTCGCGCCGAGGCCTGGCGATGGCCACGGTCGCGGTGGTCGCCCTGGCGGTTCTGGTTTCGCTGCTGCGCGGCCAGGATACCAACTGGGACCTGCGCAACTACCACCTCTACAACGCCTGGGCATGGCTGAACGGACGCATCGCGACCGACCTGGCCCCGGCGCAGCTGCAGAGTTATTTCACGCCGCTGCTGGACGTGCCGTACTACCTGCTGGTGCAGCACGCGCCGGCACCGGTGGCGGGCGTCTTCCTCGGCATCCTGCACGGACTGGCCTTCCTGCCCCTGTGCTGGATCGCCTGGCGCATCCTGGCAGGGGAACAGGAGCGGGGCCGCAAGGCGTTCCTGCTCGCGCTGGCCGGCATGTGTGGGGGGGCCTTCCTGTCGGAGCTGGGCAATACGATGGGTGATGCCAGCACCGCGGCGCTGGTGCTGGGCGCGCTTGCGCTGGCCCTGCCTTCGGCCGGCGGCTGGGCGAGCCGGACGGTGGCGCTGGCGGGTGCGCTGCTCGGCACTGCGGTGGCGCTGAAACTCACCAATGCCCTGTATGCAGTGGCCCTGGGGCTCGCGGTGCTGGCCGCGCCGCTGCCCTGGCGTGTCCGGCTGCGTGCCCTTGCGGTGCTGGTGGCGATGTCGCTGCTGGCCTTCGCGCTGTTGGCCGGGCCCTGGTTCTACCGGGTGTGGAACACGTTCGGGAACCCGCTGTTCCCGCAGTTCAACTCCTGGTTCCAGGCGCCGTTGGCCGCCCCGGTATCGGTAAGCGACACGCGCTGGCTGCCCAAGGGCCTGGGACAGGCGCTGGTGTGGCCACTGCGGCTCACGTTTGAGCCACGTCGCTTCAGTGAAATCGCCCTGCCGCAGCTGGCCTGGGCCGTGCTCTACATCGGCGGCATTGCCGCCGCCATCCGCTGGCTCGTGCGCCGGCTGCGCGGGCAGGGCGCAGGCGCGGCCACGGTCACGCGTGATCCGGCCCGGGTCATGCTCGTGGTCTACCTGGTCGCGGGCTTCGTGGTATGGACCGGGGTGTTCAGCATCCACCGTTATCTGGCGGCTCTGGAGCTGCTGGCGCCGCTGACCCTGTGGCTGCTACTGCATCACCTGCTCCCGGAACGGGTGCGCTTGCGCAAGGTCCTGATGATCCTGTGTTTGCTGGTGCCGTTAGTGGGTTGGAACGACTGGGGCCACGCAGGCTGGGCGCGGCAGGCCGCACGTGTCGAGGCACCGGAGCGTTTCAACGCGGACACCATATTGGTGCTTGGCGACGCGCCCAATGCATGGCGCCTGCCGTTCCTGCCGGCGGGACCGGCCTACGTGGGCGTGGCCAGCAACTTCCCGGAATCTGACGCTTACCGCGCGCAGGTGCGAAGCGCCGTCGCCGAGGGCGGGCAGGCGATGCTCCTCCTGTCGGCGGAGGCGGTGGCGCGGCGTGAGCAGATCGCGCGGAAGGACGACAAGAACGCCGTTTACAACCGTCTTGCCGGGTGGCTGATGTTGGATCGAGGCAGTTGTCCTGCGCTGCGCTGGGCAGCGCGGCGCAGCAGTAGCCGGACGCTGGTCGAAGCAGGGCAGTCGCCCACCGGGCGTTGCCTGCTGGCGATGATTAGCGATCCTGAGGTCGCTACCGAGGTCGGGGCAGTCGAACTAGCCGAGCGTGAGCGCCTGCGTGAGGTCGGTGGGACCCTGGCCAAGCGTTATGGCCTGGTCCTGGACGTGGAGGGCTGCCGGACCTACGGCAGCTGGATGGGCACCGATCCGTACCCGTACCAGCTCTGCCCGGTGGCCCTCCAGCGCTGAATCAGGGCAGGGCGTAGCCGGCCTGGCGCAGCAGGCCGGCCAGCGCGATCAGGGGGAGGCCGACCAGGCCGGTCGGGTCGCGCGATTCGATCGCCTCGAACAGGGTGATGCCCAGGCCTTCGCACTTGAAGCTGCCGGCGCAGTCGAAGGGCTGCTCGGCATCGACGTAGCGCTCGATCTCGTCCCTGGCCAGGGTGCGGAAGTGGACGCTGGTCAAGTCGGTGGCGGCGAAGCTACCGCCGGGACCCTGCAGGCTGACGCCGGTGTGGAAATGCACCACGCGCCCGCTCATCGAGGCCAGCTGGGCGACCGCCGCCTCGCGGCCGCCTGGCTTGCCCAGGATGCGGCCATCCAGTTCGGCGGCCTGGTCCGAGCCGATCACCCATCCTGCGGGCGTGAGGCGGCGATCGCACCGGCCTTGGCGGCCGCCAGCCGCCGTACCAGCGCGGCCACGTCCTCGCCCGGCAGCGGGGTTTCGTCCACCTCCGGGCGCGCGCACTCGAAGGCCAGGCGCAGGCGTTGCAGCAGTTCGCGGCGGTACCGGGAGGTCGAGGCGAGGACGAGCATGGGCGGATCGTGGGAGAATGGCGCGCCAGTCTCGCCCTTCGGCGGGCCAGCCGGCAAACGTTCATGACGCGGGTTTGACAGGGGGCGGGGCGGTCCTTAACATTCAGCGGCTTATGTCCGCTGGTGTGCCCGCAGTGCAGGTCCCCGAAACGCTGGATGCCTGGAGGATGGTCGCCACGAGGCGGCAGTTCGAGGGGCGGGTGGCGCTTTCGGCGCTGTCGCGCCTGTCGGGCAGCCTCGCCGACACCGAGGGCGAATGCAGCTTCACGCTTGAGTTCGGCCACGACGCCCTGCAGGTGCCGTTCATCGAACTGACGCTGGAGACCGGCCTGCCGCTGGTGTGCCAGCGCAGCCTGGAGCGTTTCGTGTTCCCGGTGAAGGCGGTGCAGCGCCTGGGCCTGATCCGCGACGAGGAGCAGGAGGCCGCGCTGCCGCCGGGGTACGAGCCGCTGCTGGTGCCCGAGGACGGCATGCTGAGGCCGCTGGACCTGGTGGAGGACGAGCTGGTGCTCGCCCTGCCGGTGGTCCCGGTCTCCCCGGACAGCGAGCCGGTCGACCGCACCTGGTCGGCCAGCGAGGAAGAACAGCAGGCGGCCAGCCCGTTCGCGGCGCTGGCGGCCCTGAAAAAGAAGTAGGACGGCCGCGCCGCCGCGCAAAGGCGCCCTGGAACGGCACCGGCGGGTGGCTTCGAGGCTTTACCAGAACACGCAATTCAACCGAGTTTGGAGCAATCCCATGGCTGTGCAGAAATCCCGTGTCACCCCGTCCCGCCGTGGCCAGCGCCGTTCGCACGACGCGCTGACCGCCAAGCAGCTGTCGACCGACCCGACCACCGGCGAGATCCACCTGCGCCACCACGTGACCGCTGACGGTTACTACCGCGGCAAGAAGGTCATCGCCACCAAGACCTCGGTGGTCGAGGAAGACTGAGACCCCGATCCGGGCGTGCGCGCCGCGCCCGCCCGGTTTGCGGCCAATCTCCGGCTCCCGCGGGAGCCTTCCCTGCGGGAGTACGCATGAGCGAGCGGATCTATTCGCGCATCGCCGGAACCGGCAGCTACCTGCCGGAGAAGGTGGTCACCAATGACGACCTGGCCAAGGTGGTCGATACCAGCGACGAGTGGATCCGTACGCGCACAGGCATCCGCGAGCGCCGGGTGGCGGCCGAGGGCCAGGCCACCAGCGACATGGCCTACGAGGCCGCGCTGAAGGCGATCGAGGCCGCCGGCATGGAGGCCTCCGAGATCGACCTGATCGTGGTCGGTACGACCACGCCGGACGTGATCTTCCCGTCGACCGCCTGCCTGGTGCAGCAGAAGCTGGGCATCGCCGGCTGCGCCGCGTTCGACGTCAATGCCGCCTGCTCGGGCTTCGTGTTCGCCCTGAGCGTGGCCGACAAGTTCATCCGCACCGGCACCGTGCGCAATGCGCTGGTGATCGGCGCCGAGACCCTGACCCGCATCGTCGACTGGAACGACCGCACCACCTGCGTGCTGTTCGGCGCCGGCGCCGGCGCGGTCGTGCTCAAGGCCGACAGCGAGACCGGCATCCTGTCCACGCACCTGCATGCCGCCGGCAGCAAGCGCGAACTGCTGCACTGCCCGGCGGGCGTGTCCAGCGGCTTCGACAAGGACGCCCACAACGCCGGCGTGCGCATCCTCATGGCCGGCAACGAGGTGTTCAAGCACGCGGTCAAGGCGCTGGACAGCGTGGTCGACGAGACCCTCGACGCCAACGGCCTGGGGCGCGGCGACCTGGACTGGCTGATCCCGCACCAGGCCAACCTGCGCATCATCGAGGCCACGGCCAAGCGCCTGGAAATGCCGATGGACCGCGTCGTCGTCACCGTCGACCGCCACGGCAACACCTCCGCCGGCTCGGTGCCGCTGGCCCTGGACGAGGCGGTTCGTTCCGGCCGCGTGCAGCGGGGCCAGCTGCTGCTGCTGGAGGCGTTCGGCGGCGGCTTCACCTGGGGCTCGGCGCTGCTGCGCTATTGAGTCGCGGGTAGCGTTCAGCAATCCGGGAAAGGCCGCCACCGTGCGGCCTTTCCGCGTTTCCGGCGCCTGCCGGCCACGCCCGGGCGGGGTCCGCACATACGCGGTCGTACAGACAAACCACGCATTGCGCCCGTATCATCGCCGTCCTTCTTCGAACTGCGACATCACGTGACCCAACCGACGCTTGCCTTTGTCTTCCCCGGCCAGGGTTCCCAGTCCGTGGGCATGCTCGCCGACCTGGCGGACGCGCACCCGCAGGTGCGCGAGGCGTTCGCCGAGGCTTCCGAAGGCGCGGGCGTGGACCTGTGGGCGCTGTCGCAGGAAGGTCCCGAGGACCAGCTCAACCGCACCGAATTCACCCAGCCGGCGCTGCTGGCCGCGGGCGTGGCGGCGTGGCGTGCGTGGCAGGCCCAGGGCGGCGCGCAGCCGGCGCTGCTGGCCGGCCATAGCCTGGGCGAGTACACCGCGCTGGTTGCCGCCGGTGCGCTGTCGCTGCATGACGGCGCGCGCCTGGTCCGCCTGCGTGGCCAGCTGATGCAGGACGCCGCGCCCGCCGGTACCGGCGCGATGGCCGCGGTGCTGGGCGCCGAGGACGCGGTGGTGGAGGAAGTCTGCACCCAGGCCTCGTCCAGCGGCATCGTGGTCCCGGCCAACTACAACTCGCCCGGCCAGATCGTGATCGGCGGCGAAGCGGCTGCGGTCGACGCGGCGCTGGCGCTGCTGGCCGAGCGCGGCGTGCGCAAGGCGGTCAAGCTGGCGGTGAGCGTGCCATCGCATACCCCGCTGATGCGCCAGGCGGCCGACCGCCTCGGCGAGGCGATGGCGCAGCTGCAGTGGCAGGCGCCGTCGCTGCCGGTGGCGCAGAACGTGGACGCGCAGGTGCACGACAGCGTCGAGGCGATCCGCGACGCCCTGGTGCGCCAGCTCTACCTTCCGGTGCGCTGGACCGGCTGCGTGCAGGCGCTGGCCTCGCGCGGCGCCACCCGCATCGCCGAATGCGGCCCGGGCAAGGTCCTGGCCGGCCTGGTCAAGCGCATCGACAAGTCGCTGGACGCGCGCGCCATCGGTACCGCAGCGGACTTCGACGCGGCGCTGGCCGACTGGCGCTGAATCCCACGCGGCCGCGACGGCCACCAACGCATACGAACCAAGAGGTCGACATGAGCAACCTGCCCCTGAGCGGCGAGATCGCACTGGTTACCGGCGCCAGCCGTGGCATCGGCGCGGCCATCGCCGACGAGCTGGCCGCGCGCGGCGCGACCGTGATCGGCACCGCCACCAGCGATGCCGGCGCGCAGGCCATCGGCGAGCGCCTGGCGGGCAAGGGCGGCCATGGCCGCAAGCTCGACGTCAACGAGCCGGGCGCGGTGGAGGCGCTGATCGACTCGATCGCCAAGGAATTCGGCGCGGTCTCGATCCTGGTCAACAACGCCGGCATCACCCGCGACAACCTGCTGATGCGCATGAAGGACGAGGACTGGCAGGCCATCCTCGACACCAACCTCACCAGCGTCTACCGCAGCTGCAAGGCGGTGATGCGCGGCATGATGAAGGCGCGCAAGGGCCGCATCGTCAACATCGCCTCGGTGATCGGCGCCACCGGCAATGCCGGCCAGGCCAACTACGCCGCGGCCAAGGCCGGCATCATCGCCTTCAGCAAGTCGCTGGCCAAGGAGATCGGCAGCCGCGGCGTGACCGTGAATGTCGTGGCGCCGGGCTTCATCGACACCGACATGACCCGCGACCTTCCGGCCGATGCCAAGGAAGCGATGCTGGGCCAGATCGCGCTGGGCCGCCGCGGCGAGCCCGCGGACATCGCCCGCGCCGTGGCCTTCCTCGCCGGTCCGGACGCCGGCTACATCACCGGCGAAACCCTGCACGTCAACGGTGGCATGTACATGGCCTGAGCCCGGCCAATACCTGCCATCCCAGACCCCAAAAGTCGTCCAAGTTTCTGAATGGCCTGCATTTTCGTGCGGGTGCCAGCGGCCGCGGCTTTTGACTACACTATCCGCCTTGTGGATCAGTGAAACCCGGGCCGCGCTTCCCGCGCCGGTTCGACCAACAACCACTCCGCCTGGAGCAGCAAACCCATGAGCACCATCGAAGAGCGCGTCAAGAAAATCGTCGTCGAACAGCTCGGCGTCAAGGAAGAGGAAGTGACCAACAGCGCATCGTTCGTCGACGACCTGGGCGCCGACTCGCTCGACACCGTCGAGCTGGTGATGGCCCTGGAAGAAGAGTTCGAGTGCGAGATTCCGGACGAAGAGGCCGAGAAGATCACCTCCGTCCAGCAGGCGATCGACTACATCAAGGCCCACGTCAAGAGCTGACGCGAGCCATGCCCGCGGACCCGCGTGGTCCGCGGCGACCACATTCGACGGGGCCGCTGCATGCGGCCCCGTGCATGTCCGGCGGCGTCCGCCGGCGTGCGCATCCCCGCACCGTGAGAAGCAGGAGCCGCCAATGAGTCAGCGTCGCGTCGTCATCACCGGCATGGGCATGGTCTCGCCGCTGGGCAACGACCTGGCCAGCAGCTGGGACGGCATCGTCAACGGCAGGTCGGGCATCGGCCCGGTCACGCATTTCGATGCGAGCGCCTATGCGACCCGTATCGCCGGCGAGATCCGCGATTTCGATCCCACCGCGTTCCTGCCGCCCAAGGACGCCAAGAAGATGGAGCCGTTCATCCACTACGGACTGGCGGCGTCCTTCATGGCCCTGGACGACTCCGGCCTGGAGATCACCGAGGCCAACGCCGAGCGCGTGGGCGCGATCATCGGTTCGGGCATCGGCGGCATCCTCGGCATCGAGGAGCAGACCGCCAAGTACCTCGAGGGCGGCCCACGCAAGATCTCGCCGTTCTACGTGCCCAGCACCATCATCAACATGCTGCCGGGCCAGCTGAGCATCATCCGCGGCCTGAAGGGACCGAACTTCTCGGCCGTCTCCGCCTGCGCCACCGCCAACCATTCCATCGGCACGGCGATGCGCCTGATCCAGCACGGCGACGCCGACGTGATGGTGGCCGGCGGCGCCGAGCGCGGTTCCTCGCCGACCTCGATGGGCGGCTTCTGTTCGATGAAGGCCATGTCCACCCGCAACGACGACCCGGCGCGCGCCTCGCGCCCGTGGGACGCCGAGCGCGACGGCTTCGTCCTGGGCGACGGCGCCGGCGTGCTGGTGCTGGAGGAGTACGAGCACGCCAAGGCCCGCGGCGCGCGCATCTATGCCGAGCTGCTGGGCTTCGGCGCCAGCGCCGACGCCAACCACATGACCGCCCCCAGCGAGGACGGCGATGGCGCCGCGCGCTGCATGGCCGCCGCGCTGCGCGACGCGAAGGTCGACCCTGCGAAGGTCGACTACCTCAACGCGCACGGTACCTCCACGCCGCTGGGCGACCTGGCCGAGACCCTGGCGATCAAGCGCGCCTTCGGCGACCACGCCTACAAGATGATGGTCAGCTCGACCAAGTCGATGACCGGCCACCTGCTGGGCGCCGCCGGTGGCGTCGAGGCGATCTTCTCGGTGCTGGCGATCCACCACGGCATCGTGCCGCCGACCATCAACCTGGAGAACCCGGGCGAGGGCTGCGACCTGGACTACGTGCCCAACGTGGCGCGCCAGGCCAAGGTCGACATCGCCGTGTCCAACGGCTTCGGCTTCGGCGGCACCAACGGCCCCCTGGTGTTCGGCCGCATCTGCCGGCCCGCGGCGCCGGCCCGGGGGCCGGCGCCCGCCCACGACGGCCTCCGCCCTGCGGGGCCGCCAATCCCATGCTCCAGTCCCTCGCGCTTCCGGCGTCCGTCGACCTGCTGGCCCTGCACCGGCAGGCGCCGTCGCGCTATCCGCTGCTGCTCGAATCGGTCGCCTCCGGCACGGTGCAGGGGCGCTGGGACCTGCTGCTGATGGCCGACGGCCACGGCCTGCGCCTGGATGCCGACGGCATCACCCGCGATCTCGGTGGTGCGGAGCATGCCGGCACCTTCCTGCAGGCGCTCGATGCGTGGTGGCGGCGCGAACACGCCGACATCGCCGATCCGCGCTGGCCGTTCGCCGGTGGCTGGGCCGTGCTGCTGGACTACGAGCTGGCCGCCCAGGTCGAACCGGTGCTGCAGCTGCCGCAGCGCCAGGACGGGCGCCCGCCCGCGCTGGCGCTGCGCTGCCCCGCGGCGGTGCTGCGCGACCGTGCCCGTGGCGAATGCGTGGCCATCGCCGAGCCGGGGATGGAGCATCTTCTCGACGTGCTGCGTGCCGACCTCGAGGCCTCCGCCACGCTGCCGCCGCTGCCGGCCTGGCAGCCGCCGGCGGAAATCGCCGAGGACGAGCCGCGGCGATTCCTCGAGGGCGTCGGCCGCGTGCTCGACTACCTGCGCGCTGGCGACGTGTTCCAGGTGAACCTCTCGCGCGGCTGGCGTGCGCGCTTCGATGCGCCGCTGGATCCGGCCGCGCTGTACGCCCGCCTGCGCCAGGCCAATCCGGCGCCGTTCGCCGGCCTGTTCGCCGGCAATGGCTGGGCCGTGGCCAGCTCCTCGCCCGAGCGGCTGGTGTCGGTGCACGGGCGCACGGTCCAGACCCGGCCCATCGCCGGCACCCGCCCGCGCTTTCCCGGCGACGACGATGCCGCGCGCATCCGCGAGCTGGTCGGCCATCCCAAGGAGCGCGCCGAGCACGTGATGCTGATCGACCTGGAGCGCAACGACCTGGGCCGGGTCTGCGCGCCCGGCAGCGTCGAGGTCGACGAGCTTATGACGGTGGAGAGCTACGCCCACGTCCACCACATCGTCAGCAACGTGCGCGGCCGGCTGCGGGCCGACGCCACGCCCGGCGAGGTGATCGCCGCGGTGTTCCCCGGCGGCACCATCACCGGCTGCCCCAAGGTGCGCTGCATGCAGATCATCGCCGAGCTGGAACAGGTGCCGCGTGGCGCCTACACCGGCGCGATCGGCTGGCTGGGCCGCAACGGCGACATGGACCTCAACATCCTGATCCGCAGCGCCGAGGTGCGTGGCGATGCGGCGGTGTTCCGCACCGGTGCCGGCATCGTGGTCGACTCGATGCCCGAACGCGAGCTCGACGAGACCCGGGCCAAGGCCCGCGGCCTGCTGCGTGCACTGGTGCCGGAGGGATGAAGTCGGGGGCGGGGCGGCGGGCTGCCCGTGCGCCGCGGTATCCTGAGCGACCTTCCTGGGAACGAGGTGGACGTGGCCGGCGGATGTAGGCGTGTATTCGGGACCGCGCTGGGCGTGCTGTTCGTGGTGCTGGTGCTGGCCGGCGGTGCGGCGGCCTGGGGCTGGAACCACTACCAGCGGGTCGCCGACGGCCCGGCCTGGACCGGCGAGCCCACCAGCGTGCGCATCGAGCGCGGCGACGGCCTGCGCACCGTGGTCGCGCGCCTGCGCGAGGCGGGCGTGGCCGCCGGGCACGACCTGGAAGGGCGCATGCTGGCCCGGCAGATCGCCGCCGCCGGCCGCCTGAAGGTCGGCGAGTCCGCCCTGGAACCGGGGATCCCCCCGCGCGAGCTGCTGCGGCGCAGGCGCGACGGGCGCGTGATCCACTACCGGGTGACCATCGTCGAAGGCTGGAACATCCGCCAGCTGCGCGCGGCGCTGGCCGCGGCCGAGCCGCTGCGGCACGAGACCGGCGACCTGGACGATGCCGCGCTGATGGCGGCGCTGGGCCATCCCGGCCAGCACCCGGAAGGACGCTTCCTGCCGGAGACCTACCTCTACCAGCGCGGCGACAGCGACCTGGACATCCTGCGCCGCGCCTACGCGGCGATGGAGCAGGCACTGGCCGAGGCCTGGGCGAACCGCGCGCCGGACACGCCGCTGCGTTCGCCGGAGGAGGCGCTGATCCTGGCCTCGATCGTGGAGAAGGAAACCGGCCAGGCGCACGAGCGCCCGCAGATCGCCGGCGTGTTCTCGCGCCGCCTGCGCAGGGGCATGCTGCTGCAGACCGATCCAACCGTGATCTACGGCATGGGCAGCGCCTACGACGGCAACATCCGCAAGCGCGACCTGACCACCGACACCCCGTACAACACCTACACCCGCCCGGGCCTGCCGCCGACCCCGATCGCCATGCCCGGCCGCGCCGCGCTGCAGGCGGCGGTGAACCCGGCCCCGGGCGACGCGCTGTTCTTCGTTTCGCGCAACGACGGCACCCACGTCTTCTCGGCGACCTATGCCGAGCATGCCGCCGCGGTCGACTGCTGGCAGCGCCGGCGCAATTGCCCGGCACGCAACGGAGCGGAGCCGCAGCAGTGAGCGGGATGTTGCCGATGCATCCGCGCCTGGTGAGCCTGGAAGGCGGCGAGGGCGCGGGCAAGAGCACCGCGCTGGCAGCGGTGCGCGAGCTGCTGGCCGCGCGCGGCCACGAAGTGGTGCTGACCCGCGAGCCCGGCGGCACGCCGCTGGCCGAGCGCATCCGCGGGCTGCTGCTGGATCCGGGCGAGCGCACCCAGGGCGCGGCGGCCGAGCCGCTGCACCCGGAGACCGAACTGCTGCTGATGTTCGCCGCCCGCGCCCAGCACGTGGCCCAGGTGGTGCGCCCGGCGCTGGAGCGCGGCGCGTACGTGGTCAGCGACCGCTTCACCGATTCCAGCTACGCCTACCAGGGCGCCGGCCGTGGCCTGGATCCGCAGTGGATCGCCGACCTGGAGCGGCGCACCGTGGGGCTGCGCCCGGGCCTGACCCTGCTGCTGGACCTGGACGTGCGCGAAGGCCGCGCCCGCACCAGCGGCCGCGACCTGTGGCCGGACCGGATCGAGAGCGAGCAGGACGACTTCTTCGAACGCGTGCGTCGCGGCTTCCGCCAGCGCGCCGCGGCCGAGCCGGAGCGCTTCGCGGTGATCGACGCCGCGCAGCCGCCGCAGGCGGTCGGCCGCGACGTCGCCGCGGCGGTCGCGGCCTGGCTGGACCGGCAGGTGCAGGCATGAGCCCGGACGGTTTCGCCCCCTGGCAGCGGCGCCTCTATGACCAGGCCGCCGCGGCCCTGGATGCCGGCCGCCTTGGCCATGCGCTGCTGCTGTGCGGCCCGGCCGGGCTGGGCAAGCGCGCGGTGATCGAGGCACTGGCCCAGTACGTGCTGTGCGAATCGCGCGCCGATGGGCGCGCCTGCGGCCGCTGCCGCAGCTGCGAACTGTTCGCCACCCGCACCCAGCGCGATCCGGTGGAAACCCGTCCCGACGGCTCCCTGGCCCAGCCGGACGGCCACAGCGCGCACCCGGACCTGATCTTCGTCGGCTACGAGTGGCGGCTGAAGCCGTCGCCGCCGCGCATGCGCACCGAGATCGTGATCGAGCAAATGCGCCAGCTGTCCGAACGGCTGGAGGTCTCGGCCACGTTCACGTCGCGGGTGGCTGTGGTCGAGCCGGCCGACGCGGTCAACTACAACGCCTGGAACGCGATCCTCAAGACCCCCGAGGACCCGCTGCCCGGCCGCTACCTGTGGCTGGGGTCGGCCAATCCCGCGCGTCTGCCGGCCACCATCCGCAGTCGCTGCCAGCGGCTGGAGATGCGCCTGCCGCCTCGCGCCGAGTCCCTGGCGTGGCTGGAGGCGCGCGGCCACGGGCGCGAGGCCGCCGCCGAGGCCCTGGCCGCCGCGCGCGGCCATCCGGGACTGGCGGCCAGCTGGCTGGAGGGCGATGGGCTGGCCCTGCGCAGGGAGGTTGCCGCCGACCTGGCGGCGATCGGCGCCGGCCGCGCGGACCCGCTGGAGGTCGCCCAGCGCTGGGGCGCGGACGAACGCGGCGACGAGCGCCTGCGCCACGCGGCCGAATACGCCGTGGGCGAGGCCTCGTCCGGCTTGACCGCTCCGGTCCGATTGCACAAGCTGGCGGTCTGGTTCGACAACGCAAATCGCACCCGCGAGCTGTTGCGCAGCACGGTGAGGGGGGACCTGGCGATGGCGGACCTGCTGCTTGGCTGGCGCGACCTGGCACGCAGCACGACCACATCGCCGGCGCGCGAGGAAAGGGGAAACAACGGATGAGTGCTGCAAGCGGACGCCAGGGCATCCTGTCCCTGGCGGTCAAGGACAAGGCCGGGCTGTATGGCGCCTACATGACTTACGTGCGCAATGGCGGCATCTTCGTGCCCACGCCCAAGCGTTATTTCCTGGGCGACGAGGTGTTCCTGCTGCTGACCCTGCCCGATTCCAGCGAGCGCCTGCCGATCGCCGGCAAGGTGGTCTGGGTCACGCCCACCGGCGCCCAGGGCAACCGGACCGCGGGCATCGGCGTGCAGTTCCCGGAAGGGGCCGACGGCGAGGCGGTGAAGAACAGGATCGAGACCCTGCTGGCCGGCATGCTGAGCTCCGACAAGCCGACCCACACCATGTGACCTGCCCTGGCCGGGGCGGTGCCGTCCGCCGGCCACGGCCGCGGGCAGGCGGACAACCAGGTGGAGTGCCCGAGATGAGATCCCGCGCGCGTGCTGTCCTGCTGGCGATGATCCTGGGCCCGGCGACCGCCGTGGCGGTCGCGGCCGAGCCGGTTCCGGCGCGCGTGCGCCTGGAAAGCTCCGGGCTGCACATGGAGGTTTCCCCGCGCCTGGGCGGGCGCATGCTGCACCTGTCGCTGCCTGGCGCGCCCAACCTGCTCCTCGTGGGCGAGGCGGTGGACAGCCAGCCCGATCCGAAGGTGTCGGCCAGCGCCGACAACATCCCGTACATGGGGCACGAGGTCTGGACCGGGCCGCAGTCGCAGTGGTGGACCGGGCAGGCGCTGAACCCCGCACGCCGCAAGGCGGCGGCCGTGTGGCCGCCGGATCCGTGGCTGTCGCATGCACCGGCGAAGGTGCTGGACCAGGGCGACACGCACCTGGTGGTCGAAGGCGCGGCCAGCCCGGTCAGTGGCGTGCAGCTGGTCCAGGCCTTCAACCTGGCCCACGAGCGCGCCGAACTGGCGGTGGAGATGCGCAACATCCGCAAGGAGCCGGTGTCGCGCGACATCTGGTTCAACTCGCGGGTGCCGCCGCAGACGCGCGTGTACGTGCCGGTGGCTGCCGACGGCAGTGGCGTGCGCGTGCGCTCGGATACCGACGGCGGCTACGACGCGCTGGTGACCCGCAGCGACGATGGCCTGTTCTCGCTGGAGCTGCTGCCGCCGGGCGAGGGGCTGCTGGGTCGCCGCGGCAAGGTGTTCATCCAGCCCGAGGCGGGCTGGATCGCCGGCTTCAATGCCGGCCAGGCCTTCGTGATCCATTTCGAGAAGCAGCCGGCCGAGCGCATCCATCCGGAGCAGGGCCAGGTCGAGCTGTACCTGGACTGGCGCCCGGATCCGGCCTACCCGAGCCTGATGGAGCTGGAGGTGCACGCGCCCTACGTGGCCCTGGATCCGGGGCAGTCCACCACCGCGCGGGAGTGGTGGATCGTGCGCCGCTACGACGGCCCGGACCGACGCGACGCCCAGGTGGCGTTCCTGCGGCGGATGCTGGACGAGGCCGGCATCGAATAGCCTGCCTCCGGTGCGATGCCGGACGCGCTAACGCAACGGGGCGGCCATGGGCCGCCCCGTTGCGTTCAGGGTTTGGACGCGCCGGCGCGTGCGGGCGCCGGCGGGCAGGGCCGCGGCTCAGGCCGGCGGCTGGCGCAGCAGCGGGCTGTCCCAGCCCGGGCGCGGGGCGAAGCGTTCGCCGTGGCGCGCCTGCAGGGCCTTGAGCTTCTCCAGCAGGGCGTCGGCGCCGGTGGCGCGGATGTGCTGGATCGGACCGCCGCGGAACGGGGCGAAGCCGGTGCCGAAGATCACGCCGGCATCGAGCAGGTCGGCATCGTCGACCACGCCGTCGTGCAGGCAGGCCACCGCCTCGTTGAGCAGCGGCAGGATCAGGCGGTCCTCCAGGTCGTCCGGGGCCTTGTAGCCCTGCGGCACGTCCGGCTTGACCGGCTTGCTGCCCTTCTCGGTCTTCTCCCATTTGTACAGGCCCTGGCCGTCCTTCTTGCCGCGCCTGCCCGGCTCGACCGTGGACAGCGCCGCCGGCAGCTGCAGGCCGAGGAACGGCGACAGCTCGGCGCCCACGCCCTGGGCCACGTCCAGGCCGACGGTGTCGATCAGCTCGATCGGGCCCATTGGCATGCCGAACTTCGCCGCCGCCTTGTCGATCACCGCGCCGGGGATGCCCTCGGCATAGGCATGCGCGGCCTCGAGCATGTACGGGAACAGCACGCGGTTGACCAGGAAGCCCGGGGTGCCGGCCACCGGCACCGGGAACTTGTCCAGCGCCTTGCAGACCGCCGCCAGGCGCTGCTCGGTGGCCGGATCCAGCGCGGCGTGGCGCACGATCTCCACCAGCGGCATCTGCGCCACCGGGTTGAAGTAGTGCAGGCCGGCGAACTGCGCCGGGCGCGAGATATGGCCGCGCAGCTCGTCCAGCGGGATCGAGGAGGTGTTGGTGACCAGCAGCGCGTCGGCCTTCATGCGCGGCTCCAGCGACTGGTACAGCTCGCGCTTGGCCTCCGGGTTCTCGATGATCGCCTCGATCACCAGGTCGGCCTTCGCCACGCCGTCGCCGGCCAGGTCGCCCTGCAGGCGCGCGGCCACTTCGGCGCGCTTGGCCTCGTCCTTGACCCGCTTGCCGAACAGTTCCCGGGCGCGCGACAGGGCGCCGTCGATGAAGCGCTGCTCGCGGTCCTGCAGGGTGACGTTGAAGCCCTTGTAGGCGGCCCAGGCGGCGATGTCGCCGCCCATCACGCCGGCGCCGACCACGTGCACGTGGGCGATCCGGTGGTCCTTCCCGCCCAGCCCCTTGAGCCGCTCGCTGAGGAAGAAGATGCGGATCAGGTTGCGCGCGGTCGGGCTGGCGGCCAGCTTGACCACCGCCTTGCGTTCGGCGTCCAGGCGGGCCTGGATGCCGGCGCCGCCGCTGCGTGCCCAGGTGTTGATCAGCGCGTAGGGGGCAGGGTAGTGCTCCTTCTTCGCCTTGCGCGCGACCTGCTTGGCCATCTGCGGCGCGAGGATCTTCCGCGCCAGCCAGGTGTTGGTCGCCCAGCCCTTGAAGCGCTGGCCGAACGGACGCTCCACGCCCTTCAGCGCCAGTGCCGCGGCGGTGTCCTCGAGCACGGCCGGCTCGGCCAGCTTGTCGACCAGGCCGATGTTGCGGGCGGCCTTGGCCGCCAGGCGGCGCGCGGTCAGCATCATGTCCATCGCCGCCGGGGCGCCGACCAGGCGCGGCAGGCGCGCGCTGCCGCCCCAGCCCGGGAAGATGCCCAGCTGGGTCTCGGGCAGGCCGATGCGGGTGGACGGGTCGTTGCTGGCGACGCGGTAGTCGCAGGCCAGGGCCAGCTCGGTGCCGCCGCCCATGCAGAAGCCGTGGATCGCGGCCGCGGTCGGGCAGGGCAGTTCGGCGATCTTCTGGAACACGGCCTGGCCGCGGCGGATCGCGTCGTTGACCGTGCCCTTGCGGTCGAACTCCTGGAATTCCTTCAGGTCGGCGCCGGCGATGAAGCCGTTGGCCTTGCCGGAACGGAACACGACCGCCTTCGGCGGGTCCAGCGCCAGGCGTTCGAGGATGTCGCCCAGTTCGATCAGTACGTCCTGGGACAGCGCATTGACCGCTGCATCGGCCCGGTCCAGCGCCAGTACCACGACCCCGTCGTCGCGCCTGGCGGCTTGCCAGTGGCTGAATCGGAGTCCGTCGAGGCCTGGGAGCATGGGAGAACCATCCGGTTGTGTATGGAAGGGGCGGCTATCATCCCGAGGTTGTTTCTGCCGCGTCAAATCCCATAACAGGACGAGGGGGCGGCCGGCCGGCAGGCGGCCAGCGCGACGGTAAGTGGCGGCCGGTTAAGTTCCTGCATGGGCAGGCCTCGCGTCACAATGGCAGATCCGGAAGCGGCCCGCGCCAGGCCGCTGAACTTTTCCCGGCGGTGGCGGTCACAGGGCACGGCTCGGCCGCGCCGACAGGAGTACGGCCCGGCATGGCCGAAGGAACGCAAAAGGATTCACCCCAGGAGCTGGACCTCGAACTGGTCCGCCGCGTGCAGCGTGGCGATACGGCGGCATTCGACCTGCTGGTGCGCAAGTACCAGCACCGGATCGTCGCCCTGATCGGCCGCTACGTGCAGGACTGGAGCGAGTGCCAGGACGTCGCCCAGGACACCTTCGTCCGCGCCTTCCGCGCGATCGGCAACTTCCGCGGCGACGCCCAGTTCTATACGTGGCTGCACCGGATCGCAGTGAATACCGCCAAGAACCACCTGGTCGCCCACAACCGGCGCCCCCCGACCGACGACATCGACGTCAGCGACGCCGAGCAGTACGACGTGGGGGCCCGCCTGCGCGACACCGATACCCCCGAGCGCGAGGCCATGCGCGAGGAGCTGGAGCGCACCGTGATGAAGGCGGTCGACGCGCTGCCGGAGGAACTGCGGGCCGCCATCACCCTGCGCGAGGTGGAAGGCCTGAGCTACGAGGAGATCGCGCAGAAGATGGATTGCCCGATCGGCACGGTCCGCTCGCGCATCTTCCGTGCCCGCGAAGCGATCGATGCAGAACTTCGGCCGCTCCTCGAGGTCCAAAGCGCTACCCGCGAACGAAACAGAACATGAGCCAGGACATGAGCCCCCGCAACGACGGCCCCCGCGTCGACCGGCTTGAACTCCATTACCGCCAGCAGCTGTCGGCCCTGGTCGACGGTGCGCTGGCACCGGACGAGGCGCGCTTCCTGCTGCGCCGGCTGGAGCACGACCAGGAGCTGGCCGGAAGCTACGAGCGCTGGCAGCTCTACGGCGACGCCATGCGTGGCCAGCTCGGCCGCATGGCCGGTCCGGGATTCGCCGCCGGCGTGGCCCGTGCGCTGCACGAGCAGGCGCCGGAGCTGGCCGCCACCGGCACCGACGGAGCCCTGCGGCGCGGCTGGGTGCGCTGGGGCGGAGGGGCCGCCGCGCTGGCGGCCTCGGTTGCCGTGTTCGCCCTGTTCATGGGCCGTACCCCGGATCCGGGGCTGGCGCCGGACCAGGCCGCCCCGGTCATGGCCGGCTCCAGCAGCCAGCCGGCCGCGCCGGCGCCCGGACCGGTACTGCCGGCGCCCGGGCCGCAGCTGCCGGCGGAGGAAGCCGCGCCGACGTTTGTCGCTTCGGTCGAGCCCGCCGCGGCTGCCGCTGCAGCCCAGCCGCGCCGCGCGCGTCCGCAGCCGGTGGTGCGCGAGCCGCTGCGGGCGGTGGCCGTGCGCGAGATGGTCGCGCCGGCACCGGAGACGATGGATGCGGTCGCATCCGTGGAGCCGGGCACGGCTGTCCCGTTCGCCGGCCAGCCCACCGCGGAGGATCCGTTCGCCTCCATGGCGCCGCCGCATGCGCGGCCGTGGCCGCGGGCGGCGCTCCCGCAGCAGGCCGCTGGCGCCTTCACCGCCAGCTTCGGCGGCGCCGGCGCACAATCGGCCAGCCGTTCCTTCTATCCGTTCGAGCCGGCGATGCCGTCGGCGTCCGGGCAGGGTCCGGAGGAGGGGCAGCCGCTGCCGCCGCCTCCGGCCGCCGTGGACGCGCCGCGCTGACCGGCCTCCCCTGGTCCGTCTGGTGATCCAGGACCGTCCCGCCTTTCCGGCGGGGTGGCCGGGACGGGGCGTGCCAGCCTTTCCAATGCAAGCGATGAGGTCCTGATCGATGACTGCACGTGTGCGCAATCCGCTGCTGGCCGCGCTGGCCCTGACGTTCCCGCTGGTCGCCTGTGCCCGGGAGCCGTCCCCGGCCCCGGCGGCGCCGGCGGCCGTCCCGGCTGCCGCCGCGCCGGCCGCTCCCGCCGCGCCACTGGTGACCGGGCTGCCCGACTTCCCCCGCCTGGTGGAGCAGGTCACCCCCGGGGTGGTGAACATCGAGGCGCGGATCGGCGCACGCGCCGCCGCGCGCGGCACGCCCCTGGACGAGGACATGCCCGAGATCTTCCGCCGCTTCTTCGGCCCGGGCTTCGGAATGCCCCAGCCGGGGGCCTCCCCGGGGCGTTCGCTGGGATCGGGTTTCCTGATCGGCGAGGGCTACATCCTCACCAACCACCACGTGGTCGACGGCGCCGAGACCATCACCGTGCGCCTGTCCGACCGGCGCGAGCTGCAGGCCAAGCTGGTCGGCAGCGACGAGGGCTATGACGTGGCCCTGCTCAAACTGGAGGGCAAGGAGGCCAATGGCCTGCCGGCGCTGCGCCTGGGCAGCTCCTCGGCGCTGCGCCCGGGCCAGTGGGTGGTGGCGATCGGCTCGCCGCTGGGCCTGGACCATTCGGTCACGGCCGGCATCGTCAGCGCGGTGGGCCGCAGCGGCGGGCGCGGCCAGCAGTACGTGCCGTTCATCCAGACCGACGTGGCGATCAACCGCGGCAACTCCGGCGGTCCGCTGCTCAACACCTCCGGCGAGGTGGTCGGCATCAATTCGCAGATCCTCAGCAACTCCGGCGGCTACATGGGGGTGAGCTTCGCCATCCCGATCGACCTGGCCATGAACGCCGCCGAGCAGATCAAGAAGACCGGCAAGGTCAGCCGCGGCATGCTCGGCGTGACCGTCCAGGAGGTCGATTCGGCCCGCGCCAAGGCGCTGGGCCTGCCCAACAGCGCCGGCGCGCTGGTCAATGGCGTCGAGCCGGGCAGTGCGGCGGAGAAGGGCGGGATCGAGATCGGCGACGTGATCACCGCGGTCAACGGCCAGCCGGTGAACAGCAGCGCCGACCTGCCGCCGATGATCGGCATGCTCCAGCCCGGCTCCAGGGCGCGCGTGGAGATCCTGCGTGACGGCCGCAAGCGCGAGCTGTCGGTGACCCTGGGCGAGCTCTCCAGCGATGCCCAGCGCACCGGCGCGCGGGAGGCCCCGGGCGCCAGCCAGGGCGCGGCCGCGTCGCCGGCGGCCCGGATCGGCCTGCGCGTGGCCGACCTGGATGCGGCCACCCGGCGCCAGCTTGGCCTGGGCAACAACGAGGGCGTGCGCATCACCGGCGTCATCAGCCCCGAGGCCCGCGAGGCCGGCCTGTCGCCGGGCATGGTGGTCCTGCGCGTCGGCCGCACCCCGGTGGGCAGCGTCGCCGCGCTTGAGCGCGAGCTGCGCTCGGTGGCCGAGGGCGACGCGGTGATGCTGCTGGTCCGCAGCCCCGGCGGCGCCACCAGCTTCGTCGCCCTGACCGTGGGCGAAGGCTGAGCCCGGCACGGTGCCCGGCCTTGCAGGCCGGGCACCGCCGCCATGCGCGGGTGGGCGTCGGCCGTCCAGATGCCCGGGTGCCGGTGGATGGCCCCTGCGGCGTGCGATAATCCGCAGCTACCCGACGACGGCCGAGACCGCCGCCCCTCATGTCTTCAGATTCCATGCGGTTCATCCGCAACTTCTCCATCATTGCCCATGTCGACCACGGCAAGTCGACCCTCGCCGACCGCATCATCCAGCTGTGCGGCGGCCTGGAGGCGCGCGAGATGGAAGCCCAGGTGCTCGATTCCAACCCGATCGAGCGCGAGCGTGGCATCACCATCAAGGCCCAGTCCGTGTCCCTGCCGTACAGGGCCAAGGACGGGAACACCTACTACCTGAACTTCATCGACACCCCCGGGCACGTCGACTTCTCCTACGAGGTCAGCCGCTCGCTGGCCGCGTGCGAAGGCGCCCTGCTGGTGGTCGATGCCGCCCAGGGCGTCGAGGCCCAGTCCGTGGCCAACTGCTACACCGCGGTGGAGCAGGGCCTGGAAGTGGTGCCGGTGCTGAACAAGATCGACCTGCCCACCGCCGACATCGACCGCGCCAAGGCCGAGATCGAGGCGGTGATCGGCATCGACGCCACCGACGCGGTCGCCGTCAGCGCCAAGACCGGCCTGAACGTGGACCAGGTGCTGGAGGCGATCGTCCATCGCATCCCGCCGCCGAAGCCGCGCGATACCGACAAGCTGCAGGCGCTGATCATCGACTCCTGGTTCGACAACTACCTGGGCGTGGTCTCGCTGGTGCGCGTGATGCAGGGCGAGATCAAGGCCAAGAGCAAGATCCTGGTGATGTCCACCGGCCGCACCCACGAGGTGGACAAGGTCGGCGTGTTCACGCCCAAGCGCAAGGAACTGCCGGTGCTCAAGGCCGGCGAGGTGGGCTGGATCACCGCCTCGATCAAGGACGTGCACGGCGCCCCCGTGGGCGACACCCTGACCCTGGCCGGCGACCCGGCGCCGTCGGCGCTGCCCGGCTTCCAGGAGATGCAGCCGCGCGTGTTCGCCGGCCTGTTCCCGGTCAACGCCGAGGACTACCCGGACCTGCGCGAGGCGCTGGAGAAGCTGCGCCTGAACGACGCCGCGCTGCGTTTCGAGCCGGAAAGCTCCGAGGCCATGGGCTTCGGCTTCCGCTGCGGCTTCCTCGGCATGCTGCACATGGAGATCGTGCAGGAGCGCCTGGAGCGCGAGTACGACCTGGACCTGATCACCACCGCGCCGACCGTGGTCTACGAGGTGCTGAAGACCGACGGCACGGTGATGCCGCTGGACAACCCGGCCAAGCTGCCGCAGGCCAACCTGATCCAGGAGGTCCGCGAGCCGATCATCCGCGCCAACATCCTCACCCCCGAGGAGTACATCGGCAACATCATCAAGCTGTGCGAGGAAAAGCGCGGCGTGCAGATCGGCATCACCTACATGGCCAGCCAGGTGCAGATCAGCTACGAGCTGCCGATGGCCGAGGTGGTGCTGGACTTCTTCGACAAGCTCAAGTCCGTCAGCCGCGGCTACGCCTCGCTGGACTACCACTTCCTGCGCTTCGACGCCGGCCCGTTCGTGCGCGTGGACCCCCTGATCAACGGCGACCGCGTGGACGCCCTGTCGATCATCGTCCACCGCAGCCACGCCGACCGCCGCGGCCGCGAGCTGTGCGAGAAGATGAAGGACCTGATCCCGCGCCAGCAGTTCGACGTGGCCATCCAGGCCGCGATCGGTTCGCAGATCATCGCCCGCTCCACGGTCAAGGCGCTGCGCAAGAACGTGCTGGCCAAGTGCTACGGCGGCGACATCACGCGAAAGAAGAAGCTGCTGGAGAAGCAGAAGGAAGGCAAGAAGCGCATGAAGCAGGTGGGCCGGGTGGAGATCCCGCAGGAGGCCTTCCTCGCCGTGCTGCAGGTGGACAGCAAGTGACGCACCGGCGCGGCGCCCCCGGCCGCGCCCGGCGCCCCCCGGAATCCGTCGCAAGGACTGAGCATGAAATGGTTTGAGATCGGCCTGGTGGTACTGACCTTCGCCACCGGCCTGGTGTGGCTGCTGGACAGCCTGTTCTTCGCCAAGCGCCGCGCCGCCCGTGGCGGCCTGCTGGACGAGGAGCCGGTGGTCGTCGACTACTCGCGCGCCTTCTTCCCGGTGCTGGCCGCGGTGCTGGTCCTGCGCAGCTTCGTCGCCGAGCCGTACAAGATCCCGTCCAGCTCGATGATGCCGAACCTGCTGATCGGCGACTTCATCCTGGTCAACAAGTTCTCCTACGGCCTGCGCCTGCCGGTGAACAACCGCAAGGTGGTGGCGCTGGGCGAGCCGGCGCGCGGCGACGTGGTGGTGTTCAAGCCGCCGCACGACCCGGAACAGAACTGGATCAAGCGCGTGATCGGCCTGCCCGGCGACCACATCGCCTTCCGCGGCGACACCCTGTTCGTCAATGGCGAGGAGGTGCGCTACACCCCGATCGGCCAGTACGTGGGCAAGGGCCGCGGCGCGGAAATGAACGGCGCGACCCTGCTGACCGAACACCTGCCGGGCCGCGACCACCGCGTGCTGGAGTGGATCGGCCGCGCCGCGCCCGCCGGTCAGGGCGAATGGACCGTCCCGGAAGGCCACTATTTCGTCATGGGCGACAATCGTGATAATAGCGAGGACAGCCGGTTCTGGACCCAGACGTCGTTCCTGCCGGAGGAGAACCTCCGCGGCAAGGCGTTCCTGATCTGGCTGAACTGCGAGGGTTGGTTCTGCACGGGGAGTTTCGATCCGGGGCGGATCGGGACGTCGATCAAGTAGGGCGCATGGCGCCCGTTGGGGGATGGCAATGAAGCGCAAGCAAGGCGGACTGAGCCTGGTCGGGTTCCTGGTGGTATTGGCGGTGCTGGGCTTCGCCGCCTACATCGGCATGAAGCTGTTCCCGATGTACCAGGAGTACTACGCGGTGAGGACGGCCCTGAAGGGGCTGGCCGGCGAGCCGGGCGTGGGTGACATGAGCCCGGCGCGGATCCAGGACCTGTTCTTCCGCCGCCTGTACATCAACTACTCCGAGAACGTGAAGCCGCAGAACCTGAAGTTCGAGCGCGCCGACGGCGGCTGGGTCATGCACGTGACCTACGAGGTGCGGCGTCCGTTGATCTACAACCTGGACGTGGTGGGCAATTTCGACACCAGCCAGACCCTTACGCGGCGCGGTAGTGACGACGAATGACCGCAGCGTTGTGCGCGACCGGATCGGCCATGCGTTCGCCGATCCGTCGCTGCTGCAACAGGCGCTGACCCACCGCAGCGCCGGCTCGCCCCACAACGAGCGGCTTGAATTCCTCGGCGACGCGGTGGTGAACCTGATCGCCGCCGAGGCCCTCTACCAGCGCTGGCCCAAGGCCGACGAGGGCGTGCTGACCCGGGCCCGCGCCGAGCTGGTGCGCGAGGCATCGCTGGCGGTCATCGCCCGCCAGCTGGAGCTGGGCGATCGGCTGACCCTGGGCCCCGGGGAACTGAAATCCGGCGGTTTCCGCCGCGACTCGATCCTGGCTGACGCCGTGGAAGCGGTGGTGGCCGCCATCTACCTGGACGCCGGCTACGAAGCCTGTCGCGCGACCGTGCTCCCCTGGTTCGAGCAGGCGCTGGCCGCCCTGCCGGTCGGCAAGCCCGAGAAGGATGCCAAGACCCGGCTGCAGGAGTGGCTGCAGGCCCGGCAGAAGCCCCTGCCGGCCTATGAACTGGTCTCCGAAAGCGGCGAGGAACATGCCAAGGTGTTCCTCGCCCGGTGTACCCTGAGCGAGCCTCCGGCCAGCGCCGAAGGGCAGGGCACCTCGCGTCGCCTGGCCGAACAGGCCGCGGCGGCGGCGGTGCTGGAACGGCTGGAGCCCCCGCCCCGGCAGCCATAGACGGTCCAATACGTGAATCCCGGAAACAACGAAGCCTCCCATCGCTGCGGCAGCGTAGCCGTCGTCGGCCGCCCGAACGTCGGCAAGTCCACCCTGGTCAACGCCCTGGTCGGGGCCAAGGTCAGCATCGTCTCCAATCGCCCGCAGACCACGCGCCACCGCCTGCTGGGCATCGCCACGGTGCCGGGCGGACAGATGCTGCTGGTCGACACCCCCGGCCTGCACCGCCAGGAGGGCCGGTTCAAGGCCTCGGCGATGAGCCGGGTGATGAACCGCACTGCCCGCGGCGCGGTCGAGGACGTGGACGCCGCGGTGCTGGTGGTCGAGGCCGGCCGCTGGGACGAGGAGGACACGCTGGCCTTCAACGTGCTCCACGACGCCGGCATCCCGGTGGTGCTGGTGGTCAACAAGGTCGACCGGCTCAAGGACAAGACCACCCTGCTGCCGTTCCTGGCGGAGGTGGCGAAGGACCGCGATTTCGCCGCCGTGCACCCGATCTCCGCGCTCAAGCGCAAGGGCCTGGAGGACCTGGTCGCCGACATCCTGGCGCAGCTTCCCGAAGCCCCGCCGGTCTATGACGAGGACGAGATCACCGACCGCAGCCAGCGCTTCCTGGCTGGCGAGCTGGTGCGCGAGCAGCTCATGCGCCAGCTCGGCGACGAGCTGCCGTACGCGACCACGGTGGAGATCGAGCGCTTCGCCGAGGACGGTGCGCTGCTGCGCATCGGTGCGGTGATCTGGGTCGAACGCGAAGGCCAGAAGCCGATCGTGATCGGCAAGGCCGGCGCCCGCCTGCGCGAGATCGGCAGCAAGGCGCGCCAGCAGATGGAGCGGCTGTTCGGGCGCAAGGTGTTCCTGGAGACCTGGGTGCGCGTGCGCGAGGGCTGGTCCGACGACGAGGCCGCGCTCAAGGCCTTCGGCTACGGCCAGGAGTAAGCCGCGGCATGGCCGGCGGTTGCTGACATGCGCATCGAGGGCGAGAGCGCCTTCGTCCTGCATGCCCGGCCGTGGCGCGAGACCAGCCTGCTGGTCGAGGTGCTCAGCGCCGCCCACGGGCGCCTGGGCCTGGTCGCGCGCGGGGTGAACTCGCCGAAGCGGCAGGTGCTGCGCGCCGCGCTGCAGCCGCTGCAGCACATCCGTTTCGATGCGGTGCTGGCCGGCGAGCTGGCGCAGCTGCGCGCTGCCGAGGCGCTGGATGCGGCGCCGCGGCTGGGCGGACAGGTGCAGCTGGCCGCGTTCTACCTCAACGAGCTGGTGCTGCGCCTGGCGCCGCGCCAGGATCCGCTGCCGGATCTGTTCGACGCCTACGCGCGCACCCGCGCTGCCCTGGTCGACGGCCAGTCGCTGGCCTGGACCCTGCGCCGCTTCGAGCGGGACCTGCTGGGCGCGCTGGGCGTGGGTTTCGAGCTGGACGTGGATGGGGATGGCCAGCCGCTGGATCCGGCTGCGCGCTACCGGCTGGATCCCGAGCACGGCGCACGCCGGCTGCTCAGCGACCGCGGCCACGGCGAGCGCAACGCCGCCGCCACCGGCGCCGCGCTGCTGGCCCTGGCCGCCGACGTGCAGCCGGACGCGGAAGACCTGGCCAGCCTGCGCCTGCCGCTGCGCGCGGTGCTGGCCCACCATCTCGGTCCGCGCCCGCTCGCATCGTGGGAGATGGCCGCGCAACTGCAGCGCCTGGGCCGCGGCACCGGTTGACGCTGCGGTACTGCGCGTAAAATCCGCGCATGCCAGCCAAGCCGCAGATCCGCACTTTCCACGGCCCCGACATCACGCCCTGGCTCGACGAGGTCGCGCGCCTGCGGGTGGCCGTATTCCGCGACTGGCCGTACCTGTACGACGGCGACCCGGACAGCGGCTACGAGCGCCAGTACCTGCAGCCGTATGTCGAGTCGCGCGAGAGCGTGCTGGTGCTGGCCCTGGACGAGGGCCGCGTGGTGGGCGCCTCCACCGGCCTGCCGCTGCTGGACGACGCCGAGGCGTTCGCCGCGCCGCTGCAGCACGCCGGCCTGCCGGCCGAAGAGGTGTTCTACTTCGGCGAGTCGGTGCTGCTGCCCGCCTACCGTGGACTGGGCGTGGGCCATGCCTTCTTCGACGAACGCGAGGCCCATGCACGCAGGCTTGGCCGCTTCCGCTTCACCGCGTTCTGCGCGGTGGACCGCGATCCGGATGATCCGCGCCGCCCGCCCGGGTACCGGCCCAACGATGCGTTCTGGCACGGCCGCGGCTATGCGCGCCTGCCGGGACTGGCCGTCCGCCTGGCGTGGGAGGAGATCGGCAGGGGCGAAATCGAACATGCGCTGACCTTCTGGTCGCGCGACTGGAAGGAGAAACCATGAAAGTTGCCGCCTGCCGCTACGAAGTCGGCAAGCCCGCGGACTTCGAGGCGTTTGCCGCGCGCCAGCGCGCTTTGCTGGAACAGGCCGCGGCGCAGGGCGTGCGCGTCGCGGTGTTGCCGGAATACCTGTCGCTGGAGCTGGCGGCCATCCACGGGCCGCAGGTCTACGCCGACCTGCACGCCTCGCTGCAGGCGATCCAGCAGCATCGCCAGGCCTGGCTGGCGCTGTTTTCCGGCCTCGCCCGAGAGCTGGGCATGTACATCGTCGCCGGCAGCTTCCTGCTGGACATCGGCGCCGGCCGCCATCGCAACCGCGCCGACCTGTTCGCGCCCGATGGCGGCCACCAGTGGCAGGACAAGCTGCAGCTGACCGGCTTCGAGAAGCGGACCGGGGTGATCGTGCCCGGCGAGGCGCTGAAGGTGGTGGATGTGGCCGGCGTGCGCGCGGGCATCAGCATCTGCTACGACAGCGAGTTCCCGCTGCCGGTGCGCGCCCAGTACGAGGCCGGCGCGCGCCTGCTGCTGGTGCCCAGCTGCACCGACACCGCCGCCGGAGCCACCCGGGTGCGCGTGGGTTGCCTGGCGCGCGCGCTGGAGAACCGCTTCTTCGTCGCCCAGGCCGTCACCGCCGGCGACGCGCCCTGGAGCCCGGCGCTGGATACGAACACCGGCGACGCGGCGATCTACGCGCCGATGGACGTGGGCTTCCCGGCCGACGGCATCCTGGCCAGCGCCGGTGCCGGCCAGGAATGGGCGATCGCCGAGCTCGACTTCGCGCGGCTGGAAGACACGCGCCTCACCGCCCAGGTCGCCAACGACCGCGACTGGCCGGCGCAGCTCGCACCGGCAATCGTGCGCGCGCGGGTGGAAGGCTTCGATGCGCTGCCTGGCGCGTCCGGCTAGGCAACGCCCGCCAGCCAGAGCGAACCGCCGCCCAGCGCAAGGCCCATGGCGATGGCGGCCAGGACGTCGCTGGGATAATGCAGCCCCAGCACCACCCGCGAGGCCGCGACCGAGGCGCTGAACGGCAGCAGCAGCGGCGCCAGCACCGGATAATGGGCCAGGGCCACCACGCTGAAGGCCACGGCGTGCAGGGTGGGCCCGGAGGGGAAGCTGAACTCGTCCAGCGGCGCGACCCATGCGCGGATGCGCAGGTCGGCGGCAAACGGGCGCGGTCGCCTGGGCCATCGCTTGAGGCCACGGTACAACGCCAGCGAGGCCAGGCCCACGGCAGCCATGTGCAGGGCCGTCAGGCGGCCGTCCTCGCCGCCCAGCACCGCCAGTGAGGCGATCAGCGCGTACCAGGCGAAGCCGTCGCCCAGGCGGCTGACGCAGGCGAAATAGCCGCGCACCGACCTGCGCATGCACATGCGGTTGGCCAGCAGGCACCAGCGCTGCTCGCGTGCATGCAGGCGTGCACCGGGGCCGGCGCGCGCCGGCAGCTCGGCGGGGAGCGGATCAGGCGGCGAGAGGTGCATCGAGGGCTCCACGGCGGGCCAGCGTCGCCAGTAGGGCATCGAAGTCGGCCGCGACCTGTTCCGGGCGCAGCCCCAGCACCGCGGTGCGCGCCGCCACGCCCATCTCGCGGCGCAGGGTGGCATCGCCCGCCAGGGCGACGGCGGCGGCGATGAAGCCGGCGTCGTCATGCGCCAGCAGCCCGTGTACGCCGGTATGCAGGTGTTCGCGGGCGGCGCCGGTGTCGAAGGCCACGGTCGGCACGCCGCTGGCCATCGCTTCGAGGACGACGTTGCCGAAGGTCTCGCTGAGGCTGGGGAACAGGAACAGGTCGCCGCTGGCGAAGTGCCGCGCCAATGCCTCCCCGCGCTGCATCCCGCAGAACACGAAGTCGGGATTCCCGCGCGCCAGCGCCTCGCGCAGGGGGCCGTCGCCGATCCACACGAAGCGCGCATCCGCGCGCTGCCGCTGCAGGGCGCGGAACGCCCGGACTGCCAGGTCCAGGTTCTTCTCCGCTGCGATCCGCCCCACGTACACCACCACCGGCGTGGCGGCATCGGCGCCCCAGTCGCGGCGCAGGTGCGTGTCGCGACGGAACGGCGTGAACTGCGTGGTGTCCACCGCCCGCGCCAGCCGCACCACGCGCGAGAAACCCTGCGTGCGCAGCGCCTGCTCCAGCTCCATGGTCGGCACCAGGGTGGCGTCGGCGCGATTGTGGAAACGGCGCATCAGGCGCAATGCCCCCGGCTGCAGCCAGGCCAGGCCGTAGTCGCGCATGTAGTGGTCGAAGCGGGTATGGAAGCCACTGGCGACCGGAATGCCGAGGCGCCTGGCGGTGCGGAGTGCCGACCACCCCAGCGGGCCTTCGGTGGCGATGTACACCGTGTCCGGTCGCGTGCGGCGCCACTGCCGGTGCAGCGCGCCGGATGCGGGCAGTCCGATGCGCAGGCCGGGGTAATGCGGCAGCGCCGCGCCGGGGAGGAGCAGGGTTTCCAGGCCTTCGTCCGGGCCAGCACCGGGCTGGCGCGGACGGGCGACCTCGACCGCATGGCCGCGCCCGCGCAGGCCAAAGGCCAGTGACTGCACGGTCAGTGCGACCCCGTTGACCTCGGGTGGCCAGGTTTCGGTGACGAGGGCGTAGCGCATGGGCCGTCTCCGGTTGCGCTTCCAGCCTGCCTGCGGTCGATGCCGGGGCGATTACCGCCGGATGACGGCCTGGTGACAGACGCCGCGCGGATGCGCCCGCTCACGGCCGTGACGGCGGATCCGGCGTGACCGACCCGACCGTCAGCGCGACGGTGCCGTCGCGCAGGCGGGCCTGCACGCGGTCGCCCGGCGCGACCTGGGCGACCGAGTGCACCAGGGCGCCATCGTCGCCGCGGGTGACGATCGAATAGCCGCGCGCCACCGTGGCCAGCGGGCTGCACGCTTCCAGCGAGCGCGCCAGGGCGCGCAGCTTGAGCGCATCGCGCTGCAGGATCCGGGCGATCGCCGCCTGCGGGCGCGCCTGCAGGCGCAGCAGGCGTTCGCGCAGCTGCGCGACGCGTCGCTGTGGATGGTGGGCGCGCAGTACCGCGCCGGCGTGGCGCAGGCGTGCGTGCTGGTGTTGCAGCTGTTCGCGCCAGCGTGCTTCCAGCCGGCGGCGCAGGGCTTCCTGGCGCTGGCCGAGCAGGCGCAGGCGGTTCCGTGGGGACTGCGCCTGCAGGCGCAACGAGGCACGGTCGACACGCTGCATGGCCTGGCGCAGGCGATGGCCCTGGATCGCACGTAGGCGCCCGTGCAGCACGCTGATGCGCGCCAGCAGGTCGCGCCGGTCCGGCACCAGCAGCTCGGCGGCCACCGACGGCGTGGGCGCGCGCAGGTCGGCGGCGAAGTCGGCCAGGGTGAAGTCGGTTTCGTGCCCGACCGCGGAGACGACCGGCACCGGCGATGCGGCGATCGCACGCGCCAGGCGCTCGTCGTTGAACGCCCACAGGTCTTCCAGCGAGCCGCCGCCGCGGGCCAGCAGGATCGCGTCGTAGCGGCCGCTGGCGCCGGCGCGCTGCAGCAGCGAAGTGATCTGGGGTGCGGCGGTCTCGCCCTGCACGAGGGTTGGCAGGATCTCCACGTCCAGCAGCGGGCAGCGGCGGGCGAGCACGCTCAGCACGTCGCGTACGGCGGCGCCGCTGGGCGAGGTGATCACCGCCACGCGCCGCACCCAGGCCGGAAGCGGGCGCTTGCGTGCCTGGTCGAACAGGCCCTCGGACTCGAGCTTGGCCTTCAGCGCCTCGTAGGCCCGGCGCAGCGCGCCTTCGCCGGCCTCCTCCATGTGGTCCAGCACCAGCTGGTAGTCGCCGCGCGCCTCGTACAGCGTGAGCCGGCCGCGGGCCAGCACCTTGAGCCCTTCGCGCGGGGCGAACTTCAGCCACTGGCTCTTGGGCTTGAACATCGCGCAGCGGACCTGGGCGCGCGAGTCCTTGAGGTTGAAGTACAGATGCCCGGAGGCCGGCCGCGTCACGTTGCCCAGCTCACCCTCGACCCATACCAGCGGGAACGCGCTCTCCAGCAGGTCGCGCGCCAGCGTGTTGAGCTGGGCGGGGGTGAGGATGGAGTTCTGCTCGGGCATCACGGGTGCGGCAGGCGGCGGGACAGCATAGCGCGGCGAACTGCGCCGCGCCGGGGGGCGCGCTGGAGGCGCCGTGCAAGGCAGATGCGGAGAGGCCTGAAAAGGCTGCGGCCCCACGGGCAATGGCTTCGGACGGAGCCGCGGCAGCGCGGGGGCATGGCGCATCGCGCGGCTCCGCGTGCCGCTCCAGCGCGCGACCACGGCATGTCCACGTGCCGCTTGCGCCTGGCTCTTTTACACATCACCGGGCCCAAGTGACTCCTGAGCATCTTCTTATACACATCTCCGAGCCCACGAGAACTGGAAGAGACTAAGGCGCAAATGGGTGTCCGTCTTCTTCTGGAAAAAACACAAAGTGGAGCTGGCGTGTATATACAAGGAC
>NZ_PDWP01000026.1 GCF_010093235.1 Pseudoxanthomonas suwonensis | reverse complement strand
GGATCCCGCCCATGCCCACTCCCGCACGGACGCGACCCCCGCGCGCCCCGACCGCCACGCTGCTGTTGTTCCTGCTGTTTCCCGCCGCGGCCATCGCCGCCCCGCAATGCAGCAGCAGCCGCCTCAGCGAGACCCCGCCAGCGGTGAACTTCCGCGTGGACAACGACCTGCTCGGCGGGGAGAACCAGGACCAGGGCTACACCAACGGCGCGGTGATCACCCTGGTCTCGCCCAACCTGGCCGACTACACCGACGACCCCTGCCTGCCGCGCCCGGCGCGCTGGATCAACCGCTACCTGGAACGGCTGCAGCCCGGTGGCTTCGAGCAGCAGAACATGGTGTTCAGCCTCAGCCAGAAGCTCTACACCCCCACCGACTACAGCCGCGCCGACCTGATCCCGGACGACCGTCCGTATGCGGCGATCCTGATGGTCAGCTTCGGCTACAACGCACGCAACGGCGACAGCCTGCGCACCACCCAGCTGCAGCTGGGCGTGGTCGGCCCGCTGGCGCTGGGCAAGCAGGTGCAGAACGCGGTGCACCATGTGTTCGACGGCGAGGACTTCCGCGGCTGGGACAACCAGCTGGAGAACGAACCGCTGGTGGGCGTCGTGCATGAGCGCATGCGCCGCTGGGGCGACAGCGAAGGCAATGCCGGCGGCTGGGGCTGGGATGCGATCGCGCACTGGGGCGGCGCCCTCGGCAACCGCGCCACCTACGCCAACACCGGCATGGAAGTGCGCTGGGGCTGGCGCCTGCCGGACGACTTCGGCAGCACGCCGCTGCGCCCGGCCGGCGAGAACACCGCGCCCTCGGGCGCGCGCCTGGCGGGATGGTCGTGGCACCTTTTCGCCACCAGCGACGTGCGCGTCGTGGCGCGCGACATCACCCTCGACGGCAACACCTTCCGCGACAGCCACAGCGTGGACCGCAAGCCGGTCGTCGGCGAAGTCGGCTACGGCCTGGCCGTCACCCGCGGGCGCTGGAAGTTCGCCTTGGCGCGCTACCACGGCGCCCGCGAGTTCGAGGGACAGGAAGAGCGCCCGGTGTTCGGCAGCTTCACCATCAGCCGGATGCTGTAGGCCCTGCCCGGGAAAGCCGGCGCCGTCGCGCGGCGGCGCGCGCCGGAGGAACGCTTACTGGGTGACGGTGCTCGCGACCGGGGGCATCCAGCCGCACTGGCCGACCGCGTTCTCCACCTCGAGCAGGTCGCCCTGCTTGCCACTCGGGAACCGCAGCATGCCGGTGCGCAGTCGCCGTCGTCCGGCCAGATGCGCATGAGGCCGGTCGGCTCGCTGCAGGTGCTGCCGAACAGGGCAGCGGGCGGCTCCGGCGCCCGGGCCACCGTGGCGGGGAGCCTGCCCAGCACCAGGGCCCGCGTCGGATGAGGCAAATGAATCATGGCCCCTTGGCCCGGCCGGGCAGCTGGATGGCGGCGCCAGAAAGCCGGGTCCGGAAGCCTTCGCGCAAATGAGCAAATACAGGAGCCTGGTCCCGCAAAAAGGAAAGGCCGGCAAAGCGCCGGCCTTTCCCGGGGCTGGCCGCTCAGCGGGCCAGTTCGGTGCTGGTCGAGTTGACCCAGCCGCGGTTGCCGAGTTCGTCCTCGACCTCCCACATCGCCCCTTCCTTCTGCCCGGTCGGGTAAAGCAGCATGCCCGGCTCCAGGTCGCGCACCGCCTTGCCGGTGCCCTTGGCGTTGGCCAGCATGCGCGCCGCGCGGGTCACCCGCAGCGCCTGCATCGGGTTGGCCGCTGAGGCGTCCTCCGGCAGGCCGCCGAGCTGGGCGATCAGGTTGGTATAGGCCTGCAGGTAGGCCAGGGTGATGACCTGGCCGATCTCGGTATTGGCGTAACCGCCGACGCCGGCCGCGCCCAGGCCGCTGCCCGAGAACAGGTTGCCGCGCGCGTTGAAGCCGATGTCGGTCTTCTTCGCGCTGCCCTCGGCCAGCGCCACCTGCTCGGAGGAGCGCACGTCGGTGACCGTCAACACTACGTCGGCCGTCTTCTTCTTGAAGTTCAGGCCGCCGAGCACCTGCCCGGCGCGGCCGCCGACCAGGCCGCTGAGCAGGCCGCCGACCGCATTGCCGCCGGCGTTGCTGTTCTGCGAGATCAGGTCCGGCACGAGCACGTAGTCGGCCGCCTTGACCTGGCCCTTGCCGACGTTGGAGCCCCGGCGCAGGTTGCCGTCCGCCGCCAGCGCGCGCTCGTTCTGCGCGGCGGCCATGCCGGCGCCGCGGTCGACCAGGGTGAAGCAGCGCGAACGCGAGACGAACACCTTGATCAGGCGCGAGGGCTCGGGGAGCTGGTGGCCGCTCCACCAGTTCACCCCGTGCTCCGGTTCCAGGACCGAGATCGTGCCCAGCGGCTTCTTGCACACCGGGATCTCCGCCGCCTGCTGCTGGCGCAGGTCCTGCGCGCTCTGCCGTTGCGCCATGGCCGGAGCGGACACAAGCGCCACCGTCAACGCGGCGCCGAGCGCCGCGCGTACTGCCTTCCTATTGCCCATGTTTTTCCCCGTTGGAGATTTGCACAAAGCGCGGGCACTCCCGCCCGCCACGCGCGACCTCGGCAGGCAACGCGCCGGCCGAGGATAAACGATGGGAAAACCCGAGCGGACGCCTCCCGTCGGGAGGCGCCGCCCAGAACGAAAACAGCCGGCGCGGAGCCGGCTGTTTTCGGGGCGTTGCGTGGCGGATCGATCAGGATTCCCACCACATCCAGAAAGCGTCCCACAGGCGCTTGAAGAAGCCGGCCTCCTCGACCGCCGCCGCCGCCACCAGCGGCGCCTCGGCGACGACCTGGCCATCCAGCGAGACCTTGACCGTGCCGATCTGCTGGCCGGCGGCGATCGGGGCGACCAGCGAGCGCGGCACTTCCATCGCCGGCTTGAGGTCGCCGTAGCGTCCACGGGCCATGCTGACCAGCAGCGGCCGCGACACGCCCAGCTGGACCTGGTCGGCCTTGCCCTTCCACACCTTCAGCGAAGCGACCGGCTTGCCCGGCTCGTACAGGCGGTGGGTTTCGTGGGAGCGGAAGCCCCAGTTGAGCAGCGCGAGGCTGTCGTCGGCGCGCTGGCGCTCGGAGGCGCCGCCCATCAGCACCGCGATCAGGCGCTGGTCGCCGCGCTGGGCCGAGCTCATCAGGCAGTACCCGGCCTTCGAATGGTGGCCGGTCTTGATGCCGTCGACGCTGGAATCGCGCCACAGCAGCAGGTTGCGGTTCGGCTGGGTGATGCCGTTGACCGTCAGCTCCTTGATCTTGTTGTAGGCGTACTGCTCGGGGTAGTCGCGCACGAAGGCGCGGCCCAGCAGGGCCAGGTCGCGCGCGGTGCTGTAGTGCTCCGGCGCGGACAGGCCGTGGGCGTTGACGAAGTGGCTGTTCTTCATGCCGATCTTCGCCGCATAGCTGTTCATCAGGTCGGCAAAGGCCTCCTGGGTGCCGGCCACGTGCTCGGCCAGGGCGATCGCGGCGTCGTTGCCCGACTGCACCGCCATGCCCTTCTCCATCTCCGACAGCGGCGCGTACTCGTTGACCGGGAAGCCGCTGAAGCTGCCGTCAGTGCGGGCGCCGCCCTCGCGCCAGGCGCGTTCGCTCATCAGCACCCGGTCGTCCGGCTTGATCCGGCCGGCGGCCATCTCGGCGGCGATCACGTAGGAAGTCATCACCTTGGTGATGCTGGCCGGCTCGACCCGCTCGTCGACGTTCTCGCCCGCCAGCACCTGGCCGGTGGCGTAGTCCATCACCAGCCAGGCGGTGGCCTGCGACGGGCGCGGGAGCCTGGGCGAAGGCCAGGCCGAACGCGAAGGTGGCCGCCGCGGCAACGACGGCGAGCGGACCGGTGGGACGGAACTTCATGGAAACGGGAACTCCTGCGGCAACCGGCACGGCGGCCGGGCGGAAGGGAAGGATGAAGGGACCGATTGTAAGCCCGGGCTCAGTCGCGGACCGGCTGCGGGGTACCGAAACCCAGACCGGCGATGCGCAGCGCAAGTTCCGCCGGATCGCCGGCGGCCGGCACGCGCAGGCGCCAGAGCGTGCGCCCGCCGCTGACCGTGTCCTCCAGGCGGGCGTCGCTGATGCCGGCGGCCAGCAACCGTTCCAGCGCGCGGCGGGCGTTGTCGGCGCTGGAGAAGCTGGCGACCTGCCGCAGCGGCGTGGAAGCGGCCGGGGCCCGGGACGCCGCCGAAGCCCCCGCGGACTGGACCGGCGGCGGCAGCGATGCCGGCGCGGCGGCCACGGCACCGGACGCGGATGCGACCGCCGCCGGCACCTCCGGCGGCAGGGCCTGGACCAGCTGGTCCAGCGCGGTGGCCGGGGTCGCCGGCGCGGTCTGCACGGGAGCCGGCGTGGCCGCGGGGGAGCCGGCGGTGGACGCGTAGCGCCTGCCGTCGTCTTCGCCCGGGACCAGAGCACGCACCTCGACCCGGCCGGTGCCGCGGGCGACGATGCCCAGCTTCACCGCCGCCGCGTAGCTGAGGTCGATCACCCGGCCGTCGTGGAACGGACCGCGGTCGTTGACCCGCACCACCACCGACTTGCCGTTCTCCAGGTTGGTGACGCGGGCGAAGCTCGGCAGCGGCAGGGTCTTGTGCGCGGCGGTGAAGGCGTACATGTCGTACACCTCCATGTTCGAGGTGCGGCGGCCGTGGAACTTGCTGCCGTAGTACGAGGCGATGCCCTGCTCGACGTAACCGTGCGGACGGTCCATCACCTTGTACTGCTTGCCCAGCACCGTGTACGGCGAGCGGTTGCCGACCTGCGATCGCGGCTCGGCGACCACCACCGGCTCGGGGATGCAGTCCACGTCGGGCACGTAGTCGGGGGTGCGGTCCGGCACGCCCGGCTTGTACAGGCCGCCGGCGGTGTAGTGGCCGCGGGTGGAGGGATCCTCCTTCGCCGGCGCATAGGGCGAGGCGCCGTTGCAGCGCCCGTCCGCCACCGGGGCGGACGCACCGCCCTTGGCCGCCGACCCGGCCGGGGCCGAAGGCTTCTTCGGCGCGCTGCCGCAGGCCGCCAGCAGCACGAGCACGGCCAGCGCCGTGCCGGCACGCAGCCCAGCTGTCCACGGCCGGCGCCCGGTCATGCCGGCGGGATCTCCCGCCCGGCGATCGCCTCCGACAGCTGGAACACCGCCATCGCGTACATCTTGGAGATGTTGTAGCGGGTGATCGCGTAGTAGTTCTGGAAGCCCAGCCAGTACTGCGGGCCGCTGCTGCCGGCCAGGCTGACCGGGGTGGCGGTGGCGCCGTCCGGCACCGGCGCCTGCGGCGCGTAACCGCGCGCCGCCAGCTCGGCCAGGGTGTGGGTCGGCGCCCACTCGGCCGGTTCGAACGGCTCGCGCCCCGGCTCCAGGGTGGCCGGCACCGCGACCAGGCCGCCGCGCACCCAGCCGCCCTTCTCCACGAAGTAGTTGGCGATCGAGGCGAACACGTCGTCGAGGCTGCCGAACAGGTCGCGGCGACCGTCGCCGTCGCCATCGACCGCGAACTGGCGGTAGCTGGAAGGCATGAACTGGCCCATGCCCATCGCGCCGGCGTAGCTGCCCTTCAGCGCGGCGATGTCGAGGTTCTCCTCGCGGCCCAGCGCGAACAGCTGCGCCAGCTCGTCGCGGAAGAACAGTTCGCGGCGCACCTCGCGCTCGAGCTTGGCCGGATCGCCGCTGCGCGGGTAGCGGAAGGCCAGGGTGTAGAGCGCATCGAGCACCGAGTAGCGGCCGGGGTTGGCGCCGTAGCTGGTCTCCACGCCGATGATCGCCACGATCACCTCGGCCGGCACGCCGGTGTCGGCCTCCACCTTCGCCAGCTTCGCCCGGTTCTGCTCGAGGAAGCGGCGGCCGCCGTCGATGCGGGCCTGGCTGATGAACATCGGCCGGGATTCGTGCCAGGGCTTGACCCGCTCGGCCGGGCGCGACATCGCCGCGACCACGCTGTCCAGGAGGGTGGCGCGGGCCAGCGTCGCCTCGATCTCGGCGGCGGGGATGCCGTAGCGCCCGCTGGTGTCGGCGATGAAGCGCTCACGCGCGACCTCGAACGGCACCGGCGTCAGGTCCACCGGCGGCGCCGGGGCGGCCTCGGGCCTGGCCTCGGCCGGGGTGCCGGCCACGGGCGGCACCGCCACCGGCGAATCGGATACGACTCCGGCGCGGGGCGTGCACCCCAGCAATCCGGCGAGGAGGAGGCCGGCCAGCAGACGGCCGCGCGTTGCGGGCTTCTTGGTCATCGAAGGCAGGTTAGCATGCGTGCGCAAGCCCATGCAGCCATTGGGATTTTCGGGCTTCAGCGGGGACTTTGGCAGGTCAGTGGAAGGCATGCACGGGGCGGTGGGTGCGGACCGCCATGACCAGGCCCAGGCCGGCCAGCAGCGATACCGCCGAGGTGCCGCCGTAGCTCACCAGCGGCATGGGCACGCCGACCACCGGCAGCAGGCCGGAGACCATGCCGCCGTTGACCAGCACGTAGACGAAGAAGGCCATTCCCAGCGAGCCGGCAAGCAGCCGCGAATAGCCGTCGCGCGCCTCCATCGCGATCCACAGGCAGCGCCCGATCACGAACAGGTACAGCGCCAGCATCGTGGCCACGCCGAGCCAGCCGAACTCCTCGCTCAGCACGGCGAAGGCGAAGTCGGTGGTCTGCTCGGGGATGTAGTTCAGGTGCGACTGGCTGCCCTCGCCCCAGCCCTTGCCGGTGAGGCCGCCGGAGCCGATCGCGATCTTGGACTGGATGATGTTCCAGCCGGTGCCCAGCGGATCGCGCTCCGGGTCGAGGAAGGTGAGGATGCGGTCCTTCTGGTACGGCCGCAGCAGCCACAGCCAGGCCACCGGGGCGATCGCGGCCACGCCGCCCACGCCGATGCCCACCCACCACCACGGCAGGCCCGCCAGCAGCAGGGCGAACACGCCGCTGCTGGCGATCAGCATCGCGGTGCCGAAATCCGGCTGCAGCAGGATCAGCCCGGTGGGCACGGCGATCAGCACGCCCGTGGCCAGCACGGTGGGGATGCGCGGCGGCAGCGGGCGCGAGTGCAGGTACCAGGCGACCATCATCGGCAGCGCGATCTTCAGCAGCTCCGAGGGCTGCAGGTAGAACACGCCGAGGTTGAGCCAGTGCCGGCCATGCTTGCCGGTGCCGACCAGCAGCACCGCCAGCAGCGGCAGCAGCGACAGCGCGTACACGGTCGGCGACCACACCCGCAGGCGGATCACCGACACCCGCGACAACGCCCACATCGCCAGCAGGCCGACCGCGAAGCGCGCGCCCTGGGCCTTGACCAGGGCGGCGCCACCGGTGGGGCCGCCGGCGCTGTAGAGCACGGCCAGGCCGAAGGCCATCAGCCCGGCCAGGGCCAGGCACAGCGGCCAGTCCAGGGTGCGGACCAGGCGTCCGGCCATGTCAGCCAGCCAGCGCAGGAAATCCCTCATCGGCCAGCTCCGGGTTCGCGGGCCGGCGCATGGGTGGGCTGCGATGGCGTGGCGCCACCGGCAGGCCGCGCGGCCGGCGGCCGCGGCCTGGACTGTCCGCCTTCGCCAGGTGCCTGCGGGGCGACCGGCTGGAGCAGGTGCGGATTGCGCCGGATCCAGCTGCCAAAGCTGTTGCCGGCCGGATTGCGGTCGCTGGCCAGGGCCGGGGTGCGCTGCGACGGGGGCCGCGCGCCGTCGGCCGGCGCAGGCACGCAGCCCTCGCCCGCGGTTGCGTCCGCCCCCTCGCCCCCGCCGGCACAGCCGGACGCGGGCGGAGCGCCATCCAGCGGCTCCAGCCCTTCCGGCAGCTTGCCCAGCAGCCAGGCGTCGAAGATCTTGCGTGCGATCGGCGCGGCGGTACTGCCACCGTAGCCGCCGCCCTCCCCCGCCACGGCCACCGCAATCTGCGGATCCTCGGCCGGGGCGAAGCCGATGAACAGCGCGCGGTGCCGCAGGTGCATGGGCAGGCTGCGCGGATCGACCGCGCCGGTACCGCGGCGGCTGACCACCTGGGCGGTGCCGGTCTTGCCGGCGATCCGGTAGGGTGCGCCGACCCCCATCGCGCGGGCGGTGCCGCCGGGGCCGTGCACCGTCATCTCCATGCCCTCGCGCACCACCCGCAGGTTGTCCGGGCGATCGCTGATCCGCGCCGGCTGGCCCTGCTCCAGCGGCGACCACGGCGCGTCGAACCGGTCGCGGCGCGCCTCCACCAGGCGCGGCACGCGCAGGTGGCCTTCGTCGGCCAGGGCGGAGGTGGCCCGCACCATCTGCAGCGGAGTGACCTTCCAGTCGCCCTGGCCGATGGAGATGTTCACGGTATCGCCCGGATACCAGCGCTCCTTGCGCTGGCGCATCTTCCACGCCGGGGTCGGCAGGATGCCGCTGCTCTCGCCGACCAGGTCGATGCCGGAGGGCTGGCCGAACCCGTAACGCTCCAGGAAGCGCTCGATCCGCTCGATGCCCATGTCCAGCGCCAGCTGGTAGTAGTAGGTGTTGACCGAATCGGCGATCGACTTGCGCGCGTCGGTCCACCCGTGGCCGCCGCGGTGCGAGTCGCCCCAGCCGCGGCTGTTGCCGGGCAGGTAGAACATGCCGGTGGACAGGGTGCGGTCCTCGGGCCGGCGCACGCCGCTGTCCAGGCCGGCCAGCGCCAGGAACGGCTTGAGCGTGGAGCCGGGGGCCACGCCGCCGAGCACCGCGCGGTTGAACTGCGGGCGCGAGGGGTTGTCCATCAGCGCACGGTAGTCGGCGTGGGAGATGCCGTTGACGAACAGGTTCGGGTCGTAGGACGGCAGGCTCACCAGGGCCAGGATCTCGCCGGTGCGCGGGTCCATCGCCACCGCCGTGCCTTCCAGCTCCCCGAACGCGGCCACCGTGGCGCGCTGCAGTTCGGCGTCGATCGACAGCCGCAGGTCCGAGCCCGGCCGCGCCGGCACCCGGCCCACCGTGCGCAGCGCGCGGCCCTGCACGTTGGTCTCGATCTGCTCATAGCCGACCTGGCCGCGCAGCAGGTCCTCGTAGGCCCGCTCGATGCCGGTCTTGCCGATGTGGGTCAGCGCGGTGCCGCGCTCGCCCAGCTGCTCCAGGTCCTTCTCGTCGATCCGGCCGACGTAGCCGATCACGTGCGCGAACAGGTCGCCATAGGGATAGTGCCGGGTCAGGTACGGCTCCATCTCCACGCCCGGGAAGCGCCAGCGGTTGACCGCGAAGGCGGCCATCTCCTCGTCGCTCAGGCGCATCTTCAGGGTGATCGGGCGGAAGCCGCGCCCGGCCTTGCGCTCGCGGCGGAAGTGCTCGATCTCGTCCTCGCCGAGCCGGATCAGCTGGCCCAGTTCGGCCAGCAGCCTCTCGGTGTCGCCGGCCTTGTCCGGAACCACGTCCAGGCGGAACGCCGGCACGTTCTCCGCCAGCAGCCGCCCCTGGCGGTCGTAGATCATCCCGCGCCCGGGCACCACCGGGCGCGGCCGGATGCGGTTGGCTTCCGAGCGGGTGGCGTAGTCGGCGTGCTGCAGCACCTGCAGGCGGAAATACCAAGCCGCCAGCCCACCCAGGGCCAGCGCCACGGCCAGGAAGCCCAGCGCGGCGCGGCGCCGGAACTGCTCGGCTTCGGCGTGGGGGTTCTTGCTCGGCCTGCGGCTGCCCATGCTGCGGACCTCAGTCCCGTCGGCCCAGGCGCAGGGCGTCCAGCATCAGGAACAGCGGCGGCCACAGGGCGGTGCCCAGCAGCGGCGCCCACCAGTATTCCCACGGCAGCAGCGGCTGGCCCAGGGCCAGGTTCACCGCGGCATCGACGATGCGGTCGTTGACCAGCAGCGCGCCGATCGCCAGCGCCTGCTGCGACAGCGGGAAGAAGCGCAGCCGGGCACGGAAGCGCTGCAGGATGAAGGCCATGATCACCAGCCGCAGCGCCTGCTCGCCGAGCAGGCTGCCGTAGGCCAGGTCGGCCACCAGGCCGCAGGCGAAGGCCAGGCCCAGCCCGGCGCGCGACGGCGTCTCGATCACCCAGTAGGCCAGCACCAGGGCCAGCCAGTAGGGACGCAGCGGCTGCAGCTGTGCGTGCAGCGGCAGCAGCCCCAGCAGCAGGGCCATCAGCAGGCTCAGCGGCAGGATCCAGCCGCCCAGGCGCGTGCGGGCGCTCATCGGGCCGCCTCCTGCGGAGGCTGTGATTCGTTATTCGGGATTGGTGATTCGGAAGAGCCGGTTGCGGCCGGCTCCTCGGGTTCGCCGGGAACGGGGGGGAGCGGGAGGTCGGGGGCGGCGCCGGGGCGCAGCAGCAGGACGTCGCGGCCGCGGTCCAGCTGGGCCGCGGGCTGCAGCTCGCCCACCAGGAAGGCCTGGCTGTCGTCCGGGTGCAGGGCGGTGATGGTCGCCACCGGGAAGCCCGGCGGGAAGCGTCCGCCCAGGCCCGAGGTGACCAGCTGGTCGCCGACCTGCACGTCCTGGTTGAGCGGGATGTCGCGCAGCTCGAGCCGGTCGCCGCGGCCGTAGACGATCAGGCGCACGCCGTTGCGCGCGACCATCACCGGCACCGCGTGGTCCGGATCGGTCAGCAACAGCACGGTGGACTGGGTGGGCGTGGTCTCGATCACCTGGCCGAGCAGGCCGCCGGCGTCGATCACCGCCTGGCCGCGCTGCACGCCCTGGACGGCGCCGGCGCGCAGCACCAGGCGCTGGCGCGAAGGCTCCAGGTCGATGTCCAGGATGGGCACCAGCTGCACGTCCAGGCCACGGCGCTCGGCCACGCCCAGCAGCTCGCGCAGCTGGGCGTTGTCGACCGCGGCGTTGCGCAGCCGGGTCAGGCGCGCGTTGGCCACCAGCAGTTCGTTGCGCAGGCGGCGGTTCTCCTCCACCAGGCTGGCATGCGAGGCCAGGCCGTCGCTCAGCGCCCCGCGCAGCATGCCCGGCAGGCCGGCGAGGCTGCGCAGCGGCTGCACCAGCACGGTGGCCTGGCCGCGGACCCACGTCAGCCAGCCGCCACGGTGGTCCAGGACCAGCAGCGCCACGGCCAGGGCGAGGTAGGCCAGCAGCCGCAGGGGACCGGATTCACCGGGGCGCGCAGCTTGGGAAGAACCGGCGTAGGACGACACGGACGGTGATCAGTCGGGGCAGCGCGGCGGAGGTGGAAGTATGGCGTCGGCATCCGCCGCTGGCGAACGCCGCGCCCGGGGCGCGCCGGCAGGGCGCGCGCGATGCTGCAGGTCAGTCCGGCGCGAAGAACTCGTTGCCGTGCATGTCGACCAGCTCCAGCGCGCGGCCACCACCGCGGGCCACGCAGGTCAGCGGGTCGTCGGCGACCTGCACGTGCAGGCCGGTCTCCTCGGAGATCAGCTTGTCCAGGTCGGCCAGCAGGGCACCGCCGCCGGTCAGCACGATGCCGCGCTCTGCCACGTCCGCGCCCAGCTCCGGCGGGGTCTGCTCCAGCGCCAGCTTGACCGCCGAGACGATGCCGGACAGCGGCTCGTGCAGGGCCTCGAGCACCTCGTTGGAGTTGATCTTGATCATCTTCGGCACGCCCTCGGCGAGGTTGCGGCCGGTGATCTCCATCTCGCGTGCCTCGGCCTGCGGGTAGGCGCAGCCCAGCTCCATCTTGATCCGCTCGGCGGTCACTTCGCCGATCAGCATGCCGTGGTTGCGGCGCACGTAGTTGGTGATCGCCTCGTCGAAGCGGTCGCCGCCAATGCGCACCGAGGCCGAATACACGATGCCGTTGAGCGAGATCACCGCCACCTCGGTGGTGCCGCCACCGATGTCGATGACCATCGAGCCGCGCGCCTCGGACACCGGCATGCCGGCGCCGATCGCCGCGGCCATCGGCTCCTCGATCAGGTAGACGTCGCGCGCGCCGGCCTCCTCGGCCGATTCCTTGATCGCGCGGCGCTCGACCTGGGTCGAACCGGCCGGCACGCACACCAGCACGCGCGGGCTGGGGCGCAGCACCCGGGCCTTGTGCACCTTCTTGATGAAGTGCTTGAGCATGGCCTCGGTGTAGGTGAAGTCGGCGATCACGCCGTCCTTCATCGGCCGGATGGTGGTGATGTTGCCCGGGGTACGGCCCAGCATCTGCTTGGCCTCCGCGCCCACCGCCGCCACCGAGCGGGTGCCGCCGATGGCGCGGTCCTGGCGCACGGCCACGACCGACGGCTCGTTCAGCACGATGCCCTGTCCGCGGACATAGATCAGGGTATTGGCCGTGCCCAGGTCGATGGACAGGTCGTTGGAGAACATGCCGCGGAGCTTCTTGAACATCGAGTGGCGGTCCTGGGGTTTCCGGAGCTGGAAGTGAGGAGGCGGGCGGGACGCGGGCCGGCCGGATGCCGGCGCGGGCGCCACCAGCGCGCGAAGCGGCGCCGGTGGCGAAATTTTGGACAGCAAAAACAGGCCGGCTAGCCTAGCAACGGGGCCGCCCCCGGGCAAGGAATTCCGCGGTAAACCGCGGGTTTGGCCGCGGTCGGGGAGGCCCGGTCGCGGCCTGGCCGGAGCCGCCGGGCTGGCCCCGCCGGGACGCAGCCGGTAACCTTTGCGCCGCGGCGCGAGGCCGCAGCCCCCGTTACGCGCGCCCGCGCCCGAGTACCAGAACGATGTCCACCCTGATCTGTGGTTCCCTTGCCTACGACACCATCATGGTGTTCCCGGACCAGTTCAAGAACCACATCCTGCCGGACAAGGTGCACATCCTGAACGTCTCGTTCCTGGTGCCGCGCATGCGCCGGGAGTTCGGCGGATGCGCCGGCAACATCGCCTACAACCTCCACCTGCTCGGTGGCAAACCCGTGCCGATGGGCACCGTTGGCGGCGATTTCGGCCCTTATCGTGAGCATTTCGAGACGTTGGGCATCGACCTGTCGCGGGTCAAGGTGATCGAGGACCTGTTCACGCCGCAGGCCTTCATCACCACCGACCACGACAACAACCAGATCACCGCCTTCCACCCCGGCGCGATGATGCGTTCCTACGAGAACCACGTGAAGGACGTGCCGGGCATCACCCTGGGCCTGGTCGGCCCGGACGGGCGCGAGGGCATGCTGCAGAATGCCGCCGAGTTCAACGAGATGGGCGTGCCGTTCATCTTCGACCCGGGCCAGGCCATGCCGCTGTTCAACGGCCAGGAGCTGCGCCAGTTCATCGAGCAGGCCGACTACGTGGTGGTCAACGACTACGAGTCCAACCTGCTGCAGGAGCGCACCGGCTGGAGCGACCGCGAGATCGTCTCCCGGGTGAAGGCCTACATCACCACCCAGGGCCCGCGCGGCGCCCTGGTGCACACCCCGGAGAAGACCTACGAGGTCCCGCCGGCGCACGAGCGCCGCGTGGTCGACCCGACCGGCTGCGGCGACGCTTTCCGCGCCGGCCTGATCTTCGGCATCGAGAAGGGCTACGACTGGCTGACCATCGGCCGCATGGGCAACCTGATGGGTGCGCTGAAGGTCGAGCACCCCGGCACCCAGAACCAGCGCTTCGATTTCGCCGAGTTCAACGAGCACTTCCGCCAGCAGTTCGGCTACAGCCTGGACTGATCCTGGCGCGCGGCGGCCACGGGTTGCCGCCACGGCATCCGCCGCCCCCCGGACCCTCCTCAGCCGGCCCCGGCTTCCGGGCCCTGCGCCGCGACCTGTTCCAGCCAGGCCTGCAGGTCGCGCCGGCGTACGCCCTCGCGGCGCGCCCGGGCAAGCTGTTCCAGCATCCACTGCCGCCGCACCGGGTCGTCGCCCGCCAGGGACAGGGCCAGGTCGCGGTCCATCCAGCGCCGGAACAGCAGGAACAGGCCCACGTGCAGGGCGATGGCCAGCGCACTGACCACCCCCACGATCAGGTAATCCAGGTTCGGCATCGCCGCCAGGCTCAGTCCCAGCCTGGCATCCGGGCGCCATCCAGGCCCCCGGTCTCGAACACCGCGGTGCGACTGCCGCCGGCCTTCACCGGGAAGCTGACCTCCATCCGCCGCGCCTGGCGCATGCGCTTCCACAGGCCACGGTAGTCCTCGATGAACATGGCGATGGCCTCGTCGGTCTTCGGGCGCCAGGCCGACATCGGCCGCGCCGCGGCATCGTCGAACTTCACTTGCACCTTGCAGCCGCCGTAGCAGTCGAAGTCGCCGCCCTCCAGCACCAGGTAGGCGCTGCGCTTCCACTCCGGGTGGTCGCGGATCACCAGCTGCACCGTGGCCGGGCCGCTGCCGCCGGTATCCACCGCTTCCTTGCTGAAGATGGCGGCGGTGCGCTGTTCACCCTGCCCGGCCGGCACCCGCGCGTAGTTCCACAGCGCGGCCAGCCGACGCTGCTCGCGCGCCTCCTCGGCGCGGGCCCTGACCTCTTCCAGTCCCGGGCCGATGGCCGCGGCCGCCTCGCTGTCCGGATACTGGTCCAGCAGGGCCACGCCATGCACCCGCGCCAGCTCCCAGTTGCGGTCGGCCACCGCCGACTCGTACTGGCGTTGCAGCTCCGTCGCGGCGCGGGCGCGGGCCTCGGCCTCGGCAGCCAGCTGCGCCTGGCGCTGGGCCTCGCGGTCGGTGCAGGCGGCGGCACCCGCCAGGGCGGCCACCAGCAGCAGGGACAGGGACAGTCGCGGACGGATCGGCTTCATCGCTGCGCCTCGTGGAACGGTGCGCGCCGGACGGGCCGGCGCGCGGGGTTTACTGCGTCGCGCCCTCGGCGCGGGCCAGGATCGCCTCGACCGAGGCGGTGGTGATCGGGTGGTAGCCCGGGCGGGCACGCTCGAACACCTCGCGGGCGAAGGCCAGGCCGTCGGGCGTCTTCACCAGTTCCTCGTAGACCGGGAGGATCAGCTTGCGCCGGCCCACCCGCTCGATGAACTCGCCGGCCGCCGGGCGCGCCTCGACGTAGCCGCTGCGCAGGGCCAGCGGATACCAGCGCATGGCGATCTCGCCGTTGGGCGTGCCGGTGAACTTGTAGGCCTTGTCCAGCTGCGCCAGCTGCTCGGGCTTGAGCTTTTCGCCCATGCCTTCCAGGAAGCGCACCCAGGCCTGGGTGCCCCACTGCGAGGTGACCTGGGGATTGGGCAGTTGGCTGCTGCCGCGCCAGGCGATGCGCGCGGTGTCCACGCTGGAGAAGGTGCGCGACTGCGCCGGCTGGGCGAACGCCGGGATACCCGGCTTGTTCAGCCATGCGTCGAGTTCCTCCTCGCGCACCGCGCCGGGGTTGGCCTCCAGCAGGTTCTTGCGCAGGTAGGCGACGAAGGTCTCGCTGTCGGTGCTCTGGAAGGCGTGGTCGTCGAACCAGCCGCGCAGGAACGGATCGAACTTCGCCCGGCCCACGCGCTGCTCGAGGAACTGCAGGAACCAGGCGCCCTTGGTGTAGGCCACCTCGCTGAGCGCCTCGTCCGGGTCGCGGCCGGCCAGCGGCGGCAGCACCAGCAGCTGGTCCTGCGGGGCCATGCGCGCCATGTCGGCCTTGACGCCATCCTGGTCGATCTGGCGCTCCATCTGCGCCAGCTCCTCGCCGTACAGCGCCTCGACGATGCGGCCCTGGACGTAGGTGGTGAAGCCCTCGTTGAGCCAGATGTCCTTCCAGCTGGAATTGGTCACCAGGTTGCCGGACCAGCTGTGCGCCAGCTCATGCGCGATCAGCGATACCAGCGACTTGTCGCCGACGATCACGGTCGGGGTGATGAAGCTCAGTCGCGGATTCTCCATGCCGCCGAACGGGAACGACGGCGGCAGCACCAGCATGTCGTAGCGCTCCCAGCGATAGGCCCCGTAGAGCTTCTCGGTGGTGGCGATCATCTGCTCGGTGTCCTCGAACTCGGCCACGGCGCGGTCGACCATGGTCGGCTCGGCCCACACGCCGCTGCGCGCGGAGATCGGCTTGAACACCAGGTCGCCGGCGGCGATCGCCAGCAGGTAGGACGGGATCGGCTGCGGCATCCGGAAGCTGTAGTCGCCATCGCGCGGCGCCGCCGGGTCGTTGTCGGCGCTCATCAGCACCATCACGTCCGGACGCGAGGTCACGTGGGCGCTGTAGGTGAAGCGCACGCCGGGGGTGTCCTGCAGCGGCACCCAGCTGCGGGCGTGGATCGCCTGCGACTGGCTGAACATGAAGGGCAGCTGCCCGCCCTCGGTCATCGACGGCTCCAGCCACTGCAGGCCCGAGGCCTGGGGCGAGGTGGCGTAGGTGACGCGGATCTTCGCGTTGCGCTGCGGCGCCTCGATGGTCAGCTTGCTGCCGAACACCGGGTCGGCCTCGGCCAGCGCGTACTTCAGCCCCGACCACGCACCATCGGCCTCACCCTCGACCTTGCGGATCTCCAGGTCGCGGGTATCCAGCACGAGCTGGGCGGCCTTGGGATCGGTCCACTCGAGGGTGTAGGTGGCGGTGCCGGACAGGCGGCGCGCGTCGAAGTCCAGGGCCAGGTCCAGCGCCAGGTCGGCGATGCGGACCTTCTCCGGCTCGGAGTAGGAGTTCTCGTCGTGGCGGCGCGCGGAGGCCGGGCTGGCCTTGGCGTTCGCGGAGGGATCGGCCGTGCCGGCCTGTTCGCCGGAGCAGCCGCTGGCGGCGGTCATGGCAAGGGTAAGCAGCAGTGCGGAAAAGCGCATGTTGGAGGATCGGGCGGAAAACGCCGAGTGTAACCCGCGTCCCGCATCCTCCGGCCTGCCAGAAGGCACTGCCGCGCGCTGCCTTCCCGCCCCGCTCCCGCTTCCGCCCCGGCGCGGCCGGGAAGCGTCAGGCCCGCAGAGGCACGCCGTCCCCGGGCCTGTCCCCCGGCGACGGGCGCTTCGCCACGGCCTGCGCCAAGGCCTGCACGCCGAAACCGCAAGCCATGGGGCCGCCACGGCGGCCCACCGGCTCAGATCCTGTAGCCGGTATGCACGGCGACGATGCCGCCGCTGAGGTTCACGTAGCTGCAGCGGGCCAGCCCGGCCTCTTCCATCATCGCCTTCAGCTGTTCCTGCGGCGGATGCTTGCGGATGCTCTCGGCCAGGTACTGGTAGCTGTCGGCGTCGCCGGCGAAAAGCTGGCCCAGCTTCGGCAGGATCCTGAAGGAGTGGAAGTCGTAGATCGGGCGGAACCACTCCGCGCGCACCTCCGAGAACTCCAGCACCCGCGCCTGCCCGCCGACCCGCAGCACGCGCGCGATCTCGCGCAGGGCCGCGTCCTTGTCGGTGACGTTGCGCAGGCCGAAGGCCATGGTCACCAGGTCGAAGCTGCCATCCGGGAACGGCAGCTTCTCGGCGTTGCACTGCACGTACTCCAGGCCCGAGACCAGGCCGCGGTCGGTCAGGCGGTCGCGGCCGACCGAGAGCATGCCGGCGTTGATGTCGCCCAGCACGATCTGCCCGGCGGCGCCCACGCGCGGCTTGAGCAGCGCGGCGATGTCGCCTGTGCCGCCGGCCAGGTCCAGCACCCGGTCGCCCGGCTTCACCTGGCAGGTGGCGGTGAAGTAGCGCTTCCAGGCCCGGTGGATGCCCAGGCTCATCAGGTCGTTCATCAGGTCGTACTTGCGCGCGACCGAGGTGAAGACCTGGCCCACCAGCTTCTGCTTCTCCGTCGCCGGGACATCACGGAAGCCGAAATGGGTGGTGCCGCGTTCGTAGGGGGATTCGCTCATGTCGGGAATTATGGCACCGGCCGCCCCCGCCGGGGTCACGGAGGCGTCGGGGCCGGGCGCGGGCTGCCCATCGCGACGCTGGCGGCGTACGCTTCCACGCCCCACGCCCGGCCGCACAGAAGGAACCGCCCATGAGCCAGATCCCCGACTACCGCGCCCTGCTCGCCATCGCCGTCGAGGAGGCCCGCCAGGGCCTGGCCGAGGGCGGCATCCCGATCGGCGCGGCCCTGTTCGCCGCCGACGGCACCCTGCTCGGCCGCGGCCACAACCGCCGGGTGCAGGAAAACGATCCTTCCGTGCACGGCGAGACCGACGCCTTCCGCAAGGCCGGCCGCCAGCGCTCCTACCGCGACACCATCATGGTCACCACCCTGTCCCCGTGCTGGTACTGCAGCGGCCTGGTCAGGCAGTTCGGCATCGGCACGGTGGTGATGGGCGAGGCGGTCAACTTCCAGGGCGGCCACGACTGGCTGCGCGAGCAGGGCGTGAAGGTCGTCGACCTCAACGACGACGAATGCATCCGCATGCTCGGCGACTGGATCGCCGCCAACCCGCATGTCTGGAACGAGGACATCGGCGAGGACGGCGAGTGCGACCACGCGCACTGACCGGCTGACCGGCTGACCGGCTGACCGGCTAACCGGCGCCGGCGCGCGGGCGGTTCTCGCCGCCTGCACGCCTGCCGCCACAGACTCGGGGCATGCCCGAGTCCCCCGACGACCTGGTCGTCCTGCGCCCGGAAGGGCTTTACTGCCCGCCCGGCGATTTCCATATCGATCCGTGGCGGCCGGTGCCGCGCGCGGTCATCACCCACGGCCATGGCGACCACGCCCGTGGCGGCATGGGCGGGTACCACTGCAGCCGCGACAGCATTCCGATCCTGCGCTGGCGCCTGGGCGAGCAGGTGGTGCATGCGCACGATTACGGCGAGGCATTCACCCTGGGCCGCGCGCGGGTGTCGCTGCATCCGGCCGGGCATGTGCTGGGCTCGGCCCAGGTACGGATCGAGGCCGATGGCCGGGTCTGGGTCGCCTCCGGCGACTACAAGCGCCAGCCCGACCCCACCTGCGCGCCGTTCGAACCGGTGGCCTGCGACACCTTCATCACCGAGGCGACCTTCGGCCTGCCGGTGTACCGCTGGCCGGATACGCGCCAGGTCGCCGCCGACATCGTGCAATGGCGCCGGCAGTGCGCCGAACGCGGCGAGGTCGCGATCCTGTACTGCTACGCCCTGGGCAAGGCGCAGCGGGTGCTGGCCGAGCTGCGTGGGCTCGACGACATGCCGGCGCTGCTGCACGGCGCGATCGACGCCGGCGTGCAGGTCTACCGCCAGGCCGGCATCGCCATGCTGGACACCGAACGCGTCTCCGACCTGCCACGCAACGAGGATTGCGCCGGGCGCCTGGTGATCGCACCGCCCTCGGCGGCGGGCAGCGCCTGGCTGCGCCGCTTCCGTCGCGCCCAGCATGGCTTCGCCTCCGGATGGATGCGGATCCGCGGCAACCGTCGCCGGCGCAACGTGGACCGTGGCTTCGTCATCTCCGACCACGCCGACTGGCCGGACCTGCTGCGGACCATCGCCGACACCGGCGCGCGCCGGATCATCGCCACCCATGGCAATACCGACGCCCTGGTCCGCCACCTGTGCGAACAGGGCGTGGCCGCCGAGTCCTTCCACACCGGCTATGGCGACGAATCGCTGCAGGACGCCGCACCGGCCGGCGAGGCACAGGAGCCGGGCGCATGAAGCGCTTCGCCGCCCTGTACCGCGAGCTGGATCGCAGCACCGCCACCGGCGACAAGCGCGCGGCCCTGGTCGCGTACTTCCGCGATGCGCCGCCGGCGGACGCGGCCTGGGCCCTGCACCTGCTGTCCGGCGGCAAGATTTCCGGCGCCGGACGCAAGATCGCCGCCAGTGGCGAGCTGCGCGCCTGGGTCGGCGAGGTCTCCGGCCTGCCCGACTGGCTGGTCGACGACAGCTACTCGCAGGTGGGCGACCTGGCCGAGACCGTGACCCTGCTGCTGGACGATCCCGATGGTCCCGGCGAGGACGTGCCGCTGGCCGGGTGGATCGAGCAGCGCCTGCTGCCGCTGGCCAATGCCGCGCCGGAAGTACGCCGCGCCGCGATCACCGGTGCCTGGCGCAGCCTGTGCTTCGACGAACGCCTGGCGTTCAACAAGCTGCTGACCGGCTCGCTGCGCGTGGGCGTGTCGCAGCGGCTGGTGCAGCAGGCGCTTGCGGAACTGTCCGGCGTGGACATCGCCCGCATCGCCCAGCGCATGCTCGGCACGTGGACGCCGGATGCCGGCTGGATGGCGCACCTGCTCGATCCGGAGGAACGCCCCGGCGACCGCCAGCAGCCGTACCCGTTCTTCCTCGCCTCGCCGCTTGAGGTCGAACCGGCAAGCCTGGGCCCAGTGACGGACTGGCTGCTGGAATGGAAGTGGGACGGCATCCGCGTGCAGCTGCTGCGTCGCGATGGTGAAGTGGCGCTGTGGTCGCGCGGCGAGGAGCGGCTGGATGGCCGCTTCCCGGAGATCGAACAGGCCGCCACCGCGCTACCGGAAGGCACGGTAATCGACGGCGAACTGCTGGCCTGGCGCGGGGGCGAGGCCGCGCCACTGCCGTTCACTGCGCTGCAGACCCGCATCCAGCGGCGCAAGCCGGGCCCGAAGACGCTGGCCGATACGCCCGTGCGCGTGGTCGCCTACGACCTGCTGGAACTGGACGGCCGCGACCTGCGCCAGATGCCGCAGCGAGAGCGCCGTGTTCTGCTGGAACGGGTGCTGGCAACGCTGGGCGACCCGCGCATCACGCTGTCGCCGCAGGTGCTGCCCACGAGCTGGGAGCACGCGGCCGACCTGCGCGGGCAGTCGCGCGAGCGCGGCGTCGAAGGCCTGATGCTCAAGCGCGCCGACGCGGTATACCAGTCCGGACGCCGGCGGGGCGACTGGTGGAAGTGGAAGATCGACCCGCTGGCCATCGATGCGGTGCTGATCTACGCCCAGGCCGGCCACGGCCGCCGCAGCACCCTGTTCACCGACTACACCTTCGGCCTGTGGCACGAGGGTGCGCTGGTGCCGGTGGCCAAGGCGTACTCGGGCCTGGACGACAAGGAGATCCTGAAGCTCGACCGCTGGATCCGCGCGCATACGCTGGAACGCTTCGGCCCCGTACGCTCGGTGGAAGCGGTACACGTGTTCGAGCTGGGCTTCGAGGCGGTGAACCGCAGCAGCAGGCACAAGTCCGGCATTGCCGTACGCTTCCCGCGCATCCTGCGCTGGCGCCACGACAAGCCCGCCGCGGAGGCCGACGTGCTGGCCACGCTGCAGGCGCTGGCGCGATGAAGGCGGAGCCGGCCACGCCCGCGCCGCCCCCGCGGCTGACAGCCGCTGCGCTGCGCCGCGCGCGCCAGCAGCTGGACGCCTGGTTCGCCCAGCGCGAGTGGACCCCACTGCGTTTCCAGCGCGAGGTGTGGCGCCGCACCTTGGCCGGCGAATCCGGCCTGCTGCACACGCCCACCGGCAGCGGCAAGACCCTGGCCGTGGCCGGGGCCTCGCTGGTCGAAGCCCTGGCGCGCGCCGAGGCCGCGCCGAAGACCAAGCGCCGGCTGCGCGCCGCCGAAGCGCATCCGCTGCGCCTGCTGTGGATCACGCCCCTGCGCGCGCTCGCCGCCGACACCACCCGCGCCCTGCGCGAGCCGGCCGAAGCCCTCGGCCTGGACTGGCGCGTGGGCCAGCGCACCGGCGATGCCTCCGCGCGCGACCGCCGCCTGGCGCGGGAGGGTGGGCTCGATGCGCTGGTGACCACGCCCGAGTCGCTTGCCCTGCTGCTGTCCTATCCCGACACGCCGGAGCGTCTGCGCGCGCTGGACATGGTGGTGGTCGACGAATGGCACGAGCTGCTGGGCAACAAGCGCGGCGTGCTGCTGCAGCTCAACCTCGCCCGGCTACGCGCGCTGCGCCCCGGCCTGCGCATATGGGGCCTGTCGGCCACGCTGGGCAACCTCGAACAGGCGCGCGAAGTGCTGCTGCCACATCGTCCGGATGCGGCCCTGGTCGGCGGGACCCGTGCGCGCACCGTGGCGGTGGAGACACTGCGCCCCGAAGGCAGCGAGCGCTTTCCCTGGGCGGGCCACCTGGGCCTGGGCCAGCTGTCGCGCGTGCTGCAGCGGCTGCTGGCGGTGCGCAGCAGCCTGCTGTTCACCAATACCCGCGCCCAGGCCGAGCTGTGGCACCAGGCGCTGTCGGCGGTATGGCCCGAGGATCCGGCCACGCTGGCCCTGCACCATGGCTCGCTGGATCCGTCGCTGCGCAGCGCCGCCGAACAGGGCCTGCGCGAAGGCACCGTGCGCTGCGTGGTCGCCACCTCCAGCCTGGACCTGGGCGTGGACTTCCCCGCGGTGGACCAGGTGCTGCAGCTGGGCAGCCCAAAGGGCGTGGCGCGGCTGCTGCAGCGTGCCGGTCGCGCACGCCATCGTCCCGGCGAGTCCGGCGCGATCCCCTGCATTCCCACGCATGCGCTGGAGCTGGTGGAGTTTGCCGCCGCGCGCCATGCGATCCGCAGCGGCCGGGTGGAGGCGCGTCTCCCGCCGCGGCGCTCGCTGGACGTGCTGGCCCAGCACTGCGTCAGCTGTGCCCTGGCAGGCGGTTTCGATCCGGACCAACTGCTGGACGAGGTACGCGGCACCCATGCTTTCGCCGGCCTCGACGACACCACCTGGCAGGCGGTGCTCGACTTCATCGTCCAGGGCGGGCGCGCGCTCGCGCACTATCCGGACTTCCACAAGGTCGTGCGCGGGGACGACGGCCGCTACGTGGTCGAGGAACGGCGCGTGGCCACCCTGCACCGGCTGTCGATCGGCACCATCACCAGCGATGGCAGCGTCACCGTGCGCATGCTGCGCGGGGGCCGCCTCGGCGCGGTGGAGGAACAGTTCGTCGGCCGCCTGCGCCGCGGCGACCGCTTCCAGTTCACCGGACGTCTGCTGGAGCTGGTGCGGCTGGAGGACATGACCGCCTATGTGCGCCTGGCGCGCGGCGGCGAGGGCGCGGTGCCGACATGGCGCGGCGGACGCATGCCGCTGTCCTCGCAACTGGCCGACGAGGTGGAGCTTCTGCTGGGCGAGCCCGACAGCTCGCCGGAGATGCAGGCGCTGGCGCCGCTGCTTGCGCTGCAGGAGCGGCTTTCCGCACTGCCCGGCCCCAGGCGGCTGCTGGTCGAGCATGTGGTGCTGCGCGGGCGCCTGCACCTGTTCGTCTATCCCTTCGGCGGTCGCCAGGTGAACGAGGGCCTGGCTGCCTTGTTCGCACTGCGCTGGGGCCGGATGCAGCGCAACAGCTTCGCCTTCTCGGCCAACGACTACGGTCTGGTGCTGTCGCCCGCGCAAGCGGTGCCGGTGGATGGGTCCCTGTTGCGGGCGATGTTCTCGGCGGACGGACTGGAAGCCGACCTGCGCGAGGCGCTCAACCTCGGCGAGCTGGCGCGGCGCCGCTTCCGCGAGATCGCACGCGTATCCGGGCTGCTGATGCCGTCGCTGCCCGGCCGCCAGCTGCGCAGCCTGCGCCAGCTGCAGGCCTCCTCCGGACTGCTGTTCGACGTGCTCAGCCGCCACGATCCGGGCCACTTGCTGCTGGCCCAGGCCGAGCGCGAGGTACTGGAGGGCGAACTGGAGCTGGACCGGCTGGAGCAGGTGCTGCGCGACCGCGGCGCGCGCGACCTCGTGCTGGCCACGCCGCCGGGACTGACGCCGCTGTCCTTCCCGCTGTGGGCCGAAGGCCAGCGCGGCCAGCTCAGCACCGAGGACTGGCGCACCCGCGTGCGTCGTGCCGCCGAACAGCTGGAGCGCCGCCATGGACGCTGAGTGGCGCACCGCACTGGCCGGCGAGACGGTGCACCTGCTCGGCGCACGTGCGCTGTACCGGCCACAGGCGCGTGCCCTGCTGATCGCGGACCTGCACCTGGGCAAGGGCGACGCCTTCCGGCGCGCCGGCGTCGCCATTCCCGGGGGCGGCACGGCGCATGACCTGCAGCGGCTGGACGCGCTGCTGGCGCTGTATCCCAGCGACGTACTGTGGATCCTCGGCGACCTGCTCCACGGGCCGGCGCCACGCGCGCACTGGCTGGCGGCCTGGCAGGCCTGGCGCGAGGGTCATCCCGCCCTGCGCATCCGCGTGCTGCGCGGCAACCACGATCGCGCGCTGGATGCCGCCGTACTGGGCGTGGAGGACGCCGGCATCGAGCAGCGCGACGGTCCCTTCCTGATGCGCCACGATCCGCGGCCCGCGCCGGATGCGCATGTGCTCTGCGGCCACCTGCATCCGCTCGCCGCCCTGCCCGGCATGCGCCGGCGCTGGCCGGCGTTCTGGCTGCGCGAGGGGCTCACCGTGCTGCCGGCGTTCTCGGCCTTCACCGCCGGCGTGGTGCCGATGCAGAAGCCAGGCGAACGCCTGGTGGCCTGCGTCGAGGGCAAGGCCTTCGCCCTGCCACCCTGGTCGCGCTGAGCGAGGCGCGGCTCAAAGCCCGGCGGGCTTGGCCACCATCAGCCAGAAGATCGCCATCACCCCGATGAAGGCCGGCCAGCCCAGCGCGAACCACCAGCCCATCACCACGCGGTACTGGCTCGGCAACGGCGTGTCCTGCGCGACCGCGGCGCGCGCCAGGTCGCGGGCACGCACCTGCAACCACAACACCGGCAGCCAGCAGCAGCCGACCAGCACGAACAGCCACAGCGCCACGCGCAGCCAGGAGTAGTCCAGCGGCATTCCGAGGAAACGCGCCAGCCACAGGCCACTCAGGAACTGCACCACCACCGCCGGCGCGGTGAAGCAGGCATCGGCGATCACCACCGTCCGCGCGGTGGCGGCGATATGCGCCGCATCGCCGCGCAGGTGGGCCATCCACATGAAGAAGGCGATGCCCAGCCCGGTGCCGAACAGCAGGGTCGAGGACAGGACGTGGATCCACTTCACCAGCAGGTAGGTTTCCATCATCTCCGCTCCGAAAGCACCCGCGACATGGCCAACGCCGGCAGCACCGCCAGGTTCCTGGCCATGCCGCCGCGCGGATCCATCCACGTCGCCGGCCACAGCACAACGAGCATGCAGGTATAGGCGAGTATGCACAGGATCATCCGCCGGGACCGTCATGCGCAGGACACGGCCGGACACGCGCCACGGCGCCAGCACGACGCCCAGCCACCGCCTGCTCGCGCGGCGTGCACGTATGCATCTGCATGATCGATGACAAGCCCGACGAAGACGGAGGACCTCAGATGAGGATGACACCCGCCCAGTCCGCCCTGCTCAATGCACGCGAGAAGCAGCTGCTGCAGACGCGCGGCCCGTACGAAGTAAAGCAGCTGGCAACCCTGATCCGGCGCACGCGCGAACTGCGTGACCGCCAGCGCGACCTGGCCCAGCGCCAGCGCGTGGCCGCGACCTCGCAGGGACGCTCCAAGGATTCGGCGTCGATCACCCGCACCCTGCGCAAGGAGCAGCTGTTCAGCCGTGCGCTGGAGCATTACGAGGCGCAGCTCGAGCGGATGAACCGTGAATCGTCCGACGTGATGAGCGAACTGGCGCTCGGCAATAATGCCGCCGCCTCGCGTGCCGGCCGGCGTGCGACCACCGCGGCGGCGCCCGGAAAGACCCGTGCGCGCAAGCCGAAGGAAACGGCACGCGCAAAATCGCGCACCGGCGTGGCGGTCCGCGGCCAGGCCCAGGCTGCCTTCCGCTGACGCGATGAAACAGAAGGGCCGGCACCGCCCAGGGTGCCGGCCCTTTCTTCGTGCCGGGAGATCCCGGTCCGGTCAGAGGATGTAGCGGCTCAGGTCCGGATCCTGCACCAGCTCGCCCAGGTGCTGGTCGACGTAGGCGCGGTCGATGGTCACCGACTGGCCGTCACGATCCGGGGCCTCGTAGCTGAGCGTGTCGAGCAACCGCTCGAGCACCGTATGCAGGCGGCGGGCACCGATGTTCTCCTGGCGCTCGTTCACCTGGGCCGCGATTTCGGCCAGTCGCTCGACCGCATCCGTGGTGAATTCCAGCCCGACCCCTTCGGTGGCCAGCAGTTCCACGTACTGGCGGGTCAGCGCGGCCTTGGGCTCGGTGAGGATGCGGACGAAGTCCCCCTTGCTCAGCGCGGTCAGCTCGACCCGGATCGGGAAGCGGCCCTGCAATTCGGGGATGAGGTCCGAAGGCTTGGCCAGGTGGAACGCGCCCGAAGCGATGAACAGGATGTGGTCGGTCTTGACCGTGCCGTACTTGGTGGACACGTTCGAACCTTCCACCAGCGGCAGCAGGTCGCGCTGCACGCCCTCGCGGGAAACGTCGCCGCCGCCCACGTTCTCGCCACGCTTGGCGACCTTGTCGATCTCGTCGATGAACACGATGCCGTGCTGCTCGCAGGCCTCGATCGCCGCGGCACGCACGTCGTCCTCGTTGACCAGGCGCGCGGCCTCCTCCTCGATCAGCTGCGGGCGCGCGGCACGGATGGTCAGGGTGCGCTTGTGGGTCTTGCCGCCACCGAGGCTGGCGAACATCTGCTTGAGCTGCTGGCCCATCTCCTCCATGCCCGGCGGGGTCATGATGTCCACGCCCGGCCCGGTGGCGACCAGTTCCAACTCGATCTCGCGGTCGTCCAGCTCGCCGTCGCGCAGCATGCGGCGGAACTTGGCGCGGGTGGAATCCTCCGGCCCCGAGACCTGTACCTCGGCGGTTCCGGCACCGAAGCCCGGGACCGCACGGCGTGGCAGCAGCGCGTCGAGGATGCGCTCCTCGGCGCGCTCCTCGGCCTGCAGGCGCACGCGCACCTTGGCCTGCTCGCGGTACATCTTGACCGCGGTATCGGCCAGGTCGCGGATGATCTGCTCCACGTCCTTGCCCACGTAGCCGACCTCGGTGAAGCGGGTGGCCTCGACCTTGACGAAGGGCGCGTTGGCCAGCGTCGCCAGGCGCCGCGCGATCTCGGTCTTGCCCACGCCGGTGGGGCCGATCATCAGGATGTTCTTCGGCATCACCTCGTTGCGCAGCTCCGGATCGAGCTGCATGCGGCGCCAGCGGTTGCGCAGGGCGATGGCGACCGCGCGCTTGGCGGCCTGCTGGCCGACGATGTGGCGGTCCAGCTCCTGCACGATCTCGCGCGGGGTCATGGTCGAGGAATTGTTCGCGGTCATCTGGGGGTCCGTGATTCGTTATTCGTTATTCGTGATTGGAAGAAGCAGCACCGGGCGGGTTCGCGACGGGAGCGGGTCGAAGGAGCGTCTTGCTCTTACGAATCACCAATCACCAATCACGAATCCCGGTCTTCCTCACAGCTCTTCGACCACGACGTTGCGGTTCGTATAGATGCAGATGTCGCCGGCGATGCCGATCGCCTCGGTGGCGATGGTGCGGGCGTCCAGCTCCGTATGCGCCAGCAGGGCGCGCGCGGCCGACAGCGCGTAGCTGCCACCGGAACCGATGGCGATGATGCCGTCCTCCGGCTCGATCACGTCGCCGGTACCGCTGATGACCAGCGAGGTCTCCCGGTCGGCCACCGCCAGCAGGGCCTCGAGCTTGCCGAGCCGGCGCTCGGTGCGCCAGTCCTTGGCCAGCTCCACCGCGGCACGGGTCAGCTGGCCATGCTTCTCCAGCTTGGCCTCGAACAGCTCGAACAGGGCGAAGGCATCGGCGGCGGCGCCGGCGAAGCCCGCCAGCACCTGGCCGTCGCGGCCCAAACGCCGCACCTTGCGCGCATTGCCCTTCATCACCGTGTGGCCAAGCGTGACCTGGCCATCTCCGGCGATGGCTACCTTGTCGCCGCGACGCACGCAGACGATGGTGGTGGCGTGGAACACATTGGGATTCTGGCTGGGGTCCATGCGGCGCTCCGGGGTCGATAGCTCCCTCAGTGGGGGCTGCCTCTCCCCGGTTCAACCCGGCGTGAGTGCCCCGGAGGCCGGGCCCTGTTCAGTCCGGCCCAGCCCGCACGATCCTGGCCGCGAGCCGCGGCCGAAACGCTTCGCTTGGCCGCTAACCGGCACGCCCCCGAGGAGCCCGGTGCCGTCGAAACAGCGGGAGCAGGAGGCTGGCGACAAGCAGCAGCGCAAGCGAGCCGATGACGATGCCTGGCCCCACCCATGCGGGCGATTCCGGCAGCCAGCTGCCCGCCAGCCTGCCGAGGACGAGGCCTGCCACGCCGCCCAGGAGCGCGACCGCGCTGGCCCAAGGCTTCGAGCGGCGCGGGGTGCCGGACTGCCCGTGCATTGTTGCTTCTCCAGTTCGCCCGACACGTACTGGATCAGCCCGGCCGTGTTCCTGCGGAACTCGGCCTCGAGGTCGACCCCGCACTTGTCGGCGAGCACCAGGATCGACCACAGGCAGTCCGACAGCTCGTGGCCGAGCCTGGCCTGCACGTCGTCGATGTCACGTACGCCGGCATGGGCCTGCACCAGCTTGGCCAGGTCGCCCACGTCGCCCATGAAGCCCAGTGCAAGCTCCTGGGTGGTCCACTCCCGGCCCCATCGCTTGCGCTCCAGCTGCTCGTAGAGCGCGTTCAGCCGCAGTGCCGTTTCGCGTAGTTCGTCCAGTCCCATGCAACTCCCCCGTAGTTCGGGCCATGGTGCCACGCGGGCTCATGCCCCGCCCGTCCGGCGGCGTGACCGGGGCATCGCCGCGTGAGCAGGCATGGACGCCACCGGCCCACGTTGGTGGCCGCGTGCAGATCCTGCAAGGACATGCAGCGGGTCTCCACGCCTCCCCCACGCTGGCGAGGCGCCCTGTTCACGGCCGGGGCCGCAAGGTCAGGTGCCCCAGCCGGCCCCGCCGGCGCACGTCCCCGAGCGGAGAACTCCATGCTGGCCACCACCTACCGCCGCCCCCGCACGATGCGCATCGAACATGTCGCCGAGCCGGAGATCGAGCATCCCAACGACGCGATCATCCGGGTCACGCGCAGCTGCATCTGCGGTTCGGACATCCATATCTACAACGGACTGGTGCCCGATACCCGGGTGGGCTCGATCATCGGTCACGAGTTCTGCGGCGTGGTCGAGGAAGTCGGCCCCTCGGTGCAGAACCTCAAGGTTGGCGACCGCGTGCTGGTGCCGTTCAACATCTTCTGCGGCAGCTGCTACTTCTGCCAGAAGGAGCTGTACGGCAACTGCCACAACGTCAATTCGCAGGCCAGCGCGATGGGCGGCTTCTACGGCTATACCCATACCGCCGGCGGCTACGACGGCGGCCAGGCCGAGTACGTTCGGGTGCCGTTCGCCGACGTCGGCCCGACCGTGATCCCGGACGACATCCACATCGAGGACGCGGTGCTGCTGACCGACGCCTTCCCCACCGGCTACCAGGCCGCGGAGATGGGCAGCATCCGCGAGGGCGACACCGTGGTCGTGTTCGGCGCCGGTCCGGTCGGCCTGTTCGCGGCCAAGAGCGCCTGGTTCTTCGGCGCCGGCCGGGTGATCGTGGTCGACTGCGAGGACTACCGCCTGGAGTTCGCGCGGAAGTTCGCCCACGCCGAGACGGTGAACTTCCGCGAGATCGACGACGTCGCCACCCACCTGAAAAAGATGACCGACTGGCTGGGCCCGGACGTGTGCATCGACGCGGTTGGTTGCGACGCCACCGGCAGCGCGTTCCATGGCATCACCGGCAAGATCCTGATGCTGCAGGCCGGCTCGCCGATCGCGCTGCACTGGGCGATCAACAGCGCGCGCAAGGGCGGGCGTATCTCGATCGTCGGCGTCTACGGGCCGACCTTCAACATGATCCCGATCGGCAACGCGGTGAACAAGGGCCTGACCCTGCGCATGAACCAGGCCAGCGTGAAACGCCACCTGCCGCGGCTGATCGAACACATCCGCGCAGGCCACATCTCCCCGCGCGAGGTCATTACCCACCGCATCCCGCTGGAAGACGCGGCCGACGCCTACGACATCTTCGTCAACAAGCGCGACAACTGCATCAAGACCGTGCTGATCCCGCCGTCGGCGCGGGCGGAAGCATGAGCGCACAGGAGCAGACCATGGATCGCAGCAGCTACGCCCATATCCCCGGCTGGGGTTCGGACCTGGAACGCGGGAACCGCCCCGCGGTGCCGATGGAGCGCACGCCGCCCCGGCTGGACGTGCCGTGGAGCGACCCGCCGCCGCAGCAGCCAATGACGGTTGAAGTACTGAAGTCGGTCGAGCGGCCCGAACATTCGCGCACGTTCGGAACCCGCCTTCCGCCGAAGGGCCTCAGCGGCGCGATCCGCCGCGCTGCCTTCCGTCGCAGCGAGAACGACATCGGGCACTGGCTGGCGCTGATCGCCGCCGACCGGGTCAACGTGGTCGAGGGGCTTTGCCAGGACGTACGCCGCTCGCCGGCCAAGGCGGCGATGGTGGGCGTCGGCCTTGGCGTGGCGGCCTGGTTGCTGCTGCGGCGCAATTAGAGCGACGCGCCATAGAAACGGGTCCTGGCAAAGCACATGGCGCGTGCGAGAGCGATGCTTTACGGCGCAGCGACTATCCGAGGCAGCTCTAGCTGTGCAAAGCGGGCCCACACCAGAACCTACTGAAGGCCCGAACAACCGGAGAAGCCGCGCCTACCTCTCACACTTGTAGGTAACACTTGCTGTGCCGAGCTTCACAACATTTCCCGAATTTTCTTGGCGGTCTAACAGAAGGAAGCGCATACCGCGGTCAGTGCAAGTCGCTGATGCCTCCCTGATCAGCTTGCCCATATCGACAGCACTAGCAACGCCAAATGGGCTTGGCCGAGCCTTCGAGGTCATGATGTAGGTGTCGTCGCCAATGCTAGTCGCCTTGGAAACCTTATTTCCACAGCCGACAAGAGTTACAGACACAAGGGTTGCAACTAAGAACTGAGCGATTCGCATATTTCCTCCCCTTTTTCGTCTGCCACGGAAGTTCGCGCCCTCGGAAGGAAGATATCCCAAGAAGCCGGCACAGTCCTGACTCTGGCGATTGAGCCGGGGGCGATCAAGAATCGCCTCCACGTTATTTCCGCTTCGCCCTCGGATGCGCCGCGTCGTAGACCTTGGCCAGGTGCTGGAAGTCGAGGTGGGTGTAGATCTGGGTGGTGGCGATGTCGGCGTGGCCGAGCAGTTCCTGCACGCCGCGCAGGTCGCCGGAGGACTCCAGCACGTGGCTGGCGAAGCTGTGCCGCAGCATGTGCGGGTGCACGTGCTTGAACAGACCCTGGCGCGCGGCCAGCTGGCGGATCCGGATCTGCACCGCGCGTTGGCTGATCGGGCGCCCACCGCGTCCGGGGAACACGAAGTCGTCGCTGCCGGCACCGGTGGAACTGCGCCACTCCTCCAGCGCACGGCGCGCGTGCGAACCCACCGGCACGCTGCGCTGGCGACTGCCCTTGCCCAGCACGGTGACCAGGCCCTGGTCCAAGTGCAGGTCGCGCCAGCGCAGCGCGCACAGTTCGCTCAGGCGCAGGCCAGAGGAATAGAACAGCTCGAGCAGCGCGCGGTCGCGCAGGCCCAGCGGAGCCTCGGTATCGACCTCCACCAGCTGCACCGCCTCGTCCACGTCCAGCACCTGCGGCAGCCTGCGCGGCGCGCGCGGCGCGCGCAGGCCGGTCGCAGGGCTGGCGGCGATCGCGCCGTGCCTGAGCAGCCAGGCGTAATAGCTGCGGCAGGCGGACAGCCGCCGCTGCAGGCTGGTCGGCGACAGCCCGCGGCGATGCTCGCTGGCCACGAACTCGCGCAGGCGGGCGCCGTCGAGGCCGGCCACCTCCTCGCCCCGCTCGGCCGCCCAGTCCTGCAGCGCGAGAAGGTCACGCCGGTAGGCGTCGAGCGTATGCGGCGACATGGCACGCTCCACGCGCAGGTGCTCGAGGAAATCGTCGATCCCGGTCATGGCGGCGGGCAGGACGTGGGCATGCACGGATGATGCGGACGGACGCCGGCGCCGGCGACGCGCCGCGGTCAGGCCTCGAAGCGCTGCAGCGCGGTCGCCAGGGCCTCGCCCATCATGCGCAGGAACAGCGTACCCATGCCCGGGTAGAAGCGGTTGGGATCGTGGCTGCCGACCGCGACAAGGCCGACGCCGGCAAGCGGCAGCAGCGCGCTGGACTGCACCTGCTCGCGCGCGTCCCCGTACAGCACGGTGTTCTTGTCGCCATGCAGGCGTCCGCACAGCGGCTCGCCGGAGGCCAGCGCGTCGCGGAAGGCGGCCAGCTGCGGCGAGTCCTCCGGGATCACGCGCAGCCATTCGGCATCGTCCACGCCCTCGACCGGCTGGAACGCCACGATCCGCACCAGGTCGCCGGCGAAGTCCTCGGCCAGCGAGGCGGCCATCGCGCGCAGGGTCTCGGCGCGGCTGTCCTGGCGCATCAGCGACAGGGTCAGCTGGTGGGTACGCACGGCCAGGCGCTCGTTGGCCTGGGCGTTGGCCGACAGGTCGGCCAGCCGCCGCGACAGCTCGCGGTTCTTCTCGCGCAGCACTTCCAGCTGGTAGCTGGCCAGCGAGGCGGTGCGTCCATCCTCGCGCGGCACCACCAGGCTCTGCGCCAGGTCGGGGAACTGCCTGAGGAAATCCGGATGCCGGCGCAGCCATGCGGCCACCTCGTGCGCGCCGAGTTTTTCCTGGGTCTCGCTCATTGCTGCCACTCCCCTTCGAATACGAATGCGGCCGGTCCGGCCATGATGATTGTCGCGTCGTCGCCGGCCCAGGCGATGCGCAGGTCGCCGCCGGGCAGCGACACCGTGGCCTCCCGCGCGATGCGGCCGCGCCGCACCAGCGAGGCGACCGCGGCGCAGGCGCCACTGCCGCAGGCCAGGGTCTCGCCGACCCCGCGCTCGTACACGCGCAGGCGGATATGGTCCGGCGCCAGCACCTGGGCGAAGCCCACGTTCACCGACCGCGGGAACGCGGCCGAGGCCTGCAGCGCGGCGCCGATGCCGGCCACGTCGGCACGGTCGACGTCCTGCACCTCGATCACCGCGTGCGGGTTGCCCATCGACACCGCACCGAAGGCCACGCGCCGGCCGTCGAGCTCCAGCGCGTACTCCGCCGCCCCGGCGTCGAAACCGGCCAGCGGCACGCCGGCCGGGTCGAACCGCGGCGCGCCCATGTCGACCGCATAGCGGCCGTCGCCCAGCACCTGCACCTGGTGGCTGCCTGCTGGGCTGTCGATCACGAAGTGCTCGCCCCTGGCGGCGCCGTCGCGCACCAGCCACGCGGCGACGCAGCGCGCGCCGTTGCCGCACTGCCCGGACGGGCTGCCATCGGCGTTCCAGATGCCGTAGGCGGCCACCGCGCCGGCGCTGCGCGGCGCCTCGATGGTCAGGATCTGGTCGCAGCCCACGCCGCGGTGGCGGTCGGCCAGGCGCGCGGCGAGCGCCGCGTCCGGCGGTGGGCTGCCGTCGCGCAGGTCCAGCACCACGAAGTCGTTGCCGGCTCCGTGCATCTTGCTGAAGCGCAGGCGCTCAGCCATCGACGCCTTCTTCCGCCGCGTCGTCCTCCTGCGGGGGCAGCGGCTCGGCCGGGGTGGCGGGCACGGCGGCCGGCGCGGGCTCGTCCGGCTCCACCGGCGCGGTGGCGGGCGGCGTCGGCAGCCCGGACTCCACCGGGACCGGCTTCTGCGGCATCACCAGGGGACCCTTGTTGCCGCACGAGGCCAGCAGCGGAAGGCCGGCGAGCAGCAGGAGGAAGGCGGGGCGTCGAATGGTATCCATGCGCCGAGTATAGCGACGCGGGGGAGCAGGCCCGTCGCCGGGCGCCGCGATCAGCACGGCGGTCCGGCGCCCTGCGGAGGTTCCGGCCGGCACCACAGCCAGGTGCCGACCACGGCCATGCATGCAATCGGCAGCACCACCATCCAGCCGCGGTGCGAGGGCACGGCCAGCATCACGCCCAGGAGGATCGCGGCGCAGGCCAGCATCGCCCAGGTCGCCGCCCACTTGGCCCGCCGTGGCACGGCGCGGTGCTCGCGCCAGGCCAGGATCACCGGGCCGAAGCGCGGATGCTCCAGCAGGCGCCGTTCCAGCCGCTTGGAGCCGCGTGCCGCCGCCCAGGCGGCGACCAGGATGAACACGGTGGTCGGCAGGCCGGGCAGGAAGATGCCGACGATGCCCACGCCGAGGCTGGCGTAGGCAAGCAGCCACCAGGCCCAGCGGAAGCGGTCGGGAGTGCCCATCGCCGCATCATAGGCCGACGGGCGTGGTCCGTCCGTGCCGGCACCCGGCGCGGCACGGACGGGCGGCATGCATGAGGGGCAGGCTCGCCCGCGCACGCACGCGGTCAGGGCGTGGACGCCACGCCCAGCTGGTCGAGCACGAAAGCGTAGTACTCGGCCTGTTCGCGGAAGCGGCGGAAACGACCGGACTTGCCGCCGTGGCCCGCGTCCATGTTGGTGCGGAACACGATCGGCGCGCTGCCGGTATTGAGGTCGCGCAGCTTGGCCACCCACTTGGCCGGCTCCCAGTACTGCACCTGCGAGTCCCACAGGCCGGTGCCGACGAACATGGCCGGGTAGGCCTGCGCGCGGACGTTGTCGTACGGGGAGTACTTGAGCATGTACTCGTAGTACTGCGGTCGCTCGGGATTGCCCCACTCGTCGTATTCGTTGGTGGTCAGCGGGATCGACGGGTCGAGCATGGTCGTGACCACGTCCACGAACGGAACCTGGGCGACCATCACCCTGTAGTCCTGCGGCGCCTGGTTGGCGACCGCGCCCATCAGCAGTCCGCCGGCGCTGCCGCCCATGGCCGCGACCCGGCCCGGCGCGGCGTAACCCTGCGCCACCAGGGCGCGGGTGACGTCGACGAAGTCGTTGAAGGTGTTCTGCTTCTTCAGCAGCTTGCCGTCCTCGTACCACCTGCGGCCCATCTCCTGGCCGCCACGGATGTGGGCGATGGCGTAGACCACGCCGCGGTCCAGCAGGCTCACCACCGGGCCGTTGAAGCCCGGGTCCATGGAAATGCCGTAGCTGCCATAGGCGTACTGGAACAGCGCGGCGGTGCCATCCTTCCTGAAGCCCTTGCGGTAGACCAGCGAGACCGGGATGCGCACGCCGTCGCGCGCCTCCACCCACAGCCGCTCGGTGACGTACTGCGAGGGATCGTAGCCCGGCACCGGCTGCTGCTTGAGCAGGCGGCGTTCGCCGGTGAGCACGTTGAGCTCGTAGGTGGTGGCCGGGGTGGTCAGCGAGGTGTAGCCGTAGCGCAGCCACTGGGTGTCCGGCTCGGCATTGACCGACAGGCCCATCGAGTACGCCGGCTCGTCGGCGGCGACGTACTGCTGGCCGCCGTCGGCGCGCAGGATGCGCACCCGCTCCAGGCCACCGGAACGTTCGCCCCCGGCGGTGAAGCCGTCGAACAGCTCGTACTCCTCGATGAACACCTCGGGGTCGTGCGGCAGCCAGTCCTGCCACTGCCTGCGCGAGGGGGCGTCGCTGGGCGCGGGGACCAGCTTGAAGTTGGTGGCGCCGTCGGCGTTGGTGCGGATCACCCAGCGGCCGCCGTGGTGGTCGGCGTCGTACTCGACGTCGCGCTGGCGCGGCGCGAGCACCCGGAACTCGCGCGGATCCGCGGCCGGAGCGTAGCGCACCTCGGAGGACACGGTGCTGTCCAGGCCGATGGTGATGTACTTCTCGTCGCGGGTGCGGCCGATGCCCATGTAGAAGCTGTCGTCCTTCTCCTCGTACACCAGCGGGTCCTGTTCGGCCGGCGTGCCCAGCACGTGCTTCTTCACCCGCACGGTCAGCAGGGTCTCCGGGTCGTTCTCGACGTAGAACAGGGTGCGGTTGTCGTCGGCCCACACCAGGTTGGGCGAGACGCCCCTGATGGTGTCCGGATAGACCTCGCCGGTGGCCAGGTTGCGGAAGCGGATGGTGTACTGGCGGCGGCCGACGTCGTCCTCGGCCCAGGCCAGCAGGGTGTTGTCGGGGCTGACCTCGTAGTCGCCGACGCTGAAATAGTCCTTGCCGGCGGCCAGTTCGTTGACGTCCAGCAGCACCTGCTCGGCGGCGAAGTCGCCGGCCTCGTTGGCGGCCTGGATAGAGACCGCGTCCACGCCGGCGCCGTCCCGGCGGCGCGCATGGACCGGATAGTCCCTGCCCTTCTCGTAGCGCGCGTAATACCACCAGCCGTGCTCGCGGTAGGGCACCGAGCTGTCGTCCTGCTTGATGCGCGCGACGATCTCCCCGTACAGCTTGTCCTGCAGCGGCTTCAGCGGCGCCAGCAGCTGGTCGGCGTAGGCGTTCTCGGCCTCCAGGTAGGCCAGCATCGCCGGCTCCTGGCGGCTGTCGTCGCGCAGCCAGTAGTAGTCGTCCTGGCGCTGCGCGCCGAACGGCGTGGTCACCGTGAACGGCTTGCGTTCGGCATCGGGCGGGGTGGCGGCGGCGGGATTGATGGTCATCAGTACGGACAGTGCGAGCAGGAGGGTCATTCTCATCGATGCGGTCCCGGTGCGGGTGACGGGGCGGTAGCGTTGGGGACGGGCGCCGGAAGCGGAGCGCCCCCGGACGGGCCGGGGGCGCGGTGGGCTGCCTACTTCTTCGCCTTGGCCGGCTGGTTCAGCCGCTGCCAGAGGAAGGCATAGGCCAGGGCGCTCATGTGCGCGGCCTGGGCGTTGTTGGCCGCGCCGCCGTGCCCGCCCTCGATGTTCTCGTAGTAGGTCACGTCCTTGCCGGCGTCGATCATCTTCGCCGCCATCTTGCGCGCATGGCCCGGGTGGACGCGGTCGTCGCGGGTGGAGGTGAGGAAGATCACCGGCGGGTATTCCTTCGCCGGATCGAACAGGTGGTACGGCGAGAAGGTCCTGATGAACTCCCAGTCGGCCGTGTCCGGATTGCCGTACTCGGCCATCCACGAGGCGCCGGCCAGCAGCTTGTTGTAGCGCTTCATGTCCAGCAGCGGCACCTGCACCACCACCGCGCCGAACAGCTCCGGGTACTGGGTCAGCATGTTGCCGGTCAGCAGGCCGCCGTTGCTGCCGCCCTGCACGCCCAGGTGCTGCGGCGAGGTGATCTTGCGCTTGACCAGGTCCTGCGCCACCGCGGCCATGTCCTCGTACGCCCGGTGGCGGTTGGCCTTGAGCGCAGCCTGGTGCCAGCGCGGGCCGTACTCGCCGCCGCCGCGGATGTTGGCGACCACGTAGACGCCACCGCGCGACAGCCACGCGCGGCCGAGGCCGCCGGAGTACGACGGGGTCAGCGAGATCTCGAAGCCACCGTAGCCGTACAGCAGGGTCGGCGCCTTGCCGTCCAGCTTCAGGTCCTTCGGGCGCACCAGGAAGTACGGCACGCGGGTGCCGTCCCTGGAGGTGGCGAAGTGCTGCTCGATCACGTTGCGGCTGCTGTCGAAGAACGACGGCATCGCCTTCAGCTGCTCCGGCGGCTGGCCGATGGTGGCCAGCGACAGCGTGGTCGGGGTCAGGTAGTCGGTGGCGGTCAGCCACACCGCATCGGACTCGTCGCTGTCCACCGCCGACACGCCCAGGGTGCCGAACGCGGGCGCGCCCACGAACTCGCTGCGCTTCCAGCCGCCGGCGCCCGGGGTGAGCACGTGCAGGCGGTTCTTCACGTCCTCCAGCACGTTGAGCACCAGGTGCGAGCGGGTCCAGGCGAAGCTGGCCAGCGAGCTGCGCTCGGTCGGCTCGAACAGCACCTCGAACTCGCGCTTGCCGGCCATGAACTCGTCGAACCGGGCCGCCAGCAGCGAGCCGGCGGCATAGGTCCTGCCGCCCACGGTCCACGGTTCGCGCAGCTCCAGGGTGAGCCACTCGCGCTTGACGCCCTTGTTGGCCGAGTTGGGCGCGTCGACCTTGGCCAGCTTGCCGTCCTTGCCGACCAGGTACAGCTCGTCGTTGTAGAAGGCGATGGTGCGGCTGACGAAGTCGCGCTCGAAGCCCGGGGTGTCGTCGTGGTAGGCGGCGATGTACATGTCGTCGGCCTTGCCCTCGTACACCACTTCCGCCGATTCCAGCGGGGTGCCGCGCTTCCAGCGCTTGGCGATGCGCGGGTAGCCGGACTCGGTCATCGAGCCGTCGCCGAAGTCGGTGTAGACGTAGACGGTGTCCTGGTCGATCCAGCCCAGGCCGCCCTTGGCCTCGGGACGGAAGAAGCCGCCTTCGATCCAGGCCTTGTTCTTCAGGTCGAACTCGCGGGTGACGTCGGCGTCGGCGCCGCCGCGCGACAGCGCGATCAGGCAGCGCTCGTAGGCCGGGCGCAGGCAGTCGGCGCCGTGCCAGACCCAGTTCTCCCCCTCGGCCTTGTTCAGCGCGTCGAGGTCGAGGATCACCTCCCAGGAAGGATTGGGCTTGCGGTATTCCTCCAGCGTGGTGCGACGCCAGACGCCGCGCTCGTGGTTACGGTCCTTCCAGAAGTTGTAGTAGTAGTCGCCGATCTTCTGCACGCCCGGGATCTTGGCGTCCGAGTCCAGGACCTCGCGGATGCCGGCCTCCATGGCCTTGAACTCGGGGGTCGAGGCCAGGGCGGCATCGGTCCTGGCGTTCTGGGCGCGGACCCAGTCGAGCTGGCGCTCACCGGTGACGTCCTCGAGCCACTGGTAGGGATCGTCGGCCATGTTGGACTCCTGGGCATGGGCCGCTCCGGCGGCGACAAGGCCGGCGACGAGGCAGGCCTGGGCGAGACGCGACATCGGTTACTCCGGGGGATCTGGAACGACCCGCGAAGCTAGCACAGCGCATCCCGGCCACACGTCTGCCGATGGTCAGGGGGCGGATGCCGCGCCGGCGGCCGGCACATGGCGTGCCTCGGTCCAGCCGCCCCCAACCCCCTTGGCCTGGCCGCGCCTCCGGATCCCGGGAGCTTGCGCGGCCAGGTGCCGGAGCGGCCGCGGGACGGCCCCGGCACTCCGGCCGCCTTCAGGCGACGGCGCGGCGACCGAAGCCACCCTGGCGGCGGACGCCACGGCGGCGCGCCTGGGGCCGCGGCCGCAGCTGGCGCAGGCGCCGGACCAGGACGGGCGCGGCCGCCGGCAGGCGGAAGCGGTGCAGCGCCCACCAGGCCGCCAGCGGCATGCCGACCAGCCAGAGCGGCAGCCAGCCGATCCATTCCGACGAACCGCGCAGCTGGGGCACCAGGCATACGCCCAGCAGGCCGGCGGCGAACCAGTAACGCAGCACGCGTTCCAGCACCGACTCGGGCGCATCGTCGGCCTGCGGCTGGCGGGGGAAGGCGGCGGGGCTGGGGGACCAGATCGACATGGCGGCGGCTCCTTGTTGGGAGGCGCAGGGTGCCGGGGGCCCATCTCACGGGCTGCGATGGTGCGCACCTCCCCTGCGGGGGAAGGATCGGGGGGAGGTTCGGGCGCCAGGTCGGGCGCCGCCCGTGCCTGCAGGAGCCTTCCACCGGGCAGGAACGTTGCAACCAGTCCCGTGCTCCCGCCCGGAGAGCCAGGAGTTCCAGTTCCTGCGGGCGAACACTCCGTTGGGCTATCGGCCCTGTCCCGGAGGGAGAGGGCGCATGGCCCCCGCCCTCAGCGGTCGTACTGCGACAGCGCCAGCGACAGCAGGCTCTTGGCCTGTTCGCGCAGCACCGCCGGTTCGACGATCTCGGCGTCGGCGCCGTAGTGCAGCACGTCCATCAGCAGTTCGCGTGGCACGCTGTAGGGCACCTTCAGCTCGTAGCGGCCGTCGGGCAGGAAGCGGCCCTGCTGCTTCGAATGCCAGTGCTCGTCGGCCACCCAGCGCGCGACCTTGGGGCTGAACACGATCGTGGCCCAGCCCTTGGGCTCGCCGGAGAAGATGCCGTAGCTGGAGGCGAAGTGCTGGTCCAGCACCGCGTCCTCCACGTCCTGCGCCGGATCCTCCAGCAGCCGCGCCTGCATGATCCGGTCCACGGCGAAGCTGCGCAGCGCCTCGCGCTCGTGGTCCCAGGCATCCAGGTACCAGTTGTCGCGGTAGTGGGTGATGCGCTGGGGCGAGACCTTGCGGCGGGTGGTCTCGTCGGTGGAACGGGCGCGGTATTCGAACGCCAGCCGGCGCCGCTCCAGCACCGCCGAGGCGACGGCGCGGAAGCTGGTCTCGTCCAGGCGGCGGCCGCGGTGCGGGATCACCCGCACCCGCTCGACCGGCCAGCGGCTGGTGCCGGCCTGGGCGGCCAGCAAACCCTCGATGCGCTGCTGCAGGGGCGCCAGCACGCTGGACAGCACGCCGGCGCCGGTGCGCCGCAGCAGCTGCTGCGAGGCCAGCAGGGCGTACAGCTCCTCGGAGCTGAGCCACAGCCCCGGCAGCTCGAACCGCTCGCTCTCGGCGGCGGCATAGCGGAAGCCCGCCTCGCCATCGCCTTCGACCGGCGCCATCAGCGCGTCGCGCAGGAAAGCCAGGTCGCGATAGACCGTGGCACGGGAGCAGCCGAGCTCCTCCTGCAGCCGCGGCACGGTCACCGGGTAGCGCGCCGCCTTGAGGATGCGGTGCAGCGCGTTGATGCGTTCGTAGCGGTCCATGCCGCCGATTATGCTTGGTTGCAGGCGCCCCTGCGACGGGCTTGGCGGACACCCCGGGACCGCGTCGTCCGCCGGCCCCGGCGGCCGCTCCGCCGGACGCTTACAGGAACTCGCCGGCGCCGCGTTCCAGCAGCTCGGCGGCCAGGCGCCGGCCCAGGGATCCCGGATCGGCCGCCGCGCCCTCGCCTTCGGCCCGTACCGCGCGGCCGTCGGCGGCCGAACCCACCAGCGCCTGCAGGTGCAGCGCGTCCCCGCGCAGCTCGGCGAACGCGGCCACCGGCACGTGGCGGCTGCCATGCAGGCTGGGGTTGAGCGCGCGCTCGGCCTCGATCACGGTGCGGCTGGGCGCGTGCTCCAGCACCGAAAGCAGGCCGATGGTGCGCTCGTCGCCGGCGCGGCACTCGCAGGCGACCACCGCCTGCGCCGGCGCCGGCAGCCACTGCGGCGGCAGCAGGCGCGCGCGGATGCGTGCATCCAGCCCGAGGCGCTGCAGGCCGGCGCAGGCCAGGATGATGGCGTCGTAATCGCCTGCGTCGAGCTTGGCCAGGCGGGTGTTGACGTTGCCGCGCAGGTCACGCAGCTGCAGGTCCGGGCGGCGCGCGCGCAGCTGCGCCTGGCGGCGCAGGGAAGAAGTGCCGACCACCGCGCCCTGCGGAAGCGCGTCCAGGTCCGGATAGGCGTTGCTGACGAAGGCGTCGGCCGGATCGGCGCGCTCGAGCACGGCCGGCAGCACGAAGCCCGGCTCCAGCTCCATCGGCACGTCCTTGAGCGAGTGCACGGCGCAGTCGGCCTCGCCGCGCTCCATCGCCAGCTCCAGCTCCTTGAGGAACAGGCCCTTGCCGCCGATCGCCGCCAGCGAGCGGTCCAGCACCTCGTCGCCGCGGGTGCTCAGCGGCACCAGCACCACCTCCAGCCCGGGATGGGCCGCGCGCAGGCGGGCGGCGACGTGTTCGCTCTGCCACAGGGCGAGCGGGCTCTTTCGGGTGGCGATGCGCAGGGTGTCCATGCGCGCATTATCGGCGATGGACGCGGCCGGCGCCTTGCGCGGGGCGCTTGCGCGGGCGGCCAGTCCCTGTACCGGCCCGCCCGCGGCGCCCGTTCAGGGCTGCTGCAGGGCCTGCCGCAGCTGCGGCACGCAGCGCCGGCTGACTTCCAGCGGGGCGCCGCCACTGCGCAGCAGCGCCTGCACGTGGCCATCCGGGCTGCGGCGCAGCTCCGCCAGCTCGCGCCGCGCCACCAGGCAGTTGCGGTGGATGCGCACGAACAGGTCGCCGAACTCCTCCTCCAGCGAACGCAGCGATTCCTCGATCAGGTCCTCGCCGCGACTGTGGTGCACGACCACGTACTTCTCCTCGGCCTGCAGGTAGCGCACTTCCTGCAGCGGGATCACCCGCAGGCTGCCGCGCAGGCGCGCGCACAGCTGGGTGCGGCGCTGCGGCGCGGCGCTGCGTCCGGCGAGGAACGCGCGCACCCGGTCCAGCGCGGTGGCCAGGCGCTCCGGCCGCACCGGCTTGACCAGGTAGTCGATCGCCGCGGCCTCGAACGCCGACAGCGCGTGTTCGTCGTAGGCGGTGCAGAACACCACCGCGGTGGCCGGATCGCTGCCGGCCAGGCGGCGGGCCACTTCCAGCCCGTCCATGCCGGGCATGGCGATGTCCAGCAGCACCGCATGCGGCTGGTGCACGGCACAGGCGTCCAGCACCTGGCTGCCGTTCCCGGCCTCGGCTACTACTTCAACTCCCTCATCCCCTGAAAGAAGCGTGCGCAGGCGCTCGCGCGCCAGCGGCTCGTCGTCGGCGATCACCAGCTTAAGGCTGTGCATGACAGATGTCGGATTTTCCCCACGGCCATGGTAGCCGCGCCGGAGGGGCCCCGTCATCCACCCGTGCCAGGGGCGGGATCCCGCCCCCACGGGTAACGGTTCAGCGGAACCGCCGCTCCATCCAGTCGCCGAGATCGGCGATCTCCTGGGCGCAGACCTGGTGGGCCATCGGGTAGTGGTGCCATTCCACCTCCAGACCCGCCTGCTCCAGCGCCCGCGCACTGGCCAGGCCGTGCTGGATGGCGATCACCGGATCGCTGTCGCCATGGGCGTAGAACACCGGCTGGGCCACCGCATCGACCGCGCGCGCGGCCGCCGCCGCGGCGCCGCCGGGCAGGTAGGTCGACAGGGCGATGAGCCCGGCCAGCGGCTCGCGCCGGCGCAGGCCGGTGGCCAGGGTGATGGCGCCGCCCTGCGAGAAACCGGCCAGCAGCAGGCGCGAGGCCGGGATGCCGCGCTCGGCTTCGCGCGCGATCAGCGCCTCGACCTGGGCGATCGATTCCTCCACGCCCGCCGCATCGGCGCGGGTGGCGAAGTCCATGCCGACGATGTCGTACCAGGCGCGCATCGGCACGCCGCCGTTGATGGTCACCGGACGCACCGGTGCGTGCGGGAACACGAAGCGCAGCGCCGGCCAGTGCGGACGCACCAGCTCCGGGACGATCGGGGCGAAGTCGTGGCCGTCGGCGCCCAGCCCGTGCAGCCACAGCACGGTCCATTGCGGGTTGGCGCCGGTTTCCTGTTCGACGGTCTGCAGCAGCATGGGATTTCCCGGAAAACGAAGCGCCACAGTATGCCCGGCCGCGGCGGCCGGATCAGCCGCGGGCGCGCAGCTCGGCGGCGCGGCGCAGGACCGGCGGCGGCTGCAGCTCCTCGGGGATGCACAGGATGCGGTGCCGGCGCAGCCACTGCCCGGCCGAGCGCGATGAGGTCAGCCAGACGGTCGGGATCGACAGCACCATGCCCGCCACCACCGGCAGCATCCACAGCGCCAGGCCCGGCGAGACCGCCCAGGCCAGCAGCCCCATGAAGACGCCGAACAGGGTGATGCCGCCGTAGCTGCCCAACAGGGCCGACAGCGGCACGCTGCCATCGTCGCGCTGCTGCGCTTCCCAGCCCGAATCGCGGCCGGCCAGCACCTCGGCCACGCCGCGCGACTGCCGGAACATCACGATCGGCGCCATCAGCGCGGCCAGCACGCTCTCGATCAGCACGCCCGCCAGGACGCGCGCGGCACCACCGCAGCCACGGCGCTCGGCCGGATCGGCCAGCAGCGCCACGTAGCCCAGGATCTTGGGCAGGAACAGCATCAGCATGGTCGCGCCGAACAACCAGGCCACGCGCTCGGCGTCGTGGCGGGTCCAGTACTCCACAGGCGAGAAGCCGGCCAGCTGGAAGCCGTCCCAGGCCAGTTCGGTGTGGTACAGCGGGATCGCCAGGCCGACCAGCATCAGCATGGCCCACATCGGCGCGGTGAAGTAATGGCCGATGCCCACCGCCATGTGGCTGCGGCTGACCCAGTGCAGGCCGGCGGCGCCGACCACCTTCATGTGCTGCAGGTTGCCCTGGCACCAGCGGCGGTCGCGCACCATCATGTCGCTCAGCGAGGGCGGGCCTTCCTCGTAGCTGCCGTCCAGCTCCGGCACCAGGTGCACGGCCCAGCCGGCGCGGCGGATCAGCGCGGCCTCGACGAAGTCATGGCTCAGCACGTGGCCGCCGAACGGGCCGCTGCCGGACAGCTCGGGCAGGCCGGCGTGGGCCGCGAACGCCTCGGTGCGGATCATGGCGTTGTGGCCCCAGTAGTTGCTCTCCGAGCCATGCCACCACGCCACGCCATGGCCGATCACCGGGCCGTATACGCAACCGCCGAACTGCTGCATGCGCGCGAACAGGGTGTTGCCGTTGACCACCCGCGGCAGCGTCTGCAGCACGCCCACGCCCGGATGCGCCTCCATGGCGCCGGCCAACCGGACCAGGGTCTGGCCGCTCATCACGCTGTCGGCATCCAGGATCAGGAACTGCGGGTAGGCCGCGCCGAAGCGCTGCACCCAGTCGCCGATGTTGCCGGCCTTGCGCCCGCGGTTGTCGGAGCGGCAGCGGTAGAACAGGCGACCCTCGGCGCCCAGGCGCTCGCGCAGGGCACGGAACTGCTCGACCTCGGCGGCCACCACCTCGGGCCGGCGGCTGTCGCTGAGCACGAAGAAGTCGAACGCCTCGAGCTGCCCGGTTTCGGCCACCGATTCGTACACCGCCTGCAGGCCGGCCAGCACCCTTGCCGGATCCTCGTGGTAGGTGGGCACCAGCAGCGCGGTGCGCGATCCCAGGCGTGGCAGCGGGCTGCTTGCCGACAGCCCGAGCGGATTCCCGCGGCGCGCCAGCAGCACGCAGAAGCCGGCGAAGGCGGTGACGCTGGACAGCGCGATCCACGCGAACAGCGGCACGAACAGCGCCAGCAGGCACAGGTCCAGCAGGCTCAGGCCCTCGACACGCAGCACCTGGGTCATGCCGAAGCTGGCCCCGGCGGTCAGCAGGGCGGTGGAACCGACGATGGCGGCGCGGCGCCAGCCGATGCGGGCCGGCGAGGTGGCCGGACGTCCGGGCGCAAGCCTGCCTTCGCGCAGCGACTGCTGCGGCATGGGCAACGGGGCGGCCGGCGGCAGCCAGGCCTCGGCGGCCAGCGCGCGCGGCGGCGCCGGCGCGGGGCGACTCGGAACGGCGGTGCCGATCGACTCGGTGACTGGGAACACGGGGGGTCTCTCCCTGGGTCGCAACCAGAGACTGTATGGGAACAGTTCGATGCGTCCAGGCTATTGTGCGCCGCACCAAGGCGGCTGGCACCCCTGCCCGGCCCGGCCGTTCAGCCCGGTGTTTGGCTTGCGAAGAGGCTCCTGGCCTGCTCCGGCCGCGTCAGTCCTCGCCCTCCGGCGGCACCACCAGGCCGTCCGGATCCACCGCCAGGCGCCCGGCCATCAGCACCGCCTGGGTGCGGTTGCCCACCCCCAGCTTGCGCAGGACCGCGGTCACATGGGCCTTGATCGTGGCCTCCGAAACGCCCAGGTCGTAGGCGATCTGCTTGTTCAGGCGACCCTCGCCCAGCATCTGCAGGACCCGGAACTGCTGCGGGGTCAGCTCGCGCAGGCGCTGGGCGACCTCGTGCTCGTCGCGCCCGATCGCCGGCGCCGCCGCGGCCGCGGCCGGGGCCCAGCGCTCGCCGTCGAGCACGGTGCTGATCGCGGTGCCGATGGTCTCCGAGTCGGCCGACTTGGGGATGAAACCCAGTGCGCCATGGTCCAGCGCGCGGCGCATCACCCCGGGCTCCTCGCGCGCGGAGACCACCACCACCGGCAGCTGCGGATGCTGGGCCCGCAGGTGCACCAGGGCGCTGAAGCCATGCGCCCCGGGCATGTTGAGGTCCATCAGCAGCAGGTCCGCGTCCGGATGTGCCTCCACCAGCGCGTACAGCGCGTCCACGCTGTCGGCCTCGTGCAGCTCGGTGCCCGGCAGGATCCGCTGCACCGCCCCGCGCAGGGCCTCGCGGAACAGCGGATGGTCGTCGGCGATCAGGATCATGGACATTCAAAGGCCGTGATTGGGGATTGGTGATTCGGGATTCGCAAAAGCGGGGGAGCATGTGTCGCTGCCCCCCAGTGTGACCGAACGGAGCAAGGCTTTGCTCCTACGAATCACCAATCACGAATCCCGCTGACACAGACGAATGTCTGGTAATCCCGGCTCCTACTTCACCTTGCGCTCGGAGACCAGCGACTCGACCACCGACGGGTCGGCCAGGGTCGAGGTGTCGCCGAGCTGGTCCGGGGCGTTCTCGGCGATCTTGCGCAGGATGCGGCGCATGATCTTGCCCGAGCGGGTCTTGGGCAGGCCGGCGGCCCACTGCAGGTGGTCCGGCGTGGCAATCGGGCCGATCTCCTTGCGCACCCAGGCCACCAGCTCCTTCTGCAGTTCGTCGCTGGGCGACTCGCCGGCCTTGAGGGTCACGTAGGCGTAGATGCCCTGGCCCTTGATGTCGTGCGGGAAGCCGACCACCGCGGCCTCGGCCACCTTCGGGTGCGCCACCAGCGCGCTCTCCACCTCGGCGGTGCCGATGCGGTGGCCGGAGACGTTGATCACGTCGTCGACGCGGCCGGTGATCCAGTAGTAGCCGTCCTCGTCGCGGCGGCAGCCGTCGCCGGTGAAGTAGGTGCCCGGGTAGGTGCGGAAGTAGGTGTCGATGAAGCGCTGGTGGTCGCCGTAGACCGTGCGCATCTGCCCCGGCCAGGAATCCAGCATCACCAGATTGCCCTCGGCCGCGCCCTCCAGGACCTTGCCATCGGCGTCCACCAGGGCCGGGCGCACGCCGAAGAACGGCAGGCTGGCCGAGCCCGGCTTGAGGTCCATCGCGCCCGGCAGCGGCGAGATCAGGATGCCGCCGGTCTCGGTCTGCCCCCAGGTGTCCACGATCGGGCAGCGGCCGTCGCCGACCACGTCGGAGTACCAGCGCCAGGCCTCGGGATTGATCGGCTCGCCGACGCTGCCGAGCAGGCGCAGGCTGGAGCGGCTGGTCTTCTTCACCGGCGCCTCGCCCTCGCGCATCAGCGCGCGGATCGCGGTCGGCGCGGTGTAGAAGACGGTGACCTGGTGCTTGTCGATCACTTCCCAGAAGCGCGACACGCTGGGGTAGTTGGGCACGCCCTCGAACACCAGCGAGGTGGCGCCGTTGGTCAGCGGGCCGTAGACGATGTAGCTGTGGCCGGTGACCCAGCCCACGTCCGCGGTGCACCAGTAGATGTCGTCCTCGCGCAGGTCGAAGATCGCCTCGTGGGTGTAGGACGCGTACAGCAGGTAGCCGCCGGTGGTGTGCAGCACGCCCTTCGGCTTTCCGGTCGAACCGGAGGTGTAGAGGATGAACAGCGGATCCTCGGCGTTCATGCGTTCCGGCTCGCACTGCGCCGGCTGGCCGTCGACCACGTCGTGGAACCAGCGGTCGCGCGGGGCCTGCATGTCGACCGCGCCGCCGGTATGGCGCACCACCAGCACGGTCTCGACGGTGTTGGTGCCCGGCAGCTTCAGCGCGGCGTCGACGTTGGCCTTCAGCGGGATCTTCTTGGCGCCGCGCAGGCCCTCGTCGGCGGTGATGATCAGCTTGCTGCCGCAGTCGGCGACGCGGTCGGCGATGGAGTTGGGCGCGAAGCCGCCGAACACCACCGAGTGGATCGCGCCGATGCGCGCGCAGGCCAGCATCGCCACCACCGCGTCGGGGATCATCGGCAGGTAGATGGTGACGCGGTCGCCCTTGCCCACGCCCAGGTTGCGCAGGGCGTTGCCCAGCTTGCACACGCGCTCGTACAGCTGCCGGTAGGTGACCTTCTGCACCGGCGCGTCCGGGCTGTCGGGCTCGAACAGGATCGCGACCTTGTCGCCGCGCTTGGCCAGCTGGCGGTCCAGGCAGTTGACCGAGACGTTGAGCTCGCCGTCGGCGAACCAGCGGATGCGGAAATCCTCCAGGTCGTAGCTGACGTCCTTGATGACGGTCGGCTTGCGGTACCAGTCCAGGCGCTCGGCCGCCCTGGCCCAGAAGCCCTCGGGATCCTCGACCGATTCGCGGTAGAGGCGCTGGTACTCGTCCTTGCCGATCCGGGCCTTGGCGGCGAACTCGGGCTTGACGGGGTACAGGTCGGACATGGCTTCCCTCCTCCAGATGCCAGTGACTGGACGTCGCGCAAAGAGGCACGACAACGGCCCCAGTTTGACGCAAGGTTCGTGACGCAATGCAGCACTATGGCTACTACATTGGTCGAAAGGCCGACGCCGCCGGAGCCCGTCCCGACGGGCGGACCGAGCAACGGCGCGGCGCGGGGCCCCTGGACCCCGGTTTTTCGACTAATGGCGAATAGGCGCTCGCACGCCCCCGTGCGAAGTGTGACCTCGCGACCGGCCGCGAGGGGCGGAAGGCCGCCATTTCCGAGCACTCATTCGCAGCAATATAGGGAGAGAGGGGCAATGAGCATGCATCCCGCAAGACTGGTGCGCAGGCCGCTGGCAGCCGCAATGCTGCTCGCGCTTGCCGTGCCGGGCGCCGCGCTGGCGCAGAGCGACCGCGAGAAGGCACTCGAGGCGAGGGTGGCCGAACTCGAACGCCAGGTACAGGCGTTGCTGACCACCACGCAGCAGCAACAGCAGCAGATCACCACCGTCCAGGCCCAGTCCGCGCAGCCGGCGGTGCCGGCCGGCAAGCAGCCGGTGCAGGCGACCACCATCACGCCCAACGCCACCCCGGGTACCACGTTCTCGTACACCGGCTTCATCAAGATGGACGCGATGGTCACCGAGACCAGCGACGGCCGCATCGCCGACGGTTCCTCGGGCCGCCTGTTCTACGTGCCCAGCACCATCCCGGTGGGCGGCGCCGGCGCCGACGGCGGCGACCCGTACGCCGACTTCCACGCCCAGTTCTCGCGCTTCGGCCTGGGCGTCGACCACGTCACCGCCAACGGCGACAAGCTCAAGGGCTACGTGGAGGCGGACTTCTTCGGCGGCGGCAGCAACGCGCTGGCCGGCAACGAGACGGCCACCAACACCTATGCCGTGACCCTGCGCCATGCCTACGTCAGCTGGAACAACTGGCTGGCCGGCCAGACCTGGTCCAACTTCATGGACGTGGCGGCGCTGCCCGACGCGGTGGACTTCGTCGGCCCGACCGACGGCACCGTGTTCGTGCGCCAGGCCCAGGTGCGCTACACCAACGGTCCGTGGTCGGTCTCGATCGAGAACCCGCAGACCACGGTCACCCCGTACCTCGGCTCGGGCGCCCGCTTCAACAGCGGGGACAACGTCGCCCCGGACATCACCGCGCGCTGGCTGACCAAGGGCGACTGGGGCCACTTCACCGTCGCCGCCCTGCTGCGCCAGTTCAAGTGGCTGGAGGAGACCGAGACCGGCGGCGCGCTGAGCCTGTCGGGCAAGTTCAACCTCGGCGCCAACGACGACATCCGCTGGGCGGTCAACGGCGGCAGCGGCATCGGCCGCTACCTGGCCTTCGGCATCGGCAGCGACGTGGTGGTCGACGCCAACGGCGGCCTGCAGGCGCTGGACGGCTACGGCGGCTTCGTGGCCTGGCGCCACGCGTTCAGCCCGAAGGTCCGCACCAACCTGATGTACGCCGCGTCGCACTTCGACAACGACACCGGCATCACCGGCTTCGGCGTCACCGAACGTACCCAGTCCTTCCACGCGAACCTGATCTATTCGCCGTTCCCGAAGCTGGATGTGGGTGCGGAAATCAGCTACGGCCAGCGTTCTCTCGAGGATGACCGCGAGGGCGACCTCAAGCGTCTGCATACCTCCATCAAGTACAGCTTCTGAGGAAGGGACACAAACATATGAGCACTGCAGCAGCACATGGCTCGCCCAAGGGCGAGCTCACCGCAGGCCACAAGAAGGTCATCTTCGCCTCGAGCCTGGGCACCGTCTTCGAGTGGTACGACTTCTACCTCTACGGGTCGCTCGCGGCCATCATCGCCAAGCAGTTCTTCAGCGGCGTCAACCCGACCACGGGCATGATCTTCGCGCTGCTGGCCTTCGCCGCCGGCTTCTTCGTGCGGCCGTTCGGCGCGGCCTTCTTCGGCAGCCTCGGCGACCGCATCGGCCGCAAGTACACCTTCCTCGTCACCATCCTGATCATGGGCTTCTCGACCTTCCTGGTCGGCGTGCTGCCCAACTACGCCTCGATCGGCATGGCCGCCCCGGTCATCCTGATCATCCTGCGCCTGGCCCAGGGCCTGGCCATGGGCGGCGAGTACGGCGGCGCGGCCACCTACGTGGCCGAGCACGCCCCGGTCGGCAAGCGTGGCCTGTACACCAGCTTCATCCAGACCACCGCGACCCTGGGCCTGTTCCTGTCGCTGCTGGTGATCCTGGGTTGCCGCCTGGGCCTGGGCACCGAGGCGTTCGAGGCCTGGGGCTGGCGCATCCCGTTCCTGGCTTCGATCGTGCTGCTGGGCATTTCGGTGTGGATCCGCCTGCAGCTGAGCGAGTCCCCGCTGTTCCAGCAGATGAAGGCCGAGGGCAAGGGCTCCAAGAAGCCGTTCCGCGATTCGGTCAAGAGCGGCAACCTGAAGCTGATGCTGCTGGTCCTGTTCGGCGCCACCGCCGGCCAGGCGGTGGTCTGGTACTGCGGCCAGTTCTATGCGCTGTTCTACCTGCAGAGCATGCTCAAGGTCGATTCCACCGTCGCCTACCTGCTGATCGCGGCGGCGCTGGCCCTGGCCACCCCGTTCTTCCTGTTCTTCGGCTGGCTGTCGGACAAGATCGGCCGCAAGAAGATCATCATGGCCGGCTGCCTGCTGGCCGCGGTGACCTACTTCCCGATCTTCAAGGGCCTGACCCACTTCGCCAACCCGGCCGTGGAGCGGGCGGCGGCGCAGTCGCCGGTGCTGGTCGTCGCCGATCCGGACACCTGCTCGTTCCAGTTCGACCCGGTCGGCGGCGCGCGCAAGTTCACCAGCTCCTGCGACATGGCCACCGCCGCCCTGGCCCGCGCCGGCGTGCCTTACACCATCCAGCCGGCAGCGCCGGGCTCGGTGGCTGAAGTGCACGTCGGCGACCTGGCGCCGATCACCTCCTACGACGCCACCGAGTTCTCCGGCGACGCGCTGAAGGCCAAGCAGGGCGAGTTCGCCGGCGCGCTCAAGGCGAGCCTGACCGAAGCCGGTTATCCGGACAAGGCCGCGACCGATGAGATCAACATCCCGATGACCATCCTGCTGCTGTGGATCCTGGTCATCTACGTGACGATGGTCTACGGCCCGATCGCCGCCTACCTGGTGGAACTGTTCCCGACCCGCATCCGCTACACCTCCATGTCGCTGCCGTACCACATCGGCAACGGCTGGTTCGGCGGCTTCCTGCCGGCGATCTCCTTCGCGCTGGTGGCGGCCTCGGGCAACCTGTACTACGGCCTGTGGTATCCGATCATCGTCGCGGTCATGACCCTGGTGATCGGCACGCTGTTCCTGCGCGAAACCAAGGACGTGGACATCACGGCCTGACGGTTCGCCGCAAGCCCCGGCCGGTGCGGCTTCCGCACCGGCCATCCCTTGGCGCCGGCCCCCGTGGCCGGCGCTTTCTTTTTGCGCGGCAAGGGCGACGCGTCGCTGCGGGGAACGCCATCCGCGAGGTACCGGAGGCGGCCATGCCGGATTGCCCTGGCCCCGGCGCGGCCCGCCGGTGTTCCCGCGAGCCGGCGGATCCCGTGGAAGGTCGGCCTGGTCATGCGTGCGGCGCGCGGCTGGGCACTGCTGCGCCGCGTTCGGGTAGGCGAAGATGGCAGGCCGCTCCACGTGACGGCGGCCACAGCCATGCCGCAGCCGGGTCCCGATACCGGAACGCCCCCGGCGCCGGCTGACCCGTGGCGCGTTCCGGCGGAGACGCGTGCAGGAAGGGGTGCGCCCGGGATGCGCCCCAGGCAACGGGCAGTGCCCGACTGCGGCCGTCAGCGGATCTTCGGCGCGGTGATGCGCGTCCTGCGGGCTTCCTCGCGCAGGCCCAGGCCCAGGAGGATGCCGACCAGCGAGGCGTAGACGCTGGTGGTGGTCTGGTGGGCGAACATCGACTGGGTGAAGCCGCACAGCACGAACACCGTCACCACCATGACGCCGCAGGCGGCGATCCCGCGCACGCGCGAGGCGCCTGGACAGCGCACCATCCGCACGAACAGCACCAGCGGCACGCCGTACAGCAGCAGCAGGGATAGCAGTCCCGGCACGCCCATGGTCGCCGCCCACTCGGCCAGGTCGTTGTGCGCGTGGCCCAGGTGGCAGCGCGCCACCGCCTCCGGCGGCTGGCAGTCCGGCAGGTGCTCGAGCATGGCCCGGTCGAACTGGCCGATGCCCACGCCGGTCCACGGCCGTTCGCGGAAGGCCGCAATCGCCACCTGCAGGCGCTCGACGCGGGCGCCGACCGAGGAGTCGTGGTCGCCGGCGTCGATGCGCTCGATGTCCTGCTGCAGCTCGTTCAGCCGCATCTGGCTGCTCATGCCAGGGACCACGCCGACCAGGGCCACGATCCCGGCCAGGCCGGTGGCCAGCAGCAGCATCCGGTAGCGCCAGCTCTGCCAACCGCTGCCGAGCACCACGACCCCTAGCAGGACCAGCAGCCCCGGCCAGGCGCCGCGGGTGCCGCTGCACAGGATCGCGACCGTGCCGCAGACCACCCCGAACACCGCCCAGTGCCAGCTTCCCGGCGGCCGGCAGAACACGGCCACCACCGTCAGCAGCAGCACCACGTCGGCGAACACGATGGCATTGCCCCAGCCGGAAGCGCGCCCCGCTCCACCGAGGACCTGCGCCAGGGCGAGGAGCACGGCGAAGCAGAGGCCGGCCATGGCCCCGCGCCAGAGCCACAGCAGCGAAGGCTGCAGGGCCCAGGCCCACGCCATCACCCAGGGCAGGACCAGCAGCCGGTCGCGGCTGTCGATGCCCTCGCCCGAGGACAGCCGGTCGGAAGCGAAGGCCACGGCGATGGCCAGCAACGCCACGCCGCCGACCAGCGCCATGGGGGTGGCGATCCGGCGCACGCGGCCGACCACGCCCGGCACCAGCAGCGTGGACAGCAGCAGGAGCAGGCCGAAGGGCAGCAGGCCCTTGGGCAGGGTGAGGGTCAGGGCGGGCAGGCACCACAGCGCCCAGTCGGCGCATCGCCGCGCCCAGCGCAGCCGTGGCCCTTCAGCTTGTCCGGTATCGCTCACCGCCTCTTCCCCGGCATCATGCCTGTCGGTCGTCCATGTTCGTCGTTGCACGCGGAATGCTTACTGAGCCGGGGAGCGGTGGTCGGGGCTAGTCATCCCGGTCCCGCCCCTGCTCCGCCGCCGCGCGGGCCCTTTCTTCCTCGGTCGCCTCGCACGGCTCGTCGACCGCGCCCGGCGGCACCAGCCACCAGCGGCGGCGGTTGGAGATACCGGCCAGCTCTATCCGGTCCGGATGCAAGCAGCGTTCCAGCGCGGCTTCCTGGACCAGGAGCCAACGATCCGTCGCCTGCCCCTGCCAGGCGACGGCAAGCTGGAGCTGCTCCTCCCACCGGCGCCTGAAGCCGAAGGTCGTCGCGGGGCGATCGGCCATCAGCAGGTTCTGCTCCTTCCAGGCCACCAGGCCAAGCTCGGCGTCCGGCCCGATGCGGCGGCCCGCCTCGCGCATCACCCCGCGGGCCGAGCTGGCGTCGTTCAGCAGCGGGTAGCCGACCAGGCCGTACAGGGTCCACACGCCGGCCAGGGTGCCAAACAGCGCTGCCGCGACGCGATGGCGGAAGACGAGCAGGCACGCCAGCCCCCATGCGCCGATCGCCAGCAGCATCCAGCCACCGGCCACGACCGCATGCGGGTCGAGCCCGCGCTGCTCACTCAGGCGTTCGTCCAGCGAGCCGGCCCCGGACAGCAGCGAGGCGCCGCCGGCAAGGAAGACCAGCACCAGCACGGCGGCCAGGCCCAGCAGCAGCGGACGCGCCAGCCGCCGGCGCAGCAGGCCCGGCAGCAGCGGCGCCAGGGCCAGGCACATCATCGGCAGGGCCGGCATCACGTAGACGTCGCGCTTGCCGTCGGGAATGGAGAAGAACACGACGATCAGCAGCCACCAGGCCAGCGGCAGCAGGTAGCGCGGATCCAGCCGGCGCAGCCGCCGGCGCCAGGCCGGGATCGCCCATGGCAGCGCCAGCACCGGCGGGATCCACATCGTCGCCATCACGCCGAGGTGGTACCAGGGTGGCTGGTGATGGTCCCAGGACTGCGAGTAACGCTTGGCCGTCTGCCGGAACAGGATGTCGTCCAGGTATTCGCGGTATTCCGGCAGGCCCTGGGAGAGGGCCACGGCGACCACCGGCACCAGCCACGCCCCCACCGCGGCCAGGAACGCCAGCGGGCCCAGCCAGAAGCGCCAGTCGCGCACGTGCAGGCGCACGCCGGGCCAGCCACGCAGCGAGGCGATCGCCGCCGGCAGCACCATCAGCAGGGCCAGCGCGCCCACGCCCTTGGTGATCGTACCCAGCCCGGCGGCCGCCCAGCCCAGCGTCCACCAGCGCCAGGACGGCCCCAGCAGCAGGTGGCGCAGCAGGCCGTAGTTGGCCAGGGTGATGAAGAAGGTCACCAGCGGATCGATCTGCGCCTTCTTCGACTGCCAGGTGAACTGGAACGCGAACAGCAGCGCCCAGGAGGCATACAGGCCCACGCGTCGCGTCCACAGCCGGCCGGCCAGGTCCTGCACGCACCACAGCGTGCCCAGCGCGGCCAGGAAGGACGGCAGCAGGAATGCGATGCGCCAGTTGGCGGTCACCGTGAAGAACGCCGCCTGCAGCCACATCAGCATCGGCGGCTTGTCCGAATACAGCTCGGTGCCGCGGTGCGGGAACAGCCAGTTGCCGCTCTCCACCATCTGCCTGGCCACCAGGGCGAAGCGCGGCTCGTCCGCCGGCCACGGATCGCGCAGGCCCAGCCCGGCGCCCAGCACCAGCACGGCCAGGGTCCAGAACAACCAGTAGTCGTGCTTGCGCAGGTCCCGTATCGCCATGGCTGGGCTCGTGGATCAGGTCACTCGGATTTCCGCAGGCGCGCGTAGAAGAAACCGTCCATGCCGTCCTCGCCGGTCAGCCGCTGCCGGCCGGGACCGGAGGCATGGCCGAAGGACTCCGGCAGCGGCACCGCGGCCGCGTCGGGGGTGCGCGCGAGGAAGGCCTCGACCTGGCCGGCGTTCTCCTCCGGCAGGATCGAGCAGGTGGCGTACAGCAGCACGCCGCCCGGGCGCAGCATGGGCCAGGCCGCGTCGAGCAGGCGTGCCTGCGCGGCGACCAGGGACTCGATGTCCTCGGGCCGGCGGTGCAGCAGGATGTCCGGCTGGCGCCGGACCACGCCGGTGGCCGAGCACGGCGCGTCCAGCAGGATCGCGTCGAAGGTGAAGCCGTCCCACCACAGCGCGGGGGTAGTGGCGTCGACCGGGCGCAGCTGCACGCGCTCGCCGAGCAGGCCGCCACGGCGCAGGGTGTCCTCGACCCGCGCCAGCCGGCGCGGGTCCACGTCCAGCGCCAGCAGTTCCAGGGTCGGATCGCGCTCCAGCAGGTGCGCGGCCTTGCCGCCCGGGGCGGCGCAGGCATCGAGCACGCGCGCGCCCGGTTCCGGCGCCAGGGCATCGGCCGCCTGCTGCGCCGAACCGTCCTGCACCGCCACCAGGCCTTCCTCGAAACCGGGCAGCGCCGCCACCGGCACCGGCGCGTCCACGCGCAGGCCATCGGCCAGGCGCGGATCGACCGCGGCCGCGATGCCCGCCTCCTCCAGTCGCGCGCGGTAATCGTCGCCGCCGACCAGGCGCCGATTGACCCGCAGCCACAAGGGCGCGGGATGGGCACTGGCCTCGAACAGGGCGGCCGCGTGCTCCGGCCAGGCGGCCTCGACCTTGCGCCGCAGCCACTGCGGCCAGGCGTCCGCCGGATCGGCCACCGGGAACCCCTCGCGCTGGGCCCGGCGCAGCAATGCGTTGACCAGCCCGGCCTGGTGCGGCCGGCCCAGCGCACGCGCGGCCTCGACCGTGGCATCCAGGGCGGCGTGCGCCGGCAGCTGCAGCGCGTCCAGCTGGGCGCAGCCGGCCAGCAGCAGCGCGACCAGGGGGCCGTCGGCCGGACCCGGCGGCCTGGCCAGCCAGCCGCGCAGCGCAGCCTCGTAGCGGTGGCGGCCGCGCAGGGCGGCGAACACCACTGCCTCCAGCAGGGCGCGATCGCGCGGATCGGGCAGGCGCGGCAGCACCGGCGCGAGTTCGGATTTCAGCGAGCGGCCGCGGTGCACCACCGCGTCGAGCACGCGCGCGGCGTGCACCCGCACCTCGACGCCCGGGGCCATGGGGCGGGCAGGACGGGACGCGGCGGTGATCGCCCGACCGCCCTCGCGCTGCACGGTACGCAGGCGCAGCACGCCCTCGCCGCAGGCGATGTCGATGCCGTCGCGGCTGGCGCCCAGCAGGGTGCCGGGGACGGCGCCATGGGCCTGGTCCACGGCGATGGCGCCATGGATGCGCAGGCGCTCGCCTGCGACCCGGGCCTCGGCCACCGGCCACGGATTGAAGGCGCGCACGGTGCGGGCCAGTTCGGCAGCCGGACGGTTCCAGTCCAGCCGCGCCTCGGCCTTGTCCAGCTTGTGCGCGTAGGTCACGCCCTCGGCCGGCTGCGGACGCGGCACCGGGCGGATGCCGGCGCGCAGCAGGCCCAGGCCGTCGGCCAGCACCTGCGCGCCCAGCTCGGCCAGGCGGTCGTGCAGCTGGCCGCCGGTCTCGGCCTCGCCGATCGGCGTGCGCTGCTCCAGCAGCACCGGGCCGGTGTCCAGGCCCGCCTCCATCTGCATCAGGCACACGCCGGTCTCGGCGTCGCCGGCCTGGATCGCGCGCTGGATCGGCGCCGCGCCGCGCCAGCGCGGCAGCAGGGAGGCATGCACGTTCCAGCAGCCGTGGGTGGGGATGGCGAGCACGGCCTTGGGCAGGATCAGGCCGTAGGCCACCACCACCATGAGGTCCGGCTGCAGCGCGCGCAGCTGTTCCTGGGCGGCAGGGTCGCGCAGGCTTTCCGGCTGGAACACCGGGATGCCGCGGCCGACCGCCTCCAGCTTGACCGGCGAGGCCTGCAGCCCGCGGCCGCGCCCGGCGGGCCGGTCCGGCTGGGTATAGACGGCCACCACCTCGCCGCGTTGAGCGGCGACGCGCAGGGAAGGCACCGCGAACTGCGGGGTGCCTGCGAATACGATCCTCATCGGGTCATCATCTCCGGATGGCCCGTCCGCCCTGGGGCGGTACCTGTCTCCTATACACATCCGACGCCGCCGACGATCTCCCCTGTTGTGTATCCGGGGG
>NZ_PDWP01000025.1 GCF_010093235.1 Pseudoxanthomonas suwonensis | reverse complement strand
CCAGCTTCGGCTTCACGCAGGAAGCCGATGATCTGCTCTTCGGAAAAGCGCTTCTTCACGTCCAATCTCCGTCTGGTTGGGGATTGGACTCCAAATCGACCTGCTACTCAAAGATGGGGGGACGTCGGTCCACTCCGACCAGGGCTGCCAGTTCACCAGCAACGACTGGCAGTCGTTCCTGAAAGCGCACCGGATGGTGCCGAGCATGAGTCGTCGCGGGGACTGCCACGACAATGCCGTGGCCGAGAGTTTTTTCAGCGTCTTGAAGAAGGAGCGGATCAAGCGACGGATCTACCCGACACGCGCCATGGCAGCATCGGATGTGTTCGACTACATCGAGATGTTCTACAACCCGATCCGCCGGCATAGTTCCGCTGGCGGACTATCACCGGTAGAGTTTGAAAGGCGCTACGCGCAGAGCGGCGACTGAGTGTCTACAGAACTCTGGCCGGTCCACCATCTTGGTCTCCTTCCGCATGAGTTGGCAGGAGTCCATGAAGGCGCTGTTCGGTCCGCCAGCCAAGTCAATTCAGAAGACGCGCGGTTACTACGGGAGATCGTTCAGCTCGTAGCTGGTACTGCGCCCGCCCGCATTCGATTTCCGCAGCACGCCGCGCGCGAGCAGGTCGTTGATGTCGCGCAGCGCCGTGTCTGGCGAGCACTTGGCGATCGCCGCCCACTTGCTGCTGGTGAGCTTACCTTCAAAGCCATCGAGTAGCCGGTTGAGCAATTTCACCTGTCGCTCGTTCAAAGGTGTGGCTGCCCAGTGCTGCCAGAAGCGTGCCTTGGTCAGCACGGCATCGAGGGTGTGCTGCGCCTGATCGACGGCGCGATGCAGGGTGTCGAGGAACCAGGCCAGCCACTCGGTGACGTCCATGGACCGCTTCTGGGTGCGCTCCAGAATATCGTAGTAGGCCTTGCGCTCCCGCTGGATCTGCGCCGACAGGCTGTAGAAGCGCTGCGGGCTGCCGTCGGCGCGCGCCAACAGCAGGTCGCCGATGGCCCGGGCGATACGGCCGTTGCCGTCGTCGAACGGGTGCAAGGTCACGAACCACAGATGGGCAAGCCCCGCCTTGACGAGCGGTGGCTCACCCGAGTCCGCATTGACCCATTCGAGGAAACGACCTGTCTCGGTCTCCAGTCGATCGGCGGGCGGCGCCTCGAAATGCACGCGCTGGCGGCCGATGGGGCCGGAGACCACCTGCATGGGGCCACTGGCGTCGTCGCGCCAACTGCCGACCTTGATCCTGGAGAGGCCGGAGTAACCAGTGGGAAAGAGCGCCGCGTGCCAGCCGAACAACCGCTCGCGGGTCACCGGCGCCGCGCAGTTGACCGTGGCGTCGAGCACCATCTCCACCACGCCTTCGACATGACGATCGACTGGAGCCAACGCCCCGATGTCGACGCCCAGCCGGCGAGCGATGCTTGAGCGCACGGACTCGACGTTGAGCTGCTCGCCCTCGATTTCGCTGGTCTTGACCACGTCTTCGGTGAGCGCCGCCAGGCTGGCCTGATCGCGCAGCGCCATGCCCACGTCGGCCAGACGCCCCAGCAAGAGCCCTTGAGCACGACTCACATCCGCCATAGGGCCAGCGAGCGCCGCCAGGTCGAAGCGCCAGTCCGGCCAGTCACTGGCCTGCCAGATGTACTTGTAATCGCCGCTGTTCATGCGGAGATTATGGGCTTCATTCTCCGCATGCGCAAGTTATTCACCGCATATAATGCGGCGATAGAAGGTGCGATCCCCCGCACCCCGGGCTGCCTTACCCCGGAATGGGTGTGAATGGGTGTGCTCTTGGTCGGGGGGACGGACGCGGGTTCAATTCCCGATTCCGGAATCGAACCGGACCAGAGAAGCATACGAATTTGAACGGCCATATCGGTGACCGATCCACGGGAAAAACCGCTTGATCGTCCGCTGCCTCTGGCCTGTCAACCCCCGCTTTTCGCAGCAGCCAGCAGGACTTATCAACTTGCCGGAACGACGGTATCGCGTACTTTCAACGGTCGTTTGGCGCGGGCTGCCGCCCCACCACCAATATTCCAGTCAAGGCCCGGGCAATCCCCGGGCCTTGTTCTTTCCGCGCTCCCGCTGCGATCCTCCGCGCTCCGCCGACCTGGCCAGGAGGGGAAGCCATGGCACGCCGCACCGCGATCGTCCTCGCCCTGCTGCTGGGCATTGCCGCCAGCGCGCAGGCGCAGCCGCGCGTGCGCGCCGATGCCGCGCTGCAGGGCACGCCCGCGCCCGTGGCCATCGGCGGGCGCACCGCGCCGCATCCGGCGGGCCTGGCCCACCAGTGGCCGGGGGTCCATTTCGAGACCGCGTTCGAGGGCGACCAGGCCGGGTTCGAGCTGGTGGCGCCACCGCTGACCCTGCACGTGCTGGTGGACGGGGAGCGCGTCGCCACCCTGCGCCAGCCGGCGCCGGGCCGCTACCGCGTGGACGGCCTCGCCCCGGGCCGGCACGTGCTGCGCCTGGAGACGGCCAGCGAGAACCAGGCCGCGGCGCACGTGTTCGGCGGCTTCCTGCTGCCGCGCGGCAGCCGCGCTCTGGAACTGCCTGCGCGCGCGCGCCGGATCGAGTTCATCGGCGACTCGCACACGGTCGGCTATGGCAACACCTCGACCACCCGCGAGTGCAGCAGCGCGGAAGTCGATGCAACGACGGACACCAGCGCCGCCTTCGGCCCGCAGGTGGCCAGGCACTACGGCGCCGATTACCGGATCCATGCCATTTCCGGCCGCGGCGTGGTGCGCAACTACGATGGCCACGCCGGCGACACCCTGCCCGCCGCCTGGCCGTACCTGCTGCTTTCGCACGGACATCCGGACGAGGACACCGCCTGGCAGCCGCAGCTGGTCGTCATCGCCCTGGGCACCAACGACTTCTCCACCGCCCTGCACGAAGGCGAGCCCTGGGCCGACCGCGCCGCCCTGCGCGAGGACTACGTGCGGACCTATGCCCGCTTCGTGCGCCAGCTGCGCGCGCGCTGGCCGCGGGCGCACTTCGTGCTGTGGGCCACCGATGCGGTCGACGGCGAGATCCGCGACCACGCGCGCCAGGTCGCCATGAAGCTGCTTGGCGAGGGCGACCGCAGGATCAGCTTCCTGCCGGTATCCGGCCTGGACATGCAGGCCTGCCACTGGCACCCCTCCGCGGCCGACCATGTCCGCCTGCGCGAGGCCCTGGTCGCGCACATCGACGCCCTGCCCCCGCCCTGGGACGGTGACTGACTCAGCGCCAGCGCGGGTGCCACGGCCGCCGTGCGCGGAACAGCACCAGGTAGCTCCCGGCGACCCAGGCCAGGCCCGCGGCCCAGCCGGCCAGCACGTCCGAGGGGTAATGCACGCCCAGGTACAGGCGCGACAGCCCCACCAGCAGCACGAACGCGGCCGCCGCCGCCACCACCGGCCAGCGCCAGCGGGTGCGCCATGCCAGCAGGATCGCGACCATGGCCAGGGTCATCGAGCCCATGGCATGGCCGCTGGGGAAGCTGAAGGTGGTCTCCGGGGCGATCGATTCCCACAGGTCCGGGCGCGCGCGCTGGAAGCTGTGCTTGGCGGCCAGGTTCAGCAGCGCCGAGCCGACGAAGGACACCACCGCGAAGGTCGCCTCGCGCCACTTGCGCTTCAGCAACAGGACCAGCGACAGCAGCACGTCGAGCGGGATCACCCCGTGCTCGTAGCCGGCATGGGTGACGGCGACGAAGAACGCGTCCAGGCGCGGCCCGGCCAGGCCGTTGAGCCAGCGCAGCAGCGCCTCGTCGGCGTGCACCATTTCCTCCAGCTCGTGGACCTCGTCGGCCAGCTCGGCGAACAGCCACAGCGGGGCCAGCACCCCGAGGAACAGCAACAGCAGCAGGCCCAGCCTGCGGCGCGGCGGCAGCACCGGCGCCGCGGAGTCTCCCGGAGGCGGCTCAGCCGGCCTTCCGGGCATACCGGGTCTCGACGTACTCGTCGATCAGGGCCACGAACTCGGTGGCGATGTTCTCGCCCTTGAGCGTGACCTTCTTCTCGCCGTCGACGAATACCGGGGCCGAGGGCGCCTCGCCGGTACCCGGCAGGGAGATGCCGATGTCGGCATGGCGCGACTCGCCCGGGCCATTGACCACGCAGCCCATCACCGCCAGCGACAGGTTCTCCGCGCCCGGGTGCGAGATGCGCCATTCCGGCATCTTCGCCCGCACGTGCTCCTGCACCGTCTTGGCCAGTTCCTGGAAGAAGGTGCTGGTGGTGCGGCCGCAGCCGGGGCAGGCGGTGACCATCGGGGTGAAGGCGCGCTGGCCGGTGGTCTGCAGCAGTTCCTGCGCGACCACCACCTCGGCGGTGCGCGGCTGGCCCGGTTCGGGGGTCAGCGAGATGCGGATGGTGTCGCCGATGCCTTCCTGCAGCAGCACCGCCAGCGCCGCGGCCGAAGCCACGATGCCCTTGCTGCCGATGCCGGCCTCGGTCAGGCCCAGGTGCAGGGCGTAGTCGCAGCGCTGTGCCAGGTCGCGGTACACCGCGATCAGCTCCTGTACGCCGCTGACCTTGCAGCTGAGCACGATGCGGTCGGCCGGCAGGCCCAGCTCCACGGCGCGGTCGGCCGAATCGACGGCCGAGCGGATCAGTGCCTCGCGCAGCACCCGGCCGGCGTCCCAGGGCTCGGCGCGCTGGCTGTTCTCGTCCATCAGGCGCGCGGCCAGGGCCTGGTCCAGCGAGCCCCAGTTGGCGCCGATGCGCACCGGCTTGCCGTACTCGATCGCCTTCTCGATGATCGAGGCGAACTGGGTGTCCTTCTTCTTGCCGAAACCGACGTTGCCGGGGTTGATCCGGTACTTGGCCAGGGCCTGCGCGCAGGCCGGTTCGCCGGCCAGCAGCTGGTGGCCGTTGTAGTGGAAGTCGCCGATCAGGGGCACGTCGATGCCCATCATCAGCAGCTTCTCGCGGATCCGCGGGATCGCCGCGGCCGCCTCCGGCGTGTTGACGGTCAGGCGCACCAGCTCCGAGCCGGCGCGCCACAGCTCAGCCACCTGCTTCACCGAGCCGGCCACGTCGGCCGTATCGGTATTGGTCATGGACTGGACGACCACCGGGGCACCACCGCCGACGGCCACCCCGCCGACCAGGACCCGGCGGGGGGGACGGCGCGGCCAGGGTCCGATGGAAGCGGGCGGCGTGGGCTGGGTAACGGCATCGTGCTGCATGTGCGCATTCTAGACGCCCGCGCCCTGGCATGGCCGAACCGCGACGAACCGGAACGTCCCGGCGGCCGGCCACGCGGCCTTCCCGCCGGCCACGGCATACTCCGGCCACCGGCCCGCCGTGTCCAGGACAGTCCCATGCTCAAGCCGACCTACCCGCTCTACGTCGCCAACGTCGCCGAATCCCCCAATGCCGGCCTGGAGGTGCGCGACAAGTACAGTGGCGAGGTGGCGACCCGGGTGGCCATGGCCGACGCGGCCACGGTGGAGCGGGCGATCGCCGCGGCGGTCGAAGCCGCCCCAGCGATGGCCGCCCTGCCCGCCTACCGCCGCCAGGCGGTACTGGAGCACTGCATCGCCCGCTTCCGCGAGCGCGCCGGGGAGCTGGCCGAGGCCCTGTGCATCGAGGCCGGCAAGCCGATCAGGGATGCGCGGGGCGAAGTGACCCGGCTGATCGACACCTTCCGCATCGCCGCCGAGGAAGCCACCCGGATCGAGGGCCAGACCGTCGACCTGGAGATCTCCGAGCGCGGCCGCGGCTACCGCGGCGTCTGGAAGCGGGTGCCGATCGGCCCCTGCAGCTTCATCACCCCGTTCAACTTCCCGCTCAACCTGGTCGCGCACAAGGTCGCCCCGGCGATCGCCGCCGGCTGCCCGTTCGTGCTCAAGCCGGCCGGCAAGACCCCGGTGGGGGCGCTGATCATCGCCGAGGTCCTGGCCGAGACCGACCTGCCGAAGGGCGCGTTCTCGATCTTCGCCTGCGACAACGCGGTGGCCACGCCGCTGGTCGAGGACGACCGGATCAAGCTGCTGTCCTTCACCGGCGGCCTGGTCGGCTGGGACTTCAAGGCCCGCGCCGGGCGCAAGAAGGTCACCCTGGAGCTGGGCGGCAATGCCGCCTGCATCGTCGATGCCGACCAGGGCGGACGCCTGGACCACGTGGTCGAGCGCCTGGCCTTCGGCGCCTACTACCAGTCCGGGCAGAGCTGCATCAGCGTGCAGCGGATCCTGGCCCACGCCGATGTCTACGACGCGCTGAAGGAGAAGCTGGCGGCGAAGATCGCCACCTTCGTCGCCGGCGACCCGAAGGACGAGAAGACCTTCATCGGCCCGATGATCGACGAGGCCGCGGCGCGCCGGCTGGAAGGCTGGATCGAATCGGCGCGCAAGGCCGGGGCGAAGGTGGTCATCGGTGGCGGCCGCAAGGGCAACATGCTCGAGGCCACCCTGCTGGAGGACGTGCCGCGCGACTGCGAACTGCAGCGCCAGGAGGCCTTCGGCCCGGTGGCGCTGATGCAGCGCTTCGAGGACTTCGACGCGGCGCTGGAGACGGTCAACGACTCGGACTTCGGCCTGCAGGCCGGCGTGTTCACCGACAGCCTCGCGCACGCCATGCGCGCCTGGGACAGGCTCCAGGTCGGCGGCGTCATCGTCGGCGACGTGCCCAGCTTCCGCATGGACAACATGCCCTACGGCGGGGTGAAGGACTCCGGCTTCGGCCGCGAGGGCGTGAAGTACGCCATCGAGGACATGAGCGAGCTGCGGCTGCTGGTGATCCGCAGCTGAGCGCGGCGCGGCCGGCTCAGCGCACCGGGCAGGATACCGGCCGCCCCAGCAGGTAGCCCTGCCCGGCGGTGCATCCCAGTTCCTGCAGGGTGTCGCGCTGGGCCATGGTCTCGATGCCCTCGCCCACGGTCTCCATGCCCAGGCTGCGCGACAGCGCCAGGATGGCGCGTACCAGGGCCAGGCTCTCCTCGCGCCCGCCCTCGGCATCCAGACCGGCGACGAAGCTGCGGTCGATCTTCAGCCCCAGGATCGGGAACCGGTGCAGGTAGGACAGCGCCGAGAAACCGGTGCCGAAGTCGTCCAGCAGGGCGCGCACGCCGCGGGCGCGCAGGGCATCGAGCATGCGCCGGGTACGCGGCGCGTCGTCCATCAGCGCCACCTCGGTGATCTCCAGGCGCAGCCGCGCCGGGTCGGCGCCGGCGCCGTCCAGCAGGCCCAGCAGGCGGCTGGCGAAATCCGGCGAGCGGAAGTGGCGCGGTGACACGTTCACCGAGATGTAGCCGGTGCCGCCGCGCGCCAGTTCCCCGATGACCTGTTCGTACAGCAGCCAGTCCACATGCTCGATCAGGCCGCTCTCCTCGCCCAGGGCGATGAAGGCGGCCGGCGAGAGCAGGCCGCGGCGTTCGTGGCGCCAGCGCAGCAGGGCCTCGTGGCCGATCACCGCTCCATCGTGCAGGCGCACGATCGGCTGGTAGTACGGCATGAACTCGCGGCGCTGGATCGCCCTGCGCATGTCCGCTTCCAGGTCCAGGCTGCGCATGGCCTGTTCGCGCATGGCCTCGTCGAATATCGCGAAGCGGTCCCGGCCTTCGTTCTTGGCCCTGTACATGGCCGCGTCGGCGTCGCGCAGCAGTTCCTCGCCGCGGCGGTAGCGCGGATGCCACAGGGCGATGCCCATGCTGGCCGAGGGGAACAGTTCGCGTCCGGCGACCCACAGCGGCTGCCCGACCAAGGCCAGCAGCATCCGGGCCATTTCGCGCGCTTCCTCGTGGCCGGAGCAGGCCACGAGCACCGCGAATTCGTCGCCGCCCAGGCGGGCGACCACGTCGCCCGGGCGCACCGCCGACACCAGCCGCCGCGAGACCTCGACCAGCAGCTCGTCGCCGGCCGCGTGGCCGATGCTGTCGTTGACCACCTTGAAGCGGTCCAGGTCCAGGAACAGCACCGCGAACGGATGTCCCCCGCCACCGCCGGCGCGATCCAGCGATGCGGCCAGGGATTCGAGCAGGCAGCTGCGATTGGGCAGTCCGGTCAGGGCGTCATGCAGGGCCTGGTGGGTCAGCCTCTGTTCGGCGCGCAGGCGCTCGCCGATCTGCGCCAGCAGCTGCTCGTTGGCGCGCTCCAGCTCCCCGGTGCGCTCGCCGACGCGCAGCTCCAGTTCGGCGTGGGCCACGCGCAGGCGCTCCTGCGCCGCCTGGCGGGCCAGGCCGGTGCCGATGTTGTGGGCGACGAAGGAGAGCAGCCGCTCGTCGTCCCGGCTGAAGCGGATCTGCGGGTCGTAGCTCTGCACCGCGATCAGCCCGACGACCGCACCGTCCAGATGCAGCGGCACGCCCAGCCAGCTGCTGGCGCGCACCTGCCCGGGGTCCTGCACCTCGCCGGCGGCGATCAGCGCGTCGATGTCCTCCCGGTGCGCCAGCAGGGTGGAGCCGGTGCGCATCACGTACTCGGTCAGCCCCCTGCCCGGCTGCCGCGAGGGCCGATGGTTGCCGGCCTCGTCGACCGAGTACACGAATTCGATCCTCGCCCGGTCCTCGGACAGCAGGGCGATGTAGAAATTGCGCGCGTACAGCAGTTCGTCCACCGCGGCATGGACCTTGGCGTAGTACTGCTCCAGGCTCTCGCTGCTGACCGCCATCTCGGCGATGCGGTACAGCGCGTGCTGCAGGCGCTCGGCGCGCTGGCGCTCGAGCACCTCCTCCTGCAGCTCGCGGTTGGCCCGTTCCAGCTCCAGGGTCCGCTCCAGGACCCGGCGTTCGAGTTCGGCCTGCGCCTGGCGGCGGTCCAGCGTGGTCTGCACGTGCTGGGCGACAAAGCCCAGCAGGGCCCGGTCCTCCTCCGTGTAGCACCCGGCGCGGTCGTAGCTCTGCACCACGATCGCGCCGCACACGCGCTCGCCGCGCCGCATCGGCACGCCCAGCCAGTCCAGGCTTTCCGAGCCGTGGGCCTGGACGTCCTCGGGCAGGCCCAGCGCGCGGCGGATCCGGCGCGACGGGCCGCGCAGGGCCTGGCCGTGCCTGAGCAGGGCGAAAGTCAGCGTGTCGGCCATCTCCTCCACCGACCACTCGCGGCCGCCCTCGGCCAGGTACGGGTCGCGGTCGTCGGCGAAGTACAGGAAGCGCAGGGTCCCGCGCGGCTCGTCGTATTCGACGATGTAGCAGCTGGGCGCGTACATCAGCGTGCCGATGATGCCGTGCAGCCGCGCCAACATCTCCTGCATCTCGACCTCGCCGCCGGCCAGGTCCGCGATCTCGTACAGCGCCTTCTGCAGGCTGCGCGACCGCTCCAGCTTCTGCACTCGTGCCTGCAGGCGCGCCGCGTGCAACCCGGCCTCCAGCAGGGCCTGCGCCGCGCCGCGCCAGGCGAGCAGGCGGTCGGCGTCGATCGTACCTGCACCGCCCGCAAGCACCGCCAGGCGGGCGTCACCGTCGCTCCAGGCCTCGACCTCCACGCCCGGAGCCACCACGGACTCGCCAGCCAGCACGCGCTGCAGCAGCCCGAGGGCCGCAGGCCCGCCATCGCCGGCCTCGGCACAGCCGGGGACCCCGTCCTGGCGCCAGCCCACCGCCACCCACCCGGCCTCGGGGAGCAGGCCGCGCAGTGCCGCGTGCAGGCGGGTCGCCTCTGCTGGCACGACCATGCCGGCGGCTGGCGCCGCGCCCTCGAGGCGACTGGGTTGGATCATCTGTCCCGCATGGCCTTGCTGCAGGCGCCAGCATAGCGCCTGGGTCCGCGGCGCTCGACCCCATCCGGCGCTCCCGTGCGTTCCAGTTTCCATGCCATCCACCGCCACCCTGGTCCTGCCCTGCCCTGCCCGCCTGCCGCACCGCCGCTTGCTTCGCGCGGAGGCCACGGTAGGGTGCTGCCCATGGACCAGGCGGTGGACGCACCCGGCGACGAAACCCTGATGCAGGCCTGGGCCGCCGGCGACGCGTCCGCGTTCGAGGCGCTGTACGCCCGCCATCGACTGCCGTTGTTCCGCTTCCTGGTCGGCCACGTGCACGACCGCCCCCTGGCGGAGGAACTGTTCCAGGACGTCTGGCAACGGGTCATCGCCGCCCGCGACGGCTGGAGGCCGGACGCGCCGTTCGGCGCCTGGCTCTACCGCATCGCCCACAACCGGCTCACCGACCACTGGCGCGCGCAGAAGCACCGTCCGCCGGCGCCGGCCGACGCCGAGCAGCGCACGGCCGCGCTGGCTGCCGGCGACGACCCGGAACAGCATGCCAGCCGCACGCAGCAGGCGATGCGCCTGCACCAGGCGCTGGACGAACTGCCGCCGGAACAGCGCCAGGCCGTGCTCCTGCGCCTGCACGGCGAGCTGTCGCTGGAGGAGATCGGCAACATCACCGGGGTCGGCCGGGAGACAGTGAAGTCACGGCTGCGCTACGCAATGGACCGCCTGCGCGGGAGACTCCAGGCATGAGCAGGCACGATCCGCTGTCCCCGGAAGAACTGGAGCTGCGGCGCCAGCTGGAGGCGGCTGCCGGCCCGGGTCCGTCGCCCGGGCTGGACGCGCGCATCCTTGCCGCCGCACGCGGGCAGGCCCCTGCCGGCGCCACGGGGCCGGCGGCCGCTCCGTCGCCGCTGCACCGGCGCCGCGCCCGGCCGCGTCGCTGGATCGCGCCGCTGAGCCTGGCGGCGTCGCTGGTACTGGCTTTCGGCGTGGCATGGCAGCTGCGCGAACCCCCGGCACCCGGACAGGCGCGGCAGGCGGACCGGCCTGCGACCGGCCCGGCCGGAACCTCGCCGGAAGCGCCGGCAGCCGCCATCCTGGCCGAACCGCGGGAGGTGCAGCCGGCAGATGCACGGGCAACGGAGGACGTGCCGTCGCGTGCGGACACGGGCGCCACTGTTCCTCCGGCCGCGGTATCGAGCCTGGCGACTTCCGCCGTGGACTCAGGTGGCCCGCAACCGCCGCTGCGGGAAGAAGCTTCCGCGGCGATGGCACGCGCGCCCTTGCCTGCCGCACCAGCGCCGGACACGGTGACGGCCGCGCCGATGCCCGCCCCGGCGCCGGATGCCGGGGCTTCCGCGTACGCGGAGACCACCCGCGCGGCCGGGGACATTGCCCGCGCACGGCAGGCGCAGGATGCTGCACGGGTCGCAGCCGAACGTGCCCGTCGCCAGGCGCGGACGATGCGCCCCGCGGCCGCCGCGGCGCTGCCGAAGGCGGACCATGCGCCGCCAGCCGCACCGCCAGCCCCACCGGCACCCGTGGCCGCGCCCGCGGTCCAGGCCGGGCCGCAGCCCCCGGTGGCCGTGGCCGTCGCCGATCCACAGGAATGGCTGGAGTTGATCCGCGACCTGCAGGCCGACGGCGACATCGAAGGTGCGCGGGCAAGCCTCGAATGGTTCGTACGCGAGCATCCCGGGCTGGAAGTGCCCGGGGACCTGCGGCCGCTGCTCGACCACGGGCCCTGAACGCGTCCGGCGCGTGGACACGCGCCGGTTAGAATGGCGGCGATGACCGATACCCTCGCCGCGCCTGCCAGCCACCTCCTCGAGGTCAAGCACAGCCGGTTCCTCGCCAACGCCGCCCCCGTGACCGCCCCGGAGCAGGCGCTGGAGTTCGTGGCCTCCGTGTCCCATGCCGATGCCACCCACAACTGCTGGGCCTACCGCATCGGCCAGGACTACCGTTCCAGCGACGACGGCGAACCGGCCGGGACCGCCGGCCGCCCGATCCTGGCGGCGATCGACGGCCAGGGCTACGACCGCGTGGTGGTGGTGGTGACGCGCTGGTTCGGCGGGATCAAGCTCGGGGCCGGCGGCCTGGTCCGTGCCTACGGCGGCGCGGCCGCCGAATGCCTGCGCCTGGCCGCGCGCGAGCCGCTGGTGCAGATGGTCGAGCTGGAACTGGAGTGCCCGTTCGAGGCACTGGGCGCGGTGCACGCGGCCCTGGCCGCGCACTCGGCCGAGAAGACCTCCGAGGCCTTCGTGGCCGACGGCGCGCGCCTGGGACTGCGCCTGCCGGCGTCCCAGGCCGAACCCCTGCGCACGCGCCTGCGCGACGCCACCCGCGACCGCGTGCGGGTCGCCATTCCCGGAAGCCCCCCGTGAGCAACGACAAACCAGACACCGGCAGCCGCCTGCAGCGGATCGGAAGCCTGCGCACGCTGTGGCCGTTCGTCGGCCGCCACCGTGGCCTGTTCATCGCCTGGCTCGGCGCGCTGGCGCTGTCCTCCAGCGCCACCCTGAGCCTGCCGGTGGCGGTGCGCTACATGATCGACCGCGGCTTCGGCGGCGGCGCCATGATCAACCAGGCCTTCGCCGTGCTCTTCGCGGTGGCCGTGGTACTGGCGCTGGCGACCGCCGCGCGCTTCTTCTTCGTGTCCCTGCTCGGCGAGAAGGTCGTGGCCGACCTGCGCGAACGCCTGTACGCGCACCTGGTCGGGCTGGACCCGGCCTTCCACGACCGCAGCCGCAGCGGCGAGCTGGTCTCCCGCCTGTCGGCCGACGCCGAGCTGCTGCGCAGCGTGATCGGCACCACCATGTCGGTGGCCCTGCGCAGCAGCGTCACCGTGGTCGGCAGCCTGGTCATGCTGTTCGTCACCAGCCCGCGGCTGGCGGCGTATTCGCTGGTGGGCATCCCGCTGTCGGTGCTGCCGATCGTGCTCGGCGCGCGACGCCTGGAGAAGGCTTCGCGCGCCAGCCAGGACCGCGTGGCCGACGCCAACGCCCTGGCCGCCGAAAGCCTGGGCGCGGTGCGCACGGTCCAGGCCTACGCACGCGAGCCGTACGAGCGCGCCCGCTTCGGCGATGCCCTGCGGGTGGCGGTGGCGACCGCGCGGCGGCGCATCGCCGCGCAGTCACTGGTGACCGCGGTCGCCATCGTGCTGGTGTTCGGCGCGATCGTGCTGGTGCTGTGGTCGGGTGCGCACGACGTGGTCGCCGGCACCATGAGCGCCGGCACCCTGGGCCAGTTCGTGCTGTACGCGCTGATCGGTGGTGGCTCGGTCGGCGCCCTGGCCGAGGTCTGGAACGAACTGCAGCGCGCGGCCGGCGGCATGGGCCGCATTTCCGAGCTGCTGCACGAGCAGCCGGCGATCGCCGCGCCCGCGCGGCCGCGGCCGCTGCCGCGGCCGGTGCGCGGCGCGATCCGCTTCGAGGACGTGCACTTCCACTACCCCGGGCGCGAGGACACCCCCGCGCTGGACGGCTTCGACCTGGAAGTGCGCCCGGGCGAGACCGTGGCCCTGGTCGGTCCTTCCGGCGCGGGCAAGAGCACGGTGCTGTCGCTGTTGCTGCGCTTCCACGACCCGCAGTCCGGCAACGTGCGCCTGGATGGCATCGACCTGCGCGAACTCGATCCGGCCGAACTGCGCGCGCAGGTGGCTCTGGTGCCGCAGCAGCCAGTGCTGTTCGCCGCCAGCGCGATGGACAACATCCGCTATGGCCGGCTCGAGGCCAGCGACGAGGACGTGCGCGCGGCGGCGGTGGCGGCCGAGGCCGACGCCTTCATCAGCACCCTGCCCCAGGGCTATGCCAGCGAGCTGGGCGAGCGCGGCGCGCGCCTGTCCGGAGGCCAGCAGCAACGCATCGCGATCGCCCGCGCCCTGCTCAAGGACGCGCCGGTGCTGCTGCTGGACGAGGCCACCAGTGCCTTGGACGCGCAGAGCGAGCGTGCGGTGCAACACGCGCTGCAGAACCTGATGCGCGGCCGCACCACCCTGGTGGTCGCCCACCGCCTGGCCACCGTGCTGCAGGCCGACCGGATCGTGGTCATGGACCGTGGCCGGATCGTGGCCGAAGGCACCCACGAGCAGCTGCTGGCCCAGGGCGGGCTCTACGCCGAACTGGCGAAACTGCAGTTCCTCGACTGACCGCGGGCGCTACGGCAGCGCCCGTTCCATCACCGCGGCGAAATCGATGCCGGGTGGCAGCGTGCCCATGGCCAGGCCGTGGGCCCCGTCCAGGCGGCTGCGCACGAACGCCTCGGCGACCGGACTGCCGGCCGCATGCAGCGCCGCGCCCTGCAGCACCAGGGCGATACGTTCGACCAGGTAGCGCGCACGCACCTCCAGCACGTCCTGCGATCCGGCGAGGAGACCGGCGATGGCCCCGGCCTCGCGCGCCAGCACCGGCTCCAGCCCCGCCGCCCGTTCCAGCGCCACGCGCAGCGCCTGCGTCGCCCGCGGCTCGCGCGCCAGCGCGCGCAGCACGTCCAGGCACTGGATGTTGCCGCTGCCTTCCCAGATCGAGTTCAGCGGCGCCTGCCGGTACAGCCGCGGCAGCACCGATTCCTCCACGTAGCCGGCGCCGCCCAGGCACTCCTGGGCTTCGTTGACCAGGGTCGGCGCGCGCCGGCACAGCCAGTACTTGCCGACCGCGGTGGCCACGCGGGCGTAGGCCGCGGCCTGCGGATCGCCCTGCCCGGCCTCGACCGCGGCGGCCACGTCGAGCGCGAACACGGTGGCCGCCTCCGATTCGATCGCCAGGTCGGCCAGCACGTTGGCCATCAGTGGATGGCCGGCCAGCACGCGGCCGAAGGCTTTCCGGTGGCGGGCATGGTGCAGCGCATTGGCCATCGCCCAGCGCACCTGCGCCGCGGCGGCGAGCATGCAGTCCAGGCGGGTGAGCATCACCATCGGGATGATGGTGGCCACGCCGCGTCCCGGCTCGCCCACCGGCCAGGCCAGGGCGTCGCAGAACTCCACTTCGGAAGAAGCGTTGGACCAGTCGCCCAGCTTGTCCTTCAGCCGCATCAGCCGGAAGGCGTTCTTCGACCCGTCCGGCAGGCGCCGCGGCAGCAGGAAGCAACCCAGCCCGTCGGGTGTCTGCGCCAGCACCAGGAAGCCATCGGACATCGGCGCGGAGAAGAACCACTTGTGCCCGACGAGCTGCCAGGCCTCGCCGCCGGGCAGCAGCGTGGCGGTGGTGGTGTTGCCGCGTACGTCCGAGCCGCCCTGCTTCTCGGTCATGCCCATGCCCAGGGTAAGCCCGGTCTTCTCCGCCATGGGGATGTCGCGCGGGTCGTAGGCCGGCGTCGCCGCGCCGCGCGCCCATGCCTCCAGCGCCGGGGCCTGGCGCAGCACCGGTACCGCGGCGTGGGTCATGGTCAGCGGACAGCTGGTGCCGGCCTCGGCCTGGTGGTGCAGATAGGCCAGCGCCGCCCGCGCCACATGGGCGCCGCGGACCGGTTCTTGCCAGGACAGGCCGGCCACGCCGTGCGCCTTGGCCGCTTCCATGAGCCGGTGGTAGGCCGGGTGGAACTCGACCAGGTCGATGCGCCGTCCCTGGGCGTCGTGCGTGCGCAGGCGAGGCCGGTCGCGGTTGGCGTCGAAGCCCAGCCGGTACAGCTCGTCCCCGGCCAGGGTGCCGTAGGCCTGCAGGCGGCCGGCGAAGGCGCCGGCACCGCCGCGCGCCACCGCCTCGCGCAGGGCCAGGTCATCGCCCCACAGGTCGCGCGGGGCGAAAGCGGGCGGCTGGTTGTCGACGACGTGGGTTTCGAAACGCGACGGCTGCATGCGGTCCTCCTCCACCAGGGGTGGCGGCCGACCGCGTGCGGTCAGCCGAACTCGAAGTTCATCGCCGGGCCCACCGGCGCGATGAAGTCACCGGACACATAGTCCACGCCCAGCGTGAACAGCTGGCTCATGGTCTGGGCGTCGCCGACGTGCTCGGCGAGGGTGGCCATGCCATCGGCCTGGGCGCGCGAGGTGATCTCGCGCACCTTCTCCTGCGCCTCGCCGCCCTTGCCGAGGTCCTCGGTCAGGCCGTGGTCGATCTTCAGGAACGCCGGCCTGAAGTGCGACAGCAGCTGGAACGAATCCAGCCCCGAGCCGAACTGCTCCAGGCCCATGCGGCAGCCCAGCGCCGAGACGGCGGACAGGAACTGCTGGGCATCGCGCAGGTGGGTGAACACCTTGGCCTCCGGTGCCTCCAGCCACAGCCGGTCGCCGGAAACGCCATGCATGGCCAGCTCGGTGCGGATCAGGTTGGCCATGCCCTCGGAGAACGAGTCCGGGCACACCCGCACCAGCAGGCGGGTGTTGCGGCCGGCGCGGTGGCGCTCGGCCAGGGTGGCGATCGCCTGGCGCACCACCCAGCGGTCGATCTCGCCCAGCAGGCCGTGCTCCTCGGCGATGGCCGTGAACGCCGACGGCTTCACCAGTTCGCCGTTGACGTCGATCCGCAGGTGCACCTCGTACAGCTCGCCGCCGTCGCCCTGCAGGCCCTGGACCGGCAGGTAGTGCGGCACGAAACCGTTGCCGGCCAGCGCCTCGCGCAGCCGCTCCACCCAGCGCGCGATCCGCTCCTCCTCGGCCCGGTCGGCCGCGCCGGGGTCGAAGACCTGGACGGTATTGCCGCCCATCTCCACCGCCGCGTGCAGGCAGTGGCTGCCCTTGGACAGGATCTGCGGCACGCTGGCGATCTTCTCGCCCACCTGCACGCCGCCGATGCTCGCAGTCACCGCGACCGAACGCGCGCCCACGCTGAAGACATGGGTGGCGATGGCATCGCGCAGCGCCTCGGCCACGCCGCGGGTAATGGCGTGGTTGCCCTGGACCAGCACCGCGAAGCTGTGCTCGCCGAAGCGCGCCACCGGCACGTCCGGGTCCAGCACGCTGCGCACGCGGTCGGCCAGGGCGGCGACCAGGGCGTCGGCCGCGTCCAGTCCGATGTCGGGCAGCAGGCGCGCGTAGTGGTCCGGTTCCAGCAGCAGGAAGCCGTACTGGCCACCATCGCGGCCCACGCGCGCCACCACGTCCTCGAGCAGGCGCATGAAGGTCGGGCGGTTGAGCAGGCCGGTCACCTGGTCGCGCTGGCGCAGCTCCTCGACCTCGCGCGCCAGCTCCGGATCCAGCTCCTCGCGGCGGCGGAACACCACCTGGATGCAGGGCTCGCCCTCGTAGCTGGCGGTGGCGAACTCCATCTTCGCCGGGAAGGTCGTGCCGTCGAGGTGGCGCGCCTCCATCAGGTATTCGGCCGGCGGCGGCTCGCCGCGCGACAGCGACTTGAGCAGCTGCTTGAAGCCATCGATGTGCTGGGCCGCGACCAGGTCCAGCAGCGACATGCTCTCCACGTCCTCGAACGACTCGAACCCGAACATCTCCAGGTACGCGTCGTTGGCGCGGATGTGCATGCCCTCGTGGATGTACGCCACCGGATCGCGCGAGGAGGCGATCAGCGCGTCGCAGCGACGCTCGGTCTCGCGCAACTGCGCCTCCAGGCGACGCAGGCCGCGGCGCGCCTCCAGGTCGGCCCACTCGCGGCGCACCGTCGCCAGCAGGTGCTCGGAACGGTGGCGCAGGACCAGCGCGCGCGCGCCGTCGACCAGGCCGGACAGCACCGTCGCGTCGTCGATCCGGTCCACCAGGACCAGCAGCGGCAGGTCCTTGCCGCTGGCGGCCACGTTGGCGCACACCTGCGGCAGGGGCATGGCGTTGGAATTGCTGGCCAGGACCAGGTCCACCTGCTGGCTGGCGATCATCTGCGCGAGCTCGGCCGGATCCTGCGGGCGCAGGGGCCGCACGGCGATGCCGCCATTGCGGAGGGCCGTCACGACCGCTTCGGCATCCTCCACGCGGTCGTCGACGATAAGCAGGCGGATCGTGCTGTCTTTCTGCATGCAGCGGTCCTGGTTCCAGGTGCAAGGGCAGCGGGTTTAATACACGAACGGGGGTCGGAGCGTCCATGACCCCCCGCATGGCGGCCCCCGGGCGGCCGCCAGCCCGCCCGCGCTGGCATCATGTCGCCCCCTTTCGACGGAGCCCCTCCCATGGGCGTGGAGATCGAACGCAAGTTCCTGCTGGCCGGCGACGGCTGGCGCGCGGCGGTGGAGCGCCCCCAGCCGATGGCGCAGGGCTACCTCAACGACCTGCGGGTGCTGGACGGCGGCCTCCAGAAGGCCTCGGTCCGGGTCCGGATCGAGGGCCCGTCCGCCTTCCTCAACATCAAGTCGGCCCAGGCCGGCCCCAGCCGGCTGGAGTTCGACTACCCGGTCCCGGTGGAGGATGCCCGCCAGCTGCTGGAGCTGTGCGTGGGCGGCGTGGTGCGCAAGCGGCGGCACTACGTGCGCCACGGCGGCCACCTGTGGGAAATCGACGAGTTCGAGGGCGACAACGCCGGCCTGGTGGTGGCGGAGATCGAACTCGACGCCGTGGACGAGGCCTTCGAGCGCCCGGACTGGCTTGGCGCCGAGGTCACCGAGCTCAAGCGCTACTACAACCTGGCCCTGGCCGAGCGCCCCTGGTCGCGCTGGAGCGAGGCCGAGCGCGCCGGCCCGGCGCCGGGCTGAGGCCACGCTCCCGGCGTCGCGGCCGTCGCCCCGCATCTGCGACAATGGCCGGCCGCGCCCATCCGCGCGCCCCGGAGTCCCACCGCATGCTCGTGATCGGCGTCGCCGGCACCGAACTGACCGCGCAGGAGCGCGACTGGCTGCAGCACGATGCGGTCGCCGGCGTGATCCTGTTCAAGCGTAATTTCGCCTCGCGCGCGCAGGTCGCCGAACTGTCGGCCGCCATCCGCGAGGCCGCGCCGCGCCCGCAGCTGGTCTGCGTGGACCAGGAGGGCGGCCGCGTGCAGCGCTTCCGCGAGGGCTACAGCGAATTGCCGCCGCTGCAGCGGATCGGCGAACTGTACGCCCGCGACCCGCGGTCCGCCCTCGCCCTGGCCGAGGAACACGCCTGGCTGATGGCCAGCGAAATCCGCGCCAGCGGCGTGGACCTGAGCTTTGCCCCGGTGGTCGACCTGGGCCGCGGCAACCGCGCCATCGGCGACCGTGCCTTCAGCGCCGATCCGCAGGTGGTGGCCGAACTCACCCGCGCCTACGTGCGCGGCATGCACTCGGTGGGCATGGCCGCCACCCTCAAGCACTTCCCCGGCCACGGCACCGTGCTGGAGGACACCCACGTCGACCACGCCATCGACCCGCGCCCGCTGGAGGCGCTGCGCGCCGAGGACCTGGTCCCGTTCGTCGCCGGCATCGAGGCGGGTGCCGACGCGGTGATGATGGCCCACGTGCAGTACCCGGCCATCGCCCCGGACCCGGCCGGCTACTCGCCGTTCTGGATCGGACAGTTCCTGCGCGGCGAGCTGGGTTTCCGCGGCGTGGTCTTCTCCGATGACATCGGGATGGCCGCCGCGCATGCGGCCGGCGGAGTCCGCGCCCGCGTGCTGGCCCACCTGGACGCCGGCTGCGACGCGGTCCTGGTCTGCCACCCGGAGCTGGTGGACGAATCGCTGGATGCGGTCCGCGACCGCCGGCCCAACACCGCCGCCCTGCTCGGCCTGATCGGCCGCGGCGCACTGGGCTGGGACGGCCTGCTGGCCGACGCCCGCTACGGCGCCGCCCGCGGCCGCCTGCCGACCTCCGCCGCCTGACCGCCACAACACATCCGCCTTCCCTTCCTGTAGCCTGAACCGATGTCCACTCCGCTCATCATTTCCGAAGTCCTGGCCAAGTCCGACCTGCTGGTCGACCGGCCCACCATCGACGCGGCAATCGGCCGCATGGCCGACGAGATCGCCCGCGACTACATCGGCGACGTCCCGCCCGACCGCCTCGGCGACAGCTTCGTCCCGGTGTTCCTGACCGTGATGCACGGCGGCATGCTGTTCGCCGGCCAGCTCGCGCTGGAGCTGGGCAGGCGCGGCCTGGACCTGCAGTTCGACTACATGCACGCCACCCGCTACCGCGGCCAGAACCAGGGTGGCGAACTGGTGTGGAAGCACCGCCCGGCCACCTCGCTGTACGGCCGCCGCGTGCTGATCGCCGACGACATCCTCGACGAGGGCCAGACCCTCAAGGAAGTGCGCCGCTGGTGCATCGAACAGGGCGCGACCGACGTGCGCATCGCCGCGCTGACGGTCAAGGACCACGACCGCTGCGTGGAAGGCGTGCGCGCCGACTACGCCGGCCTGCACCTGCCGGACCGCTACGTGTTCGGCTTCGGCATGGACTACTACGAGCAGGGCCGCAACCTGCCGGCCATCTACGCGCTGAAGGACTGAGGCCGTGGCGCTGGACCTTGCCGTGATCGGCGGCACCGGCGTCTACCGCCTGGCCGCCCTCGAGGACGTGGAAGCACGCAGCTTCGATACCCCGTACGGAAAGCCCTCCGGCCCGGTCAGGGTCGGCCGCCTCGGAGGGTCCACCGTGGCCTTCCTTGCCCGCCACGGCGAAGGCCACGCCCTGCCCCCGCACCGGGTCAACTACCGCGCCAACCTGCATGCCCTGCACCAGGCGGGCGCGCGCCGGGTGCTGGCGCTGAACACCGTCGGCGGCATCACCGACGCCTACGGCCCGCGCGTACTGGCCTGTCCTGACCAGCTGATCGATTACACCTGGGGTCGCGAGTCCACCTTCTGGGATGGCGAGGGCGAGCCGCTGCACGTGGATTTCGGCCATCCCTACAGCCCCGGCCTGCGCGCCGATGTGCTGGCGGCGGCCCGCAAGGCCGGCCTGCAGGTCGTGGATGGCGGCTGCTACGGCGCCACCCAGGGGCCGCGCCTGGAGACCAACGCCGAGATCGCGCGCATGCGCCGCGATGGCTGCGACCTGGTCGGCATGACCGGAATGCCCGAGGCGGCGCTTGCACGGGAACTGGGCCTGGAATATGCCTGCCTGGCCATCGTCGCCAACTGGGCGGCCGGCTGCGGAGATTCGGCCGAGATCACCCTGGACGAGGTGCTGGAGAATGTCGCGGCCGCTTCCTCGGGCCTGCCGGACCTGCTCGGCGGGCTGTTAACGAAAGGTGAAGATACCGGTAACATCGGAAATTGATTCACTGTGCTGATTGTCAGCGGGCGCATGTATTTGCATACTCCGCTCGCGGCGGCCGCCGCATCTCCATCAAACGCAAGGATTACGCAGCATCATGGCCAACGGTACCGTCAAGTGGTTCAACGACGCCAAGGGATTTGGCTTCATCTCGCCGGAAGACGGGAGCGCGGATGTCTTCGCGCACTTTTCCGCGATCAACGCCAAGGGCTTCCGCTCGCTGAGGGAAGGCCAGCGCGTGAGCTACGAGGTCACCCAGGGCCCGAAGGGCGCTCAGGCATCGAATATCACTCCGCTGGACTGATCCCCTCCGGGGATTATCCCGGCGATAAGGAAAACCCCGCCGCGAGGCGGGGTTTTTCTTTGCCCGCCGCGCGGGTCAGGGTTGCACGATGGTGACCTGCGACGGACGCGCCGCGCCGGTGCCGCGCAGGGTCGGCTGGTACATGTCCTCCACCTGCGGCGGCGGCACGGTGTACGTCCCCGGCGTGACCGCGCGCACCAGGTAGTAAAGCCGCGCGCGTCCACCTCCACGCAGGGAGATGGCGGCCACGTAGCGGTCGTCGCGGTGTTCCTCGTGGCGGATCTCGGCCTCGCCCGAACGCTCGGACAGCACGACGCCGTCGATGCGGATGCCTTCCCACTGCGCGGCGTCGCCGAGGTTGAGGTTTTCCGCCTCCAGCCCGGCCGGCAGCAGGTCGGTGACCAGCGCATCGGGCATCGACTCGCCGGTCTCGACCGTCAGCCGCGCCACCAGCACCTGCCCTTCCTTGAGCGTGCCACCGCTCCAGCGCCGGCCATCCGGCCAGAACCAGTCGCGCGACACGCCGGCCACGCTGCGGTCCTCGGACGGGGCCTGGCGCGGCACGCCGGCCACGTCGATGCTGGCGTAGTAGGGACCACCCCGGGCCTGGAAACGCGCGCCGGCGGCCAGCGCCGCCGCGTCCAGGGTGCGCGCGAATACGCTCGACTCCACCTCCTCGCCGCCGTGCCCCGCACGCCATTGGCCGGTGACCTGGCGCCCGTCGCCGGCCTGCAGCGCACGGCCCAGGCGCGCGATCGCCATCTGCTCCTGGGTGCTGAGCCACAGCCGGCCGCTGCCGTCGGCGGAACGGCGCGCCTGCAGCGCCCGCGCCAAGTCCAGCGCCCGCGCGTCGAACTTCGCGTCGGCGCGTTCGCGTTCGTGCAGCAGCGCGACCATCAACGCTTCGTCGCGGATCTGGCTGCCGTAGTCGCCGAGCCAGCGCGGACGCTTGCGCGGATCCAGCGCGAAGCCGTCGGCGATGGCCGCCTCCCCGCGCCGCGCATCGCCCTGCAGCGACAGCGCCAGGCCCAGCTGCACCAGCGGCAGCCCGGTGAGGCTGCGTCCCTTCTCCTGGTCGTACAGCGCACGCAGGGTGCCCAGCGGGGCGCGGTTGACCCGCGCCAACACGTAGCCCGCGTAGGCGCGATAGGCGAAGCGCAGGTGCTCGCGGTGGTCGCGGCCGTAGAACTGCGGATCGCCCGACAGCAGGTCCTCGGACAGGCGGTCCAGGGCCTTCTGCAGGGCATTGGCGGGAACGACGAAGCCTGCCTCGCGTGCATCGAGCAGGAAGTCGGCGATGTACGGGGTCAGCGCCGGTTCGGCGCCGCCCTGCCCGCCCCACATCGAGAAGTGCCCGCCGGCGGTCTGCATCGCCACCAGGCGCCCGATCGCGCCCTCCACCCGCGCGCGGCGCTGTTCGGCCGGCAGCGAAGGACCGCCGAGCTGCGCGGCGATGCGCGGATCCATCAGCAGCGCCGCGTAGCCCTTGCTGGTGGTCTGCTCGGCACAGCCATAGGGGTAGTCCAGCAGGCCCTGCAGTGCGCTGGCATAGGGCACCGGCGGCGCGGTGGTGATGCGCAGGTAGGCGTTGACCGTCTCGCCGAGCAGGCCTTCGGCCAGCGAGGCGTCCAGCGCCAGCGACGCGCCCTCCTCCAGCACCCGGGTCTGGCTGCGCAGCACGGCCGGCCACGCCGGGCGCACCGGCAGGTCGTAGCGGCGGTCCACCGAGTGGCCGCCGCCGTCCACCCTCACGCGCACCTTCGCCACGGTGCTGCCGGAGCGCGCCGCGAGCGGAAACTCCAGCGTGGCCTTGGCGCCATCATCCAGGCGCACGCGGCGCTCGCCCTCGCCGACATCCAGCGGACCCTCGCCCTCCACCCGCACCCGGAACTCGCCGGCGCGGCCGGTGAAGTTCTGCAGGTCCAGGCTCACCATGCCGCGGTCGCCCGGGGCCAGCACGCGTGGCATCCCGGCTTCGGCCACCACCGGCGCGCGCACCAGGACCTCGGCATCGCGCTTGCCGTAGTGCGCGTCGGCGTAGACCAGCGCGGAGACCCGCACGGTGCCGTTGAAATCCGGCACCGGCAGCGCGATCCGTGCGTTGCCCTGGGCATCCAGGCGTACCGGGCCGGAGAACAGGTCCACGGTCTGCCCCCGGGCCGTGGGCCGGCGCGCCTGCGGCAAGGCCTGCAGGGCCATGTCGCCGCCGAAGCGCAGGCGCGCGGTGCCGCCGTCGTAGCTGCCGATCACCCTGCCGTACACGTCGTAGGCGTCGGTGCCCAGGCGGCGCTGGCCGAAGAAGTGGGCGGCCGCGTCGGGCACCGGGAAGCGGGTGATGTTGATGATGCCCGCGTCCACCGCCGACACGGTCACGTGGGCCAGCTTGCCGGCCAGCTGCGGGACGCTGACCGTCACCGGCAGCTCCTGTTGCGGGCGTACCTGTTCCGGCACCTTGAGGCCGACGGCGACGCGGCGCTCGTCGCGGCGCATCGGCACGTGCACCACGCCCACGGCGCGCGCCGGCGCCACCAGCGTGTCTGCCGCCGACGGACGGAACACCAGCGCGGTCACGTAGACGTCATGGCGCTCCCAGTCCGCCGTCACCGGGATCTCGAACGTCGCCGCGGCCTTGCCGGCCTGGCCGCGCACCTCGATGTCGTGCACGTAGAGCAGGCGGTCGCTCTCCACCAGCAGCACGCCGCGACCGGCCTGCGGCGGGGTGACGGTGACCCTGAGGGTGTCGCCGGCACGGTAGGCGGTGCGGTCCAGCGCCAGCTTCACCTTGTCCGGGCGAGCGTCCGGGCCACGGTTCTCGTCGCCCCAGCTCCAGCCGGCATGGAAGGGATAGCGCATGGTCAGGCCGGTGGCCGGGTCGAACACGTCGATCCGGTACTCGCCCCAGGCCACCGGCACGTCGAAGCGCACCGGACTGGTGCCGGCGTCGAGCGTGCGGGTCTGGACGTTCTCGAAGCGCCGGGTGAAGTCGTAGTTCCAGCCGCCATCGTCGTCATGGCGCCAGTGGTAGTCGCGCAGCTCGCGCACCAGGGTCAGCTGCAGGCCCTTGGCCGGTTGCGGCCTGCCCTGCGCATCCACGCGCACCAGCTCGAAGCCGGCATCGGCCTCGGCCGGGGCTCCGTCCTGCGGCTCGAACAGCGGGCGCACGCCGACCAGGGCCGGCGCCGGCCACAGCACGCGTTGCAGGCTGCGGCTGACCGGCCGCCCGCCGCTTTCGTGGACATCGCCCAGCACGGTGACCTTCACCGGGGTCTTCGCGCGCACGGCCTCTTCCGGCAGGGCCAGCCTGGCCTCCAGGCGCCCATGCGGGTCGAATTGAGCATCCAGGACATCGCGCGGCTCGCGCGGCAGCTCCACCGTCGCGTCGCCGAAGGCATAGCCGGGCCAGCCGGCCACCGGATCGCGCGCCACCGCCAGTGCCATGCGCGCGGTGAAGCGGTTCCCCGCCGCGGGTGCGCCGTAGAGATAAGCGGCCTCGGCGCGCAGCTCCAGCGGCGCGCCCGGGGCCAGGGTGTCACCGGCGGTTGCCGTGGACAGCTCAAGCTTCAACCGCTCGGGCAGGAACTCCTCGATGCGCAGGCTCATGCCCTGCACCGCCTGGCCATCGGCAGGATCGGTGCGGAACTCCACCTGCCAGCGCCCGGTAGGCGCGTCGTCGGGAATCGCCTGTTCGAAGGCGTAGTAACCCTGGACGCCCGGGTCCAGGCGGGTCTCGCGGAACACCCGGCCATCGGGCTGTTTCAGGCGCAGGAACAACGGCTGGCCGGCGCCATCCTTCGGCGCCGGCATGGCACGTCCATCGAAGTCACGCAGCAGCGCGGAAATGCGCAGGGTCTCGCCCGGGCGGTACAGGTCGCGCCCGGACCAGGCGAACACGTCGAATGCCGCCTGCGCGCGACCGGCCACGGCGAACTCGGACAGGTCCAGCGCCGGCTGGTTGAACGGCAGCAGTGACACGTCCCGGCCGCGCCGGGCAACCAGCACGTGGCCGGCGTCCAGGCGGTAGTCCAGCAGCGCGTTGCCGTTGCCGTCGGTGGCCGACTTCAGCAGCGCCTGGCCCCTGGCGTCCAGCACGCGCAGCTCCACCCCCTTGAGGGGCGCGCCATCCCGCAGCGAGGCGGTATGCACGTAAAGCCGGTCCCGGTAGGCGCGCGCATGCAGGCCGATGTCGCTGACGGTGAAGAACGCGGTGTCGTAGGAATCCGAATAGCGGCCCACGCGGCGCATCACCGCAAAGTACAGGCCCGGCTGCTGCAGCTCGGCGATGTCCTGCACCGGCAGGTGGCTCACGACGCGTTCGTTGCGCCCGCCGCCGAGCACGAAGCGGTTGAGGTAGGCGGGCTCGGCGAGTTCGCGCAGCGGGGCGCCATCGCCATAGTCCCGGTCCAGCTCCCAGCCGCCGCGGCGCCCGCCGCGCTGGAACTGGGCGAAGAAGCGCGGCAGCGCGTCCTCGCGCACGCGCAGGAACTCCACGTCCACCTCGTCGACGTTCACCGAGACCACCGGCAGGCCGCGGCTCTCGCGCGCCGGCAGCACGCTGCCCTGCGAGGCGAAGCCGGCCACCGGCTCCAGCTCGCCGGTATGGATGGTCTTCTCCAGCGGCGGCTCCAGGCGGCTGCCGTCGGCCGCCAGCAGCGCGCCGGCCAGGGACACGGTGTAGTCGCGCGCGGCTTCCACGAAGGGATAGCGCAGCACCTTTCCGTCGTCGGACAGGGTCCAGCCGCTGCCGTCGCGGGCGGTGCCAGCGGGCTCGACCTTGAGCAGGGCGTCGAAGTCCTGGGTGCCTACCAGGGGCCGGGAGAACTCCAGCGCCAGCGCCAGGCGGCCCTCATGCTGGTCCGCCCAGGCACGCGCCAGGCCGAGGCCGGCGATCTCCTCGCGTCCGGCCTGCAGCTTCTCGCCGCCGACGCCGGGCAGCTGGCCGCCGGGATCGCGCCCGCATCCGCCCGCCAGCAGCGACGCCAGCATGATTCCCCACACCCCACAGGCGCCGAACCGGCGACGTGCTGCAATCCCCATACACCCTCCCTTGCGGCTGGAGGGAGTATAGGCGGGGGCCGCCCAGCGCGCGGGGCGCCGGGGCAGGGCTTCGGCAACCGCGGCAAACAGGCGGGGCATGTCCAGCGGCTGCGGCAGCATCTCCAGCACCACGCCATCCGGCAGCACCGAGCGGTCGAACGCCTTGCCGCCGTCGCCGACCAGGATCGCGGGGCCGCGGTAACCGGACTCGTACATGGTCGACAGCAGCGCGGCGGCCGGGAACAGCGTGATGCTGTTGTCGACCACCACCACGTCCGGCTCGCCCGATTCGGCGAACACGCGCAGGGCCGCGGCGCCGTCGCTGGCCAGTTCCGGTGCGTAGCCCTGGCTGGCCAGGGCATTGCCCAGCAGCGACAGGCGGGTGCCGTCGCGGAACACGATCAGGATCCGCTCGCCCTGCCCCGGCACCACCGGCGCCATCCCGGGCTCCTCGTCCACCGGCTCCGAAGGCAGCGGCAGCAGCATCTCGAAGCGCGTGCCCTCGCCGGGCCGGCTCGCCACGCTGATCTGGCCACCCATGCCTTCGATGATCCGCCGGCACGACACCAGGCCCAGGCCGGTGCCGTCGCTCTTGGTGGTGAAGAACGGGGTAAACAGCTGCTCCAGGGTGTGCTCGTCCATGCCCACGCCGGTATCCGCCACCACCAGGACCACGCGTTCGCCGCGTACCCCCGCCGTCAGCTCCAGCCGGCCACCGGATGGCATCGCCTGCACCGAGTTCAGGCACAGGTTCAGCAGGCACTGCTGCAGCTCGGTGTAGTTGCCATGCAGTTCGACGTCCGGATCCTCGAGCTTCTGCTCGAACTCCACGGTGCGCGGCAGGCTGCCCTTGAGCAGCAGCTCGACGGCGCGGAACAGGTCGGCGATGCGGAAGCGCTCGCTGGCACGGCGCGAGCCGCGCACGAACGACAGCATGGACTCGGCCATCTCGTGACCGCGCCGCCCGCACTCGGCCACCACCGCGGCCAGCTGCTTCAGGCGCGGATCGTCGCTGCGCTGGGCGATCAGGTCCGGCACGATCAGCAGCGGCTGCAGGATGTTGCGCAGGTCGTGGCTGAGGCCGGCCGCCAGCAGCGACAGGCTCTCCAGGCGCTGGGTGCGCATCAGCTCGCGTTCGGCGCGCTGGCGCTCGGCCTCGGTACGCGCCTCGCGCAGCGCGCGCTCCACCGCCGCCGGCAGGCGTGCGCTGCTGTGCTTGAGGATGTAGTCGCTGGCGCCCTCGCGCAGGGCCGCCACCGCCACGTCCTCGCCGATGGTCCCGGACACGAAGATGAAGGGCACCTGCGGCGAATGCTCGCGCACGATCTGCAGGGCATCGTGCCCGGAAAACCCGGGCATGCTGAGGTCGGACAGCACGATGTCCGGTTTGAACCCGGCCAGCGCCTCGCGCAGGCCCTCCTCGTCCTCGACCCGGAGGTACTCGGCGTTGAGGTGCGCGTCCTCGAGCTGGAAGCGGATCAGCTCCGCATCCTCGGGAGAGTCCTCGATGAAGAGGACCCTGACTTTGGCGTCGCGGCTTATGGCGCGCAGCGGCATCGGCTCAACCTTCGATATCCGGCGTGGCGTTGATCAGGGCCCAGAACTGGCCCAGGGTCTTGACCGCCCCGAAGAACTGGTCGATGTCCACCGGCTTGACCACGTAGGCGTTCACGCCCAGGTCCCAGCTCCTGGCCAGGTCGCTCTCCTCGCGCGAGGACGACAGGATCACCACCGGCAGGCGCCGCAGCTTGTCGTTGGCGCGGATCCGCTGCAGCACCTCCAGCCCGTCCATCCGCGGCATCTTGATGTCCAGCAGCAGCACGGCCGGGTTCTCGTCGGCGCGGTCGGCGAACCTGCCGGTGCGCTCCAGGTATTCCATCGCCTCCACGCCGTCCTCCACGTGGACGATCGGATTGGCGAGGTTGGCCTCGCGCAGGGCGTCGATCGCCATCTCGGCGTCGGCTGCGCTGTCTTCGGCCAGCAGGATGGTACGGATGGGACTCATGCAATGACGCTCCCGGGGTCAGCGGAATCCTGCGGAGGCAGGACGAAGTGGAAGGTAGCACCCTTGCCGGGCTCGGACTCGGCCCAGATGCGGCCGCCATGGCGGGCCAGCACCCGGCGCACGCTCGCCAGGCCGATGCCGGTGCCGGGGTATTCGCTGGCCTTGTGCAGCCGCTGGAACACGCCGAACAGCTTGCCGGCATAGGCCATGTCGAAGCCGACGCCGTTGTCGCGCACGGTGAAGTGGTGGCCGCCCTCGGGGGTGGGTTCGCAACCGACCTCGATCACCGCCGGCTCGCTGTGGGCCGAGTACTTGACCGCATTGCCCAGCAGGTTGAGCCACAGCTGCCGCATCATGTTCTCGTCGGCCACCACGATCGGCAACGGCGCGATCCGCCATTCGATCCGGTGCAGCGGACGCCCGGTCTCCTCGGCGTCGACGATGCGGTTGGTATCCAGCACGGCCTTGGCCTCCTCGGCCAGGGACTGCATGTCCACCGCCTGCAGCTTGAGCGCGCTGCGGCCCAGGCGCGAGTACACCAGCAGGTCGTCGATCAGCGAGGACATGCGCCGGGCCGAATTGCTGATCACGTCAAGGTAGTGGCGGCCGCGGTCGTCCAGCGAGTCGCCGAGGTGGCGGGACAGCTTGTCGGCGAACCCGGCCACGTGCCGCAGCGGGGCGCGCAGGTCGTGCGAGACCGAGTAGCTGAAGGCCTCCAGCTCGCGGTTGACCTCGGAGACCTGTTCGATCTTGCCCTCCAGCTGGCGGTTCAGGTCGGCGATGCGCTGCTGCGCGGCCTTCTGCGCGGTGATGTCGCTGACGGTCATCAGCACCACCTCGTCCGCGCGGTCCGGCAGCTGCATGCGCCGGGCGTTGATCAGCATGGTCCGGGTCTGGCCGTCGGTGGTGCGCTGGACGTGCTCGTAGTCCCACAGCTCGCGGTCGCGGCTGAGCACGTCCGCCAGGCGCTGCAGCACCACCGGGTCGTCCCAGGCGCCGCTGCCCACGTCCTGCAGGCGCTCCTGGTGGCTGTCCTCGTTGCCCTCGGTCCCGTACAGCTCGGAGAACGCGGCGTTGTGCATCAGCACGCGCTGCTGCGCATCCAGCAGGACGATCGGCTCGCGCACGGTCTGCAGCACCGCCAGCGCGCGGGCGCTGGCGCGGGCCAGCTCGGCCTCGGATGCGGTGCGGCGCGCCTCTTGGCGGTACAGCAGCCAGAACACGCCTCCGGTCAGCAGCACCTGGCCCAGCAGCGCGGCCAGCGCCAGCCAGCTGGCGCGCGAACGCTGCACGTCGGCATACGAGGAGCGCCCGGTCAGCAGGGTGTACTCGTTCTGGATGAACTCCAGGAACAGGTCGCGGATCTGGTAGCGGCCGTACATCTCCTCGGCCGCCCCGGTGCGCTGCTCCGGGGTGGCATGGCCGCTGGTCAACGTCCGCACCAGGTCCTCGCGCTGGCGCACCAAGGTGCGCATCCGCCCGATCAGCTGCTGCTGGTCGGGGTTGTCGCGGGTCAGGCTGGCCAGGCGGTCCAGCGCCGGATCGAGTTCGGCCAGGTCCAGCTCCAGCCGCCGCCGCAGGTGCGGCCCGTCGGCCCCGCCGCTGATGGCGAAGGCCAGGGAGTCGATCTCGCGGACCAAGGCGTGCAGGCGCTGCGCGGTGGCTTCCACCTGGAGGCTGTGCTGGACGCGTTCGTCGGCTTCGTGGCTGTAGGTGGTCCACTCCCGGACCAGCAGGAACGGCACCAGCAGGATCAGGACAGCCGCGGCAATCAGTAGCGGCAGGCGCCAGCGGATGTACCTCGGTGGGTTGGCTCCCGGCAAAGTTCCCGACTCCCTGTTCGTGGCCAAGGCCCTCAAACGCCCCGGATGATGGGGCCAAATTGCTCCATTGTTAAGCCATGGCGCGTGAAGGCCGCATAGAACAAAGGCCGGCTTTTCAGCCGGCCTTGTCGGAATATGGTGGGCGGTGCAGGGATCGAACCTGCGACCCTTGCCGTGTGAAGGCAATGCTCTACCGCTGAGCTAACCGCCCGATGCCCGCACCGGTCAGTGCGGGCTGCGCATGTTAAAGGGGCGTGGCGGGAAGGTCAACGGTCTTCGCGCGTTCGGGCCTTCCCTTCGTGCAGCAGGCCATCCGGCTGGTCCGGCCGCACTGCCGCACCCGTGCATGGTCGCGATGGCACCCGGCGGAGCGCTTCAGCCTGGCCCCCAGGCGTCTCCGCTCCGTGCCTGGCGGCCCCGCATCGATGCAGCTTCCCGGGCAGCACAGGCAGGAGCCCGCGCTGCGCGTTCAGCGGCTCTTGCTGGCGCGCAGCGCGGCCAGCCGCGGCGGCGGGCCGAAGCTGCGCGGGTCGGCGTCGGCCCAGAAAGCCCGGAACACCGCATGCGCGGGAACCCCGTGCAGCAGCTCGCCCGGTTCCAGGAACCGGTACAGCGCGGCCAGCGAACGGATCTCGGTGGGCGACACCCGGCGCAGGATGTGCTCCGGGCCCAGTTCGGACGGATGCTCCAGCCCGGCCGCGCACAGCAGGTCGCGCAACGCGCGCACGGTGTTGAGGTGGAACTGGTAGACCCGCGTCGCCTTGTCCTCCGGGTCCAGGTTGCGCCAGCGCCGCGGATCCTGGGTGGCGATGCCGGTCGGGCAGCGGTCGGTATGGCAGCTCAGCGACTGGATGCAGCCCAGCGCGAACATGAAGGCGCGCCCGGCGTTGCACCAGTCCGCACCCATGGCCAGGGTGCGGGCGATGTCGAAGGCGCTGGTGATCCGCCCTGCCCCGGCCAGGCGGATGCGGTCGCGCAGGTCCAGCCCCACCAGGGTGTTGTGCACCAGCATCAGCGCCTCGTGCATGGGCACGCCGATGTGGTCCATGAACTCCACCGGCGCCGCGCCCGTGCCGCCCTCGGCACCGTCGACCACGATGAAATCCGGCAACTGCCCGCTCTGCTGCATGGCCTTGGCGATGGCGAACCACTCCCAGGGGTGGCCGATGGCCAGCTTGAAACCCACGGGCTTGCCGCCGGACAGCTCGCGCAGCCGTGCCACGAACTGCAGCAGGCCGATGGGCGTGTCGAATTCCGTGTGGCTGGCCGGGGACACGCAGTCCGCGCCCATCGGCACGCCGCGGGTGGCGGCAATCTCGGCGCTGACCTTGGCCGCGGGCAGCACGCCGCCGTGGCCGGGCTTGGCACCCTGCGACAGCTTCACCTCGATCATCTTCACCTGCGGCCGTGCGGCCTGCGCGGCGAAGCGTTGCGGATCGAAGCGGCCTTCGGCGTCGCGGCAGCCGAAGTAGCCCGAGCCCAGCTCCCAGACCAGGTCGCCTCCATTCTCCAGGTGGTAGGGCGAGATCGATCCCTCGCCGGTGTCGTGGTAGAACCCGCCCCGCTTCGCGCCCTCGTTGAGCGCTCTGATCGCGTTGGCCGAAAGCGAGCCGAAGCTCATCGCCGAGATGTTGAACACGCTGGCGCGGTACGGCTGCGCGGTATCCGGCCCGACGGTGATGCGGAAATCGTGGTCGGCGATCTTCGTGGGCGCCAGCGAGTGGTTGATCCACTCGTAGTCCCCGGCGTACGCGTCCTGCAGGGTGCCGAACGGCAGCACGTCCATCACGTTCTTGGCGCGCCGGTACACCAGCGCCCGCTGCTGCCGCGAGAACGGCGCCCGGTCGGTGTCGGCCTCCACGAAGTACTGGCGGATCTCCGGACCGATCGACTCCAGCCCGTAGCGGAAGTGGGCCAGCAGCGGGTAGTTGCGGCGCAGGGTGCTGCGGGTCTGCAGCAGGTCCCAGGTGCCGATGGCGACCAGCGCAAGGCCGATGCCCGCGCCCCACGTCCAGCCAGGCCAGCGCAGGGCCAGCGGGATCGAAACCAGCAGCAGTACCCAGGCGGCGACGTAGCCGAGATAGCGGTGCATCTTGCCTCCTCGCGGGACCAGGCCCACGAGTCTAGCCATCCGCGACGCGGACCGGGGCGGAGGCGCCTACAGCCGCGCGTCCACGGCCTCGCGCGGCCACACCGACTTGACGTCGTAGACCACCGCGCCGGGACGTCCCAGCGCGCGCACGCGCGCCGCGTCCCAGTCGCGGAACTGGGCATGCGCCACCGCCAGGACGATGGCGTCATAGGCGCCCTCCTCCGGCTCCGGACGCAACGGTGCGCCCAGTGCCGCGGATTCGGCCGGATCCGCCCAGGGGTCGACCGCATCGACCCTGGCGCCGGCTGCGCCCAGCCCGCGAACGAGGTCCAGCGCGCGGCTGTTGCGCAGGTCCGGGCAGTTCTCCTTGAAGGTCACGCCCAGGACGAGGATGCGCGCCTGCGCCGGCGTGCGTCCGCGCTCGCCGAGCAGGGCCAGCACCTTCGCCGCCACGTGCCCGACCACGCGTTCGTTGACCTCGCGCGCGGTGTGGATCAGCTCGGGATGGAAGCCGGCGCTGCGCGACTTGTGCAGCAGGTAGTACGGGTCCACGCCGATGCAGTGGCCGCCGACCAGGCCGGGCCGGAACGGCAGGAAGTTCCACTTGGTCTCCGCCGCTTCCAGCACGTCGCCGGTATCGATGCCGAGCCGGTCGAACACCAGGGCGAGTTCGTTGACCAGGGCGATGTTCACGTCGCGCTGGATGTTCTCCACCACCTTGGCCGCCTCGGCCACCCGGATCGACGGCGCCGGCCAGGTGCCGGCGGTGATGATCGAGCGGTACAGCGCGTCGACCGCGCGCGCCGCGGCCGGATGCGAGCCGGAGGTGATCTTGCGGATGTCGGCCAGGCGCCGCAGGTGGTCGCCGGGGCTCACCCGCTCGGGGCTGTAGCCGCAGCTGAAGTCCACGTTGAAGCGCAGCCCGGAACCGGCCTCCAGGATCGGCACGCAGATCTCCTCGGTCGTGCCCGGGTAGACCGTGGATTCGTAGATGACCAGGTCGCCCCGCTTCAGCACGCCGGCCACCAGCGTCGTCGCCTCGCGCAGCGGCCCCAGGTCCGGCTCGTGGGAGGGGTCGATCGGCGTGGGCACGGCCACGATGTAGACCGCACAGCCTTCCAGCACGGCCGGATCGGAAGACAGCTCCAGGCCGGCGGCCGCGGCCAGGGTCTCGGCCGACAGCTCGCGGGTACGGTCGTGGCCCCTGCGCAGCTCGGCCACGCGCGACGCGTCGACATCGAAGCCGACCACCCGCCGCCTTGCGCCGAGCGCCGCTGCCAGCGGAAGTCCCACGTAACCAAGGCCGATGACCGCGACCGGGGCGTCGTCGGGGGGAAGCGGGACCTCGTTCTCGATCGCCTGCATGTGGCTCCAGCGTGGGGATTGCGGGGCCGGACCGGCGGCGGCCCGCGCGCGGCGCCTGGCCGGCGGGCGGTCCGGTTCCGGATGTGGTGCCCGGGGCGGGACTCGAACCCGCATGGCCTTGCGGCCGGAAGATTTTAAGTCTCCAGTGTCTACCAGTTTCACCACCCGGGCGGAGGTTGCCGGTCGCACCGCGCGGGCATTGTGCCACCGGCGCGGCCGTTGCCGGGGCGCGCTCCGCTAGAATGTCGCGACCCGCCGCCTGTCGCGGGGTTCGGGGAGGACCAGTGCGAGCCAGGATCGAGGATGTTGCCGCCGCCGCGGGCGTGTCCATGAAGACCGTCTCGCGGGTGTTCAACCGCGAGCCCAACGTCCGCGAGGAAACCCGGCTCCGGGTCGAGGAAGCCGCGCGCCAGCTGAAGTACCGCCCCAACACCTCCGCGCGCAGCCTCGCCGGCCGCCGCTCGTACCTGGTGTCGCTGCTGTACGACAACCCCTCGCCCAGCTACATCATGGAAGTGATCGAGGGCGTGCTGGCGGCCTGCGAGCAGTCCCACTACGGGCTCACCCTCCGGCCGGTGGACTTCGGCCAGCGCGGCCACGTCGATTCGGTCGAGACGCTGATCACCCAGTACCGCCCTGACGGCCTGATCCTGACCCCGCCGCTGACCGACGACGCCGCCCTGCTCAAGCGGCTGCGCGAGCTCAACGTGCGCTACGCGACCATCTCCGCCAAGCGCGACAACGGCGGCATCGGCGCGATCCTGGACGAGCGCGCCGCAGCGGCCGACATGATGGCCCACGTGGTCGCCCTCGGGCACCGGCGCATCGCCCACATCACCGGCCACCGCAGCCACGGCGGCCGCGCGTGGCGACTGGCCGGCTACCTCGACGGCCTGCGCCAGGCCGGCATCGAGCCGGATCCGGACCTGGTGGTGGAAGGCGAGTTCTCGTTCGAACCCGGCATCGCCGGCGCGCGCCAGTTGCTGGACATGGACGACCCGCCGACCGCGATCTTCGCCGCCAACGACGACACCGCCTGCGGCGTGCTCTACGAGGCGGCCGCGCGCGGCGTGCCCGTGCCCGGGCAGCTTTCGGTGTTCGGGTTCGACGACACCCCGATCTCGCGCCAGGTCTGGCCCAGCCTGACCACGGTGCGCCAGCCCAGCCGCGAGATGGGACGGATCGCCGCCCAGCAGCTGATCACCGCGATCGACGGCCACGGGCCGGCGCACATGGTGCGCGTGCCGTACCAGCTGCAGATCCGCCACTCCACCGGGCCGGCGCCGGGCCGCTGAGGCCACCCAGCGCAGGCGCGGCCCTGGCTGGTGCAGGAAAACGACGAAGCCCCGGGGGACCGGGGCTTCGTCTTGCCTGCCACCCGTGGGTGGCCGGCGGATTGGAGCGGGAAACGAGACTCGAACTCGCGACCTCAACCTTGGCAAGGTTGCGCTCTACCAACTGAGCTATTCCCGCATGAGTTTTTCTTGCGCCGGTACCGATGGAGGCCTGGGTCGGAATTGAACCGGCGTACGCGGATTTGCAGTCCGCTGCATAACCACTCTGCCACCAGGCCGGTGACCGGTACCGCCAGCGGCAAGCCGCCGGAGAGACCCTCAAAACAAAACCCCGTCTCCGGGGCCTTGTCGAGTCGTCGCCCAACCCCTTCAGGGGTTCGCCACGACCATCGATCTGGAGCGGGAAACGAGACTCGAACTCGCGACCTCAACCTTGGCAAGGTTGCGCTCTACCAACTGAGCTATTCCCGCTTGGGAGACGCGCATTTTAGGGTTTTCACGAAACCTGTCAACTGGTCCCGTGCATTTTCTTCGCCTTCGAACGGGCGGCCGAAGCGGCCTCGTCCTCGCGCAGCGCCGGCCACGCCGCGTGCAGGTACTGGAAACCCGACCACAGGGTCAGCAGCGCGGCAATGGCCAGCAGCCAGTCGCCGATGTGGAAGACCAGTTCGCCCATCCAGATGCCCGAGGGCGCCAGGTTCGGGCTGACCGAATACAGCAGGCAGGACAGCGCGATCATCTGCGCGGTGGTCTTGACCTTGCCGATCATGGCCACCTTCACCATCGCCCGCTGGCCCAGCTCGGCCATCCACTCGCGCAGGGCCGAGACCGCGATCTCGCGGCCCACGATCACCGCCGCCCAGAACGCCATCCACGGCGTGGGATGGCCCTGCACGATCAGGAACAGGGCCACGGCGACCATCAGCTTGTCGGCCACCGGGTCCAGGAATGCCCCGAAGGCCGAGTGCATGCCATAGCGGCGGGCCACCCAGCCGTCGAGCCAGTCGGTTACCGCCGCGAGGATGAATACGCCTGCGGAGACGAAGTTGGTCCACCCGTAGGGGAGGTAGAACACCAGCACCAGCACCGGGATCATCACGATCCGGGCGAGGGTCAGCCAGGTGGGGACAGTCAGGGTCATCAGTCTTACGGGGAATCGTCGCCGGGCACCGGCAGCCCGTGCAGGTTAGCGTAGATGCGCGCGGCAAGGGCCGCATTGATGCCTTCCACCCGTGCGATCTCCTCCTCGCCGGCGGCCTTTAGCCCGCCCAGGCCGCCGAAATGCTTCAGCAGCGCGGCGCGGCGGCGCGGGCCGATGCCGGGGATGTCCTCCAGCCGGCTGGTGGTGCGCGCCTTCTGGCGCTTGCCGCGATGGCCGGTGATGGCGAAGCGGTGCGCCTCGTCGCGCACCTGCTGGATGAACTGCAGCGCCGGCGAGGCCGCGCCCGGCCGCACTTCGCGTCCGTCGGGGAACACCAGGGTCTCGTCGCCGGCACGGCGCTGCTCGCCCTTGGAGACGCCGACCAGCAGCACGTTCTCGACGCCCAGGTCGGCCAGCGCCGCGCGCGCCTGGGCCAGCTGCCCCGCCCCGCCGTCGATCAGCAGCACGTCCGGGAGCACCGCATTGCTGCCAGCCGGCGCGACCCCGGCCTCGGCCTCCATCGCGCGGCGGAAGCGGCGCTCGATCGCCTGGCGCATGGCGGCGTAGTCGTCGCCCGGCTCGATCCCGGTAATGTTGTAGCGGCGGTACTGGTTGCGCACCGGGCCGGCCGGGTCGAACACCACGCACGAGGCGACGGTGGCCTCGCCCAGCGTGTGGCTGATGTCGAAACACTCCACCCGGGAAGGCACTTCCTCCAGTCCCAGCAGCTCGCGCAGCGCCTCGCTGCGGGCGTGCTGCGCGTTGCGGCTGGCCAGTTCGCTGGCCAGCGCGACCCTGGCGTTGCGTCGTGCCAGTTCGAGGTAGCCGGCGCGCTCGCCGCGCACGCTGGACTTCAGCACCACCTTGCGGGTGGCACCCTCGGCCAGCGCGGCCTCGATCACGTCGGCGTCGGGGATCGCCCGGTCCAGCACGATCTCCGGCGGCGCCGGCTGCTCGGCGTAGTACTGCGACACGAACGCGGCCAGCACTTCCTCGGCGCTGTCCTCGCCATTGGTGCGCGGGAAGAACGCGCGGGTCCCCAGGTTGCGGCCATCGCGGAACGCCAGCAGCAGCACGCAGGCATGGCTGCCCTGCATCTCGCAGGCGATCACGTCCAGGTTGGCGGCATGGCCGTCCACGTACTGGCGCGCCTGCATGCCGCGCAGCTGGGTGATGAGGTCGCGCAGGCGCGCGGCCTCCTCGAACTCCAGCGCCTGGCTGGCCTTCTCCATCGCCGCCGACAGTTCCTTGCCCAGTTCGTCGCTGCGGCCCTCCAGGAACAGCGAGGCGCGGCGCACCGATTCGGCGTAGTCCGCGGCCGCGACCAGGTCCACGCACGGCGCGCTGCAGCGCCCGATCTGGTACTGCAGGCAGGGCCGGCTGCGGTTGCGGAACACGCTGTCCTCGCAGCTGCGCAGGCGGAACAGCTTGTGCATCAGGTTCATGGTCTCGCGCACCGCGCCGGCGCTGGCATACGGGCCGAAGTAGCGTCCCGGCACCGCGCGCGGGCCGCGGTGGAAGGCCAGCCGCGGCCACTCCTCGCGGGTCAGCAGCACGTAGGGATAGCTCTTGTCGTCGCGCAGCGAGACGTTGTAGCGCGGTGACAGCGACTTGATCAGTTGGTTTTCCAGCAGCAGCGCCTCGGCCTCGGTGCGGGTGACCGTGACCTCCATGCGCGCGATCTGGGCGACCATCGCCTGGATCCGCGGGCTCTTGGGCGTGTTGCTGAAATAGCTGGCCACGCGCCGCTTCAGCGCGCCGGCCTTGCCGACGTACAGGAGGCTGCCGTCGGCCGCGTACATGCGGTACACGCCCGGGGCCAGGCTCAGGCCGGAGACGAAGGCCTTGCCATCGAACTCCGGCACCGCGGTACTGCTCATTCGCTGATGTTCACGTCGCCCAGTTCGCCGGTGACGATGTCGTAGCGCAGCACGGCATGGGCGTCGGTCTCGGCGATCCAGACCGCGCCGCCGCCGATGGCCAGGCCGGAGGGGCCATGGAGACGCCGCGGCAGGCTGACGGTGCTCAGCTCGCCGCCGCCAAGACGGAGGGTACGCAGGCTGCCGTTGCCGCTGTCGGCGATCCACAGCAGCGGCGCATCCGCGCTCAGGGCGATGCCCTGAGGATGCTGCAGGCGGGCGTTGGCACGCGGGCCGTCGGCATCGCCGAAGTCCCACATGCCGTGCCCCACCAGGGTCTGGACCAGGTCGCTGCGCAGCTGCAGCGAGCGGATCGCCGAGCCCAGCGCGTCGCACACGTACAGCACCTGCTGCACCGCCGCCACGGCGGCGGGCTGGGCGAACGAGGCCATTGTCCGTGCGTTGCCGTCGCGCATCTCCAGGCGGCCGGTGCCGGCCCGCAGGGTGAGTTCGCCGCGGCCCAGGTCGTAGCTCCACAGCCGGTTGTCGCCGGCGCAGGCCAGGTGCACCTGGTTGGCGGCCACCGCCAGGCCGACCGGGTGGTTGAGCGAGGTATGGGTGCTGGCGACCGGGCCTTCGACCGGGTCGCCGGCGCGGCCGTTGCCGCAAAGCGTGTCGACCGTCCCGTTGAGCAGGTTGATCCGGCGCAGCGAGTGGTTGCCGGTGTCGGCCACGTACCGGTACTCGCGCTCCAGGGCCAGGCCCTGCGGCCGGTTGAAGGCGGCATGGTCGTGCGGGCCGTCCATCGCATCGGCCGTGCCCAGGCCGAACTGGCGCAGGATGCGGCCGGAATGGGTGCACTCGAGGATGCGGTGGTTGCCGCTGTCGGCGATGAACAGGCGCTCGGCATTGGCGGCGACGGCCGCCGGGAAACGCAGCGTCAGCCGCGGCTCGGGCACCGTCTCCACCAGCCGGATCTCCTCGGGACCCGGCGGCGGCGCATCCGCGGCCAGCGCCGTCAGCGCGCGGTCGAGGTCGGTCGCCAGGCCGACGATGCGCTCGCGCTCGCGCCCCTGGGCGTCGACCAGCAGCAGGGTCGGCCAGGACTCGATGCCGTAACGCTGCCAGGCCGCCCAGTCGGCGTCCAGCACCGCCGGGAAGGCGCTGCCGTGGCGGCGCAGCAGCTTCAGCGAGCGCTGCGGCTGGCGTTCGCTGTCGAAGCGCGGCACCTGCAGCACCAGCACGTGCAGCTTGCCCGGGTTGCGGGCCTGCCAGTACGCCAGTTCCTGCAGGCGCTGGGCGCACCAGGCCGAGGCGGCATTGACGAAGGCCAGCACGACCGGGCGGCCGCGCAATGCGTTGAGGGACGCCGGGTTGGCATTGAGCCAGTCGAGGCCGGCAGGCAGTTCCTGGAGGGTCGCCGCGTTCATGGGACGATTATGCCGGAGCCGGCGCTGCTGGAAAGACGTTCGATCGCAGCCAGTGCCGCCGCGTCGACCATTTCCCAGACTTCCTCGAAGTGGTCATCGCCGCCGTAATAGGGATCGGGCACCTCTCCGCCGGGCACGGTGCCGGCCCAGTCCAGCAGCAGCGCCACCCGCTCGCGCGCGGCGGGAGGGGCCAGGCGGCGCACGTCGCGCAGGTTGTCCGCGTCGGCGCACAGCAGCCAGTCGAAGTCCTCGAAATCGCGGGCACGGACCTGGCGGGCCCGCAGTCCGCCGATGTCCACGCCATGGCGGCGGGCCCAGGCGATGGCGCGGCGGTCCGGCGGCTCGCCGGCGTGCCAGCCACCGGTGCCGGCCGAATCCACCTCCACCCGCCCGGCCAGGTGCGAGCCGGCGATGCGTGCCCGCAGCGCGCCTTCGGCCATCGGCGAGCGGCAGATGTTGCCCAGGCACACGACCAGGATCCGGGTGGTGCTCATCCGCGCGACTCCCGCAGGCGGAGCTCGGCGCGCTCCAGATCCTCCGCCGTGTCCACCCCCGCCGGGAACGGCTCGGGGGTCAGGGCCACGGCGATGCGGTGCCCGGCCTCGAGCACGCGCAGCTGCTCCAGCGATTCGATCCGCTCCAGCACGCCCGGCGGCATGGCGGCGAAGGCGCGCAGGAAGCCGGCCCGGTAGGCGTAGATGCCGATGTGGCGCAGCCAGTGCCCGCCTTCGGGCAGGACGCTGCGGTCGCGGGCGAAGGCATCGCGCGGCCACGGCAGCGGCGCGCGGCTGAAATACAGGGCATCGCCATTGGCGGCCCGCACCAGCTTGACCGTGTTGGGGTCGAACAGGACCCCCGCCTCTTGCACCACCGCGGCCAGGGTCGCCATGGCGGCGCCGCTGTCGGCCAGGGTGCGGGCCACCTCGCGGATGCCGCTGGCCGGGGCGAACGGCTCGTCGCCCTGCAGGTTCACCACCAGGGTGTCGTCGTCCCAGCCGGCGATCGCGGCGCACTCGGCCAGGCGGTCGGTACCGGAGGCATGGTCGGGCGAGGTCATGGCCACGCGCACGCCCGCCTCCCCGGCCACCGCCTCGGCCACGCGCGCGTCGTCGGTGGCCAGCCAGACCTCGCGCGCGCCAGCTGCCAGCGCGCGCCGCGCCACGTGCAGCACCAGCGGCTCGCCACCCAGCAGGCGCAGCGGCTTGCCTGGCAGGCGGCTGGCGGCGTACCGGGCCGGGACGGCGACGACGAAATCCAGTTGCGACATGCGCTCTCTCCGAAGGGATGGGCCATTGTAGGAAGCCCGCGCCGGATGCGCCCGGATCCTGCCTCCCGGGAGGCGGGAAAGCTCAGGATCCGTGGGGCGGCGGACCGAGGCGGTCCAGCAGGGCCACCCAGAACGCCGCCGGCAGCTCGGCATCGACCGGCACCGCGTGGCAGCGGTCGTCGGCGAAGGCGGCGCACTTGACCGCGTCCTTCTCGGTCATCAGCACCGGCAGGTCGCTGCCGAACTCCAGGTCGGACGGCTGGTAGGCGTGGTGGTCGGCGAACGCGTGGGGGACCACGCCGATCCCTGCCGCGCGCAGCGTGTCGAAGAAGCGTTCCGGGTTGCCGATCCCTGCCACCGCATGCACGCGCAACCCGGAGAGGGCCGCCAGGGGGCGCGGGCGGCCGCCTGCGAGCGGCAGCACGTTGCGGGTGCGCAGGTACATCGGCCATTCGCCGAAACCGGTCTCGCCGACCGGCGTGGCCCGCGCCTGCGCGCGCCCGGTGCCAGGCGCGGTCACGGGGGCGCCGCCATGGCCAAGGTGACCACCCGGAAATCGCAGCGCCGCCCGCGTTCGGCCGGCTCGCGCAGCGGACCGGCCGGCAGCATGCGGCCGTTGCCGTAGCGGCGGGCGCCGTCGATCACCTCGATCTCGACGTCGCGCTCCAGTCGGTAATGCTGCAGGCCGTCGTCGCACACGACCACGTCGCAACCGGCCTCGACCAGGGCGCGGGCGGCGGCGACGCGGTTGCGGTCGACCCGCACCGGCACCGCGGCGCGGCGGGCGATCAGCACCGGTTCGTCGCCGCCCTGCTCCACCGGGGTTTCGGGCAGCACCCAGCGCGGCGCGGTGTCGGCGCGGCCGTAGCCGCGACTGGCAACGCCCGGGCGCCAGCCCGCCTGGCGCAGGCGTTCGACCAGGGCCAGGGTCAGCGGGGTCTTGCCGGCGCCGCCGGCGGCGAGGTTGCCGACCACGATCACCGGGACCGGCACGCTTTCCTTCCGCAGCAGGCCCCAGCGGAACAGGCGCTGGCGCAGGGCGATCGCACCCGCGTAGACCGGCGCCAGCAGCCGCGCCGGCCGCGGAACCGGGCCGCCGTCGAACCACCAGGAAGGCGTCTTCGGGGCGCCGCGGCTCACCGCCCGCCCTCCCGGTGCATGCGGCGGGCGGGCGCAACGGGCGCCGGCCGCGTCGTGTCCAGCCTTCCGTCCATCACGCCTGGCGCTCGCGGAACTGCGCGCTGTGGAGGTGGGCGTAGAGGCCGCCGGCGGCGAGCAGTTCGGCATGGGTGCCGCGCTCGACGATACGGCCCTGGTCCAGCACCAGCACCTGGTCGGCATGCTCGATGGTCGACAGGCGGTGCGCGATCACCAGGGTCGTGCGCTCGGGCATCAGCCGCTGCAGCGCATCCTGCACCAGGCGCTCGGACTCGTTGTCCAGCGCCGCGGTGGCCTCGTCCAGGATCAGGATCGGGGCGTCGCGCAGGATCGCGCGGGCGATCGCCAGGCGCTGGCGCTGGCCGCCGGACAGCAGCGCGCCGTTCTCGCCGATGGGCGTGTCCAGGCCTTGCGGCAGCCGTTCGATGAACTCCCAGGCGTTGGCCGCCTCGGCCGCGGCGCGGATCGCGGCATGGTCCGCATCCGAGCCGTAGGCGATGTTGGCCGCCACGGTGTCGTCGAACAGCATGACCTTCTGCCCGACCAGGGCGATCTGCCGGCGCAGGTCGCTCATGCGGTACTCGTCGAGCGGCACTCCGTCCAGGAGGATGCGCCCGGCACTGGGCTCGTAGAAGCGCGGCACCAGCCGCACCAGGCTGGTCTTGCCCGAGCCGGAGCGGCCCACGATCGCGGTCACCGTGCCGGGCGTGGCGACGAAACTGACATCGTCCAGGGCGAAGCCGGGCTGGTCGCGGTAGCGCAGGCTGACGTGCTCGAACGCCAGCTCGCCACGTGCGCGCTGCAGCGGGCGGGTGCCGTCGTCGACCTCCTCCTCGGCGTCGAGGATGGAGAACAGCCGCTCGGCGGCCGCCACGCCGCGCGAAACCGCCGTCTGCACGCTGGTCACCCGGCGCAGCGACGGAATGATGCCCATCATCGCCGTCATCAGGCTGATGAACTGGCCGGCATTGAGCCGCCCCGCCAGCGCCTCGCGGGTGGCCACGGCCACGATCAGCGACAGCGCCAGCGCGGCCAGCAGCTGGACCAGGCCCGAGGCCGCGGCGCGGGTGCTCTCGACCTTCATGTTCAGGCCGAGGATGCGGTTGGCCAGGCCGGAGTAGCGCGAGATCTCCAGCTCCTGGGCGCCGTGGATCTTCACGTCCTGCTGGGCCGACAGCGACTGCTCGGCGCTGGCCGCCATCCGCCCCATCCCGTCCTGGATGCCGCCGCTGATGCGGCGGTAGCGCTTGCCCACGTACCACACGATCAGGCCGATCAGCGGCGTGATCAGCAGCATCGCCAGGGTGACCTTGACGCTCATGTAGAGCATCAGCCCCAGCAGGTAGACGATGGTCAGGCTGTCGGTGATGAGGGTCTTCAGCGCCTCGGAACTGGCCTGGGTGACCTGCTCGGTATCGAAGTTCAGCCGGCTGACCATGACCGGCGTGGCCTCGGTGTCGAACTGGCTCGACGGCAGGCGCAGGTACTTGGACAACACTTCCTCGCGCAGGTCGCGGACCACGCTGCGCCCGGTGCGGGCCATGCCGTAGTCCGTGACGAAGGTGGCCAGGCTGCGCAGCACGAACAGGCCGATGATGGCCAGCGGCAGCAGCACGGCCATCTGCGGCTCGGGCTGGACGAAGCCGCGGTTGGTCAGCGGCTCCATCAGCCAGATGAAGGTCGCGCCGGCCCCCGCCTCCACCAGCATGCCCAGCAGCGCGGCGCCGAGGAACACGCGGTAGCGCGCGGTGTAGCCGAGCAGGCGGCGGTAGATCGGCCAGACCGGTTGCCGGGGGGTACGACTCAAGACTGCGGCTCCGGTGCGGTGGCGATGGCGATGCGGCGGAAGCCCAGCTGGGCCAGCGCGTCCTGGGCGGTGACCACCGCCTGGTACGGGGTGCGGGCGTCGGCGCGCAGCATCACCGGCAGCTCGCGGTCGTCGCCGGCGGCCGCGGCGATGGCCTGCTTCACCGCCTCCACGTCGGTACGCAGGACCTCCTGCTCGCCGACGAAGTAGCGGCCGTCGGCGTTGACCAGGATGTTGAGGGTCTTCGGCGGCGCCGGCTGCTGCGCGCTGGCCACCGGCAGCTGCAACTGCAGGGTCGAGCGCACGTCGAAGGTGGTGGTGATCACGAAGAAGATGATCAGCACCAGGATGACGTCGATCAGCGGCACCAGGTCGATGGCCGGCTCGTCATGGGCGCGCTGGTCCCGGATACGCATGGCCGGCCCTCAGCCGCGCACCGGGGCCGTCGCCGGCCGCTGCGCCGGGCGGGCCGGGCGTGCGGCCGCCGCGCCGGGGGTGCGCTCCAGCGCGTCCAGCAGGGCGGTCGCCTGCTCTTCCATCTCGATCACGTAGCCGGCGATGCGGCTGCGGAAGAAGCGATGGAACATCAGCGACGGCACGGCCACGATCATGCCCGTGGCGGTGCACACCAGCGCCTTGCCGATGCCGCCGGCCAGCTGGTTCACGTCGCCCAGTCCGTGGTCGAGGATGCCCAGGAACATCTGGATCATGCCGACCACGGTGCCCAGCAGGCCCAGCAGCGGCCCGGCTGAGGCGATCGTGCCCAACGCGTTCAGGAATCGCTCCATGCGGTGCACCAGGTGGCGGCCGGTGTCCTCCAGGCGCTCCCGGATCAGCTCGCGCGGCCGGTTGCGCACGTCCAGCGCGGCGGCCAGCAGCGCACCCAGCGGCGAGTTGCGCCGCAGCGATTCGATGTGGGCCGGGTCCAGCTCGCCGCGGGAAGCCCAGTTACGGACCTCCTCGCCCAGGCGGGGCGGCATCACCTCCACCCGGCGCAGGCTCCACAGCCGCTCGATGATGATCGCCAGTGCCACGAGCCCCAACAGGATCAACGGCAACATCGGCCAGCCGCCAGCCTTGACCAGTTCCCACACCTGAATCACCTCCGGCCCGCGGCCGACTTGCACAGGGGCGTAAGGATGACGGCAAACGCCTGCATGACGCCAGCCCACCAGACGGAGGCGCATGCCGGCGCCGCTCCCCCGGACCACCGGCGGGGTCCATGGGGCGGGCATCCCCCTACTCCCCTGGTCCACCGGGCGGGGGGACGGGCCTGTCCCAGAGCCTCCGCCGCCAGGCCCGGCGCTCGCGCACGGCCAGCCCGTCGGCATCCAGCCAGACCCGGATGGCGCCGGAACGCGGCGTGGCCAGCACCTCGGCGCCGTGGTGGCGCCAGCGCCGGACCACGCCCGCATGCGGATGGCCGAAGCGGTTGCCATGGCCGGCCGCCACCAGGGCCAGGCGGGCGCCGGGGGGGGCCACGAACCCCGGGCCGGAGCTCGTGGCGCTTCCGTGGTGCGGCAGCACCACCACTTCCGCGCGCAGGTCGGCGGGCTGCCGCAGCAGGCGCCGTTCGATCACCTCGCCGATGTCGCCCGGCAGCAGCCCCGCGCCGTGGGGCGACTCGACCCGCAGCACGCAGCTGGCCTCGTTGCGCAGGTAGGGGAAATGCCGGGGCGGATGCAGGAAGCGGAAATCCACGCCGTCCCAGCGCCAGCCAACGCCGCGCAGGCAGGGTTCCTCCACCTCCACCGCAGAACCCTCGGGCGCCAGCGCCAGGTCCACGGCAACGGCTTCGCGCACCGCCGGCCAGCCGCCGGCGTGGTCATTGTCCCCGTGGCTGACCACCACCCGGTGCAACCGGTCCACGCCCAGCGCGCGCAACGCCGGAAGCACCGCGCGCTCACCGGCGTCGTAGCCGTCGCGGACGGCGGGCCCGGCGTCGTACAGCAGGGCATGGTTGGCGGTGCGTACCAGCACTGCCAGCCCCTGCCCCACGTCGAATACATGCAGCTCCAGCCCGCCGGGCCGCGGCAACTCGCGGTCCGGCCACAGCAGCGGCAGCCACAGCAGCACGGCCAGTGGCTTGCCGGGCGCGCCACGCGGCAGCAGCAGCCAGAACGCCCCGGCCAGCGCCGGCAGTACGGCCCAGGCGCGCGCCTCCGGCAGCCACCACAGGGCGAACCGGCTGCCAGCCATCGCCTCGAACAGGCGCCAGCTCGGGTCGAAGCAGGCTGCGGCCAGCCGCCAGGCCCAGCCACCGCCCCCTTGCCAAAGCGCTTCCAGCAGCGTGCCCAGCAGGCACAAGGGCACCACGACCAGGCTCCACCACGGGATCGCCAGCAGGTTGGCCAGTGGCCCGGCAAGCGAGGCCTGCTGGAACAGCACGGCACCCAGCGGCAGCAGCCCCAGCGTGGCCACGCCCTGGGCCTGCAGGAACTCGCGCAGCCAGTTGCGGCCGCCTTCGGGCGGCAGGCACCAGACCAGCCAGGCCACGCCGGCGAAGCTGAGCCAGAAGCCCGCCTGCAGGACCGAAAGGGGCGCCACCAGCAGGATCGCCAGCAGCGCCAGCGCCAGGCCTTCCCACCGCCCGAGCGGACGCCGGACCAGCCGCGCCAGCGCCACCACCGCGATCATCAGCACGGTGCGCACCGTCGGCAGGGCAAAGCCGGCGACCGCGGCGTAGCCCAGGGCCGCCGCCACTGCCGCCAGCGCCGCCGCCTGCGACCGTGGCAGGCGCCGGGCCAGGCCGGGCAGCAGCCACCAGGCCCCCATCGCCAGCCATGCGCCGAATCCGGCGACCAGGCCCACGTGGAAGCCCGAGATCGCGATCAGGTGGGTCAGGCCCACGGCGCGCAGGGCCGCCCAGTCCGGATCCCCGAGTCCACGGGTATCCCCCAGTGCCAGCGCCCGCACGAAACGCGCGGCGGGCGACGCGACCGCTGCGTCGATGCGCGCGGCCATCGCGCCGCGCCAGGCGTCGATGCCGTCGGCGGGCGCCACCTCGCGGGCCAGCTGCGGGGCGCGCAGGTAGCCCGTGGCGGCGATGCCCTGGGCCAGCGCGTGCCGGCCGGCGTCGAAGCCGCCCGGGTTGGACAGTCCACGCGGTGCGCGCAGGTGGACATACATGTTCCAGCGCGCCCCGGCCTGCAACCGCAGGCGCGGCCCGGGTTCCTTCGCCTCGAAATCGTCATACCAGGACAGCTGCAGCAGCCGCCCACGCAGTTCCGGCCGGGCCTGGTCGTCCACCCGGAACAGGAAGCGGGTGCGCCTTGCCTCATGCGCCGGCAGGCCCACCACCTGCCCCTCCACCCGCACGTCGCTGTCTTCCAGCGCGGCCGGCAGCTGCGCGGCCAGGCCCCATGCCGCGTGCAACCCCGCCCAGCCGAACCCCAGGGCCAGCGCCCCCAGGATGCGTCCCCGCCATGGCCACGCCCAGCCTCCGAAGCCGGCAAGCGCGGCCAGCCAGAGCAGCGGCGCGGAGGGCAGCACGGGCAGGAAGAGGCAGGCGGTCACCCCCGCCAGCACCGCCGCGGCGCAGGCCAGGCCGGGGGCGCGGGTGCCCTGCCCGGCTCCCTGCCCGGGGCCTTCGCCGACAGCCACCGCCACGGCCTCCGCCAGCCCGGGGCCGGCATTCCGCGCCATCGCCTCCATCCGCGTCCCTGCGCCTCCCACTGGCAACCAGCCTAGCCAGGCGGTGCGGCGGTTCCATCAGGACGCGTGTCGTCGCCTGTAGGAATTTTTCCGGACGGCAGCGACGTGACGCCGGCTGCACCCGCGGCTTACGCGCGCGATACTGCCGGTCGCACCGGAGGACCGCCTTGGAACACCACGTCGAGATCCACTACTGCACGCGCTGCCGCTGGCTGCTGAGGGCCGCCTGGATGGCGCAGGAGCTGCTTTCCACCTTCCAGAACGAGCTGGCCCGGCTGTCGCTGGTGCCTGGCACGGGCGGCGTGTTCGAGGTCCATGCCGACGGCGAGCGCATCTGGTCGCGTGCCGCGGACGGCGGTTTCCCCGACATCGCCGAGCTCAAGCAGCGGGTGCGCGACCGCATCGCGCCAGGACGCGACCTGGGGCACGTGGACCGGCACGCCGGCCCCGCGCAGGATTGATCGGCGCGCCGCGCGACGGCGCCGGGATCAGGCGGCCGGCAGCTCGCGCAGGCGGCCTTCGTGCAGCTCCAGTACCCGGTCCAGGCGTGAAGCCAGGCGCCGGTCGTGGGTCACCAGGACCAGGCTGGTGCGCTGGGCACGGTTGAGCCCGAGCATCAGATCGAACACGGTCGCCGCGGTCTTCTCGTCGAGGTTGCCGGTCGGTTCGTCGCCCAGCACGCAGGCGGGGCGGTTGACCAGCGCCCGCGCCACCGCGGCGCGCTGGCGCTCGCCGCCGGACAGCTCGCCGGGCTTGTGGTCCAGGCGCTTGGCCAGCCCCACCGCCTCCAGCAGCGCCACCGCCCGCGCACGCGCGTCGGCCGGTTCGCCGCCGGCCAGCAGCACCGGCATCATCACGTTCTCCAGCGCGGTGAACTCCGGCAGCAGGTGGTGGAACTGGTAGACGAAGCCCAGCGCACGGTTGCGCAGGCGGCCACGCGCGGCATCGGAAAGCGCGGACATCTTCTGTCCGGCCACGTAGACCTCGCCGGCGGTGGGCGTATCCAACCCGCCAAGCAGGTGCAGCAGGGTGCTCTTGCCGGCGCCCGAGGCACCGACGATCGCGACCGTCTCGCCCGCCGCCACGCGCAGGTCCAGGCCGTCGAACACATGGGTGCGCAGCTTGCCCTCGGCGTAGGTCTTGCCCAGGCCCTCGGCGCGCAGCGCCTCCTCGGTATGCATGGTCGGCTCACTCATAGCGCAGCGCCTCCGCCGGCTGGGTACGGGCCGCGCGCCAGGCGGGATAGAGCGTGGCCAGGAAGCTCATCACCAGCGCCACCACCAGGGTCGTGGCCACGTCGCCGGTCTGCATGTCGGTGGGCAGGCCGGTGATGTAGTAGACGTCCTCCGGCAGCAGGGTGATGTCGAAGATGGCCTCGATCGCGTCGAGGATGCGCTCCAGGTTCCAGGTCAGGACCACGCCGCCGATGAAGCCGAGCACGGTGCCGACGATGCCGATCAGCGTGCCCTGCACCATGAACACCTGCATGACGCCGCCCGGGGTCAGGCCCAGGGTGCGCAGGATGGCGATGTCGGCCTGCTTGTCGGTGACCAGCATCACCTGCGAGTTCACCAGGGTGAAGGCGCCCATCAGGATGATCAGCGACAGCAGGATGCCCATCACTGTCTTTTCCATCTTCAGCGACTGGTAGAGGTTGGCGTTCTCCTGGGTCCAGTCGCTGACGCGGTAGAAGCCCGGGAGCTGGACGGCCAGGTCGCGCGCGACCTCGTAGGAACGGTTGAGGTCGTGCAGCTTCAGGCGCACGCCGGTCGCCCCGTCCACGCGCAGCACCCGCTGCAGGTCGTCCATGTGCACCATCGCCAGGCCGCGATCGATGTCGTTGTAGCCGGCCTCGAACACGCCGCTGACGGTGAAGCGCTTGTAGCGCGGCATCGCGCCCATCGGCGAGCCCTGGAACTCCGGCAGCATCACCAGCACCTGGTCCCCGACGTCCACGCCCAGCCACAGCGCCAGTTCCCGGCCCAGCAGGATGTTGAACGACCCGGGTTCCAGCGAACTGGCACTGCCGTTCTTGATCTTCCGGCCCACTTCCGAGACCTGCTCCTCCAGTGCGGGGACCACGCCCCGGACCATGGCCGGTTGCCGCCGCGGCCCCGACAGCAGGGCCTCGGTCTCGATGTAAGGGGCGGCGGCGGCCACGCGCGGATCGCGGGCGGCCACGTCCAGCGCCTCCTGCCACTCGCGCATCGGCTCGCCGCTGGCGGACACCGTAGCGTGCGCGGCGAACTGCAGGAGGCGGTCGCGGATCTCCTTCTGGAAGCCGCTCATCACCGCCATGGTCGTGATCAGGACCATGACGCCCAGGGCGATGCCGATGATCGAAGCCAGGGAAATGAAGGAAATGAAGGCGTTGCGGCGCTTCGCGCGCAGGTAACGCAGGCCGATGGCGACGGATACCGGTCTGAACATGGGGCCTTGGGAGTGCGCCGGGGACCCGGCTTGGGGCCGCTATGGTGCCATCGGCGGTGTGTGCAGCGAAGCGTGGCCGCGTCGCGCGGCCAGTCGCAGTTCACGCCGCGCCGCCGCCGGCAGCGTATCCGGCCACCAGGCCAGGGTGTGCCTGCGGCCGGCGACGTCCACCAACTGCGCGAACGCGAGCGGTCCGCGCCAGTGGACCTTCCACCGCTGCACGGCGCATCCGTCGAGGATCGCGACGCCATCCGCGTCCACGACCAGGGCGTGCGGCTGGCGCCGCGCCTGGGAGCGCGCCTGCCACAGCCCCCACGCCAAGGCGGCTCCGGCCAGCAGCCGCGCCGGGAGCGGCGGAATGCCCGACAGCAGGACGCAGGCCGCCGAGAACGGCGCAAGGACCAGCAGCGCCAGCACCGGCCAGCGCGATGGCCGCCACTCAAGCCGGAAGGGCGCGGATGCGGGCGATGAGTTCGGCGAGCTCGGCATCCGGACAGGCCTCGTAACCCATGAACCAGCGCCAGAGCCTATCGTCTTCGCAATCGAGCATCCGTAGGAATACCGCCCGCTCGGCGTCGGAAGCCTGCTCCCACCGGTTCGCCAGCCAGCGCTCGAACAGCTGGTCCAGCTCGCGCATGCCACGCCGGCAGCGCCAGCGGATCCGGCGGAGCTGGACTTCGGAATCGGTGTCAGGAGCGGTCACGGCAAACGGATCACGACGGGCGGAGGCGCCATTCTAGCCGGCGCCCCGCCGCAACGCCGGCGGGACCACGGCCACCGGATCAGGCGGCCGCACCCTCGCGCTGCTTGAGCCAGCGATGGACCAGCAGGGCCAGCAGCGTGGACAGCGCGCCGGACAGCAGGTAGGCGCCCATGTAGGCCAGGCCGAAGTTCGCGCACAGGCCCAGCGCCACCAGCGGGGCGAAGGCCGCGCCGATCAGCCAGGCGAAGTCCGAGGTCAGCGCCGCTCCGGTGTAGCGGTAGCGCGAACCGAAATTGCGGGTCACCGCGCCGGAGGACTGGCCGTAGGACAGGCCCAGCAGGACGAAGCCCAGCAGCAGGAACACGGACTGGGCCACCTCTCCCCCGCCCAGCAGGGTCGGGGCGAAGCCGCTGAACATGGCGATCGCCAGGGCCAGGGCGCCCAGCGTCGGGACCCGGCCGAACCGGTCGGCGATCAGGCCGGAGGCCAGCACGCCGCCGATGGCGAGGAAGCCGCCCACCACCTGCACCAGCAGCACGTCGGTGATCGGCTGCTCGGAGAACAGCAGGATCCACGACACCGGGAAGATGGTGACGATGTGGAACAGGGCATAGCTGGCCAGCGGCGCGAAGGCGCCGATCACCACGTGCCGGCCCTTCTCGTGGAACAGCTCGCGCAGCGGCACCGGCTCCAGCTCGCGCTGGCCCATCTGCTGCTCGTACTCGTGGGTCACGACCAGGCGCAGGCGGGCGAACAGCGCCACCACGTTGATGGCGAAGGCCGCGAAGAACGGGTAACGCCAGCCCCAGGCATAGAAATCCTCGGCCGGCAGGCTGGACAGCAGGAAGGCGAACAGGGCCGCGGCGACGATGAAGCCCACCGGCGCGCCGAGCTGGCCGAGCATGGCGTACCAGCCGCGGCGGTGCTTGGGCGCATTGAGCGCCAGCAGCGACGGCAGGCCGTCCCAGGATCCGCCCAGGGCCACGCCCTGGGCCAGGCGCAGCAGGGCCAGCAGCACGATTGCCGTCGCCCCCAGCCGCGCGTACCCGGGCAGGAAGGCGATGCCGGCCGTGGCCGTACCCAGCAGGAACAGGGCCGCGGTCATTTTGGTGCCCCGGCTCCAGCGGGCCTGGATGCGCATGAACAGCGCCGTGCCCAGCGGCCGGGAGATGAAGGCCAGGGCGAAGACCGCGAAGGAGTAGAGGGTCGCCTGCAGCGGCTCGGCGAAGGGGAAGAACACCTTCGGGAAGACCAGGGCCGAGGCGATGCCGTAGACGAAGAAGTCGAAGTACTCCGAGGCCCGGCCGATGACCACGCCGACGGCGATCTCGCCGGGCGCGACCTCGTGCTGGGCGGCATCCTGGCCGTGGACGGAGACGGTATGGCTGGACACGGGAATCGAGGTCATCGGCAACTGAGCAAGCGGCGGGAAAGGTGTCGCTGCGGCCAAGGTTGCACGGCCACGGCCGGGTATACAACCCGGCCCGGGCAGGGTGACACCAAACCGTTGCCCCGGCGATAGGACAAAACGTCCAATCGCCGCCCCAGGCCGCCGGAGTTAAAGTGCGCGGTGCAGCGCATCCCCGCCAAGCGCGAAACCTAGCACGATGTCCCTTCCCAAGACCCTGTGCCGCCTCATGGCGGCTGCCAGCCTGGCCGTGTTGCTGGGCGGCTGCAATACCATCCTGCTGAACGCCCCGGGCGACGTCGCCCGCCAGCAGGGCAACCTGATCATCATCGCGACGATCCTGATGCTGATCATCATCGTCCCGGTGATCGCCCTCACCCTGTTCTTCGCCTGGCGGTACCGGGCCTCGAACCGGAAGGCGACCTACAAGCCGGACTGGGACCACTCCCTGCAGCTGGAGCTGGTGGTCTGGTCGGCCCCGCTGCTGATCATCATCGCCCTGGGCTCGATCACCTGGATCAGCACCCACACCCTGGACCCGTACCGGCCGCTCGAGCGCATCGCCGAGGGCAAGCCGGTGCCGGAGGGCGTGGAGCCGCTGGTGGTCGAGGTGGTCTCGCTGGACTGGAAGTGGCTGTTCATCTACCCCGAGCAGGGCATCGCCACCGTGAACGAGCTGGCGGCGCCGGTGGATCGCCCGATCCACTTCAAGCTCACCTCCTCCACGGTGATGAACGCGTTCTACGTCCCGGCGCTGGCCGGCATGATCTACACAATGCCGGGCATGCAGACCGAGCTGAACGCGGTCATCGGTACCCAGGGCGAGTACGAGGGCTTCTCGTCCAACTACAGCGGCGCCGGCTTCTCCGGCATGCGCTTCCGCTTCCACGCCCTGGACGAGGCCGGATTCGAGCAGTGGGTCGGCAAGGTCCGCGAAAGCGGCCAGGAACTGGGCCGCGAAGGCTACCTCGAGCTCGAAAAGCCCAGCGTCCGCGAGCCGGTGCACCACTTCGCCTCGGTCGACCCGGCCCTGTACGAGGCCGTGCTCAACCGTTGCGTCGACCCGCGCCGGATGTGCATGCACGAGATGATGGCCATCGATGCCGGCAACGGCCCGGGCCGCACCCGCATGGAAGGCCTGGAGGCGCGCAGCCGCGGCGACCTGCGTGGCGGGCGCTACGTGCAGTCGGCCATGTGCGCCTCCGGCGATGCCCCGGCGCCCGGCCTGGTCACCACCCTCTCCCGCTCCGCTCCCTGAAGCGGTCCGTCGCCGCGCCCGCAACGTGGCGCGGCGGCCTGACGACGGAAGTCCCGAAACATGTCCTCCCCGCATTCCACCTCGGCTCCATACAACCCGTTGACCGGCTACCTGGGCTGGGAATCTTTCCCGCTGCACGACCCGGTGATCCTGTCGGCCTTCATCGGCACCTGCGTGGCCGGCCTGGCCCTGCTGGCCGTCATCACCAAGTACAAGCTGTGGGGCACCCTGTGGCGCGACTGGTTCACCAGCATCGACCACAAGAAGATCGGCATCATGTACATGGTGCTGGGCCTGGTGATGCTGCTGCGCGGCTTCGCCGACGCGCTGATGATGCGCGCCCAGCAGGCGATCGCCTTCGGTGACAACCTGGGCTACCTGCCGCCGCACCACTACGACCAGGTGTTCACCGCCCACGGCGTGATCATGATCTTCTTCGTGGCCATGCCCCTGGTCACGGGCCTGATGAACTACCTGGTGCCGCTGCAGATCGGCACCCGCGACGTCGCCTTCCCGTTCCTCAACAACTTCAGCTTCTGGATGACCACCGCCGGCGCGGTGCTGGTCATGCTGTCGCTGTTCGTGGGCGAGTTCGCCAAGCCCGGCTGGCTGGCCTACCCGCCGCTGTCGGGCATCGAGTACAGCCCCGACGTGGGCATGGACTACTACATCTGGGCATTGCAGATCGCAGGCGTCGGCACGTTGCTGTCGGGCGTCAACCTGATCGTGACCATCGTCAAGATGCGCGCGCCGGGCATGACCCTGATGAAGATGCCGGTGTTCACCTGGACCGCGCTGTGCACCAACGTGCTGATCGTGGTCAGCTTCCCGGTGCTGACCGCCGTCCTGGCGCTGCTGTCGCTGGACCGTTACGTGGGGACCAACTTCTTCACGAACGACCTCGGCGGCAACCCGATGATGTACGTGAACCTGATCTGGATCTGGGGCCACCCGGAGGTCTACATCCTGATCCTGCCGGTGTTCGGCATCTTCTCGGAGATCGTGTCGACCTACTCGGGCAAGCGCCTGTTCGGCTACAGCTCGATGGTCTACGCGACCGTGTGCATCACCATCCTGTCGTACCTGGTGTGGCTGCACCACTTCTTCACCATGGGGTCGGGCGCGAGCGTCAACTCGTTCTTCGGCATCACCACGATGATCATCTCGATCCCCACCGGCGCGAAGATCTTCAACTGGCTGTTCACCATGTATCGCGGCCGCATCCGTTTCGAGGTGCCGATGCTGTGGACGGTGGGCTTCATGGTCACCTTCGTGGTGGGCGGCATGACCGGCGTGCTCCTGGCCGTCCCGCCGGCCGACTTCGTGCTGCACAACAGCCTGTTCCTGATTGCCCACTTCCACAACGTGATCATCGGCGGCGTCGTCTTCGGCCTGTTCGCCGGCATGACCTTCTGGTTCCCCAAGGCCTTCGGCTTCAAGCTCGATCCGTTCTGGGGCAAGGTCTCGTTCTGGTTCTGGCTGGCCGGCTACTGGTTCGCCTTCACCCCGCTCTACGTGCTGGGCCTGATGGGCGTCACCCGCCGCATGAGCCACTTCACCGATCCGTCGCTGCAGATCTGGTTCCAGGTCGCCGCCTTCGGCGCGGTGCTGGTCGCCATCGGCATCGCCGCCTTCCTGATCTGCATCTTCGTCAGCTTCCGCAAGCGCGAGCAGCTGCGCGACGTGACCGGCGACCCGTGGGACGGCCGCAGCCTGGAGTGGTCCACCTCCTCGCCGCCGCCGGAGTACAACTTCGCCTTCACCCCGGTGGTGCATGACAACGACGCGTGGTGGGACATGAAGCAGCGCGGCGCCCAGCGCCCCCTGTCCGGCTTCCTGCCGATCCACATGCCCAAAAACACCGCCGCGGGCGTGGTCATCGCCGGCCTGAGCACGGCCTGCGCCTTCGGCCTGATCTGGCACATCTGGTGGCTGGCTGGCACCGCCTTCGCCGCGACCGTGATCGCCTCGATCGTGCACACCTTCAATTACAAGCGCGACTACCACATCCCGGCCGAAACCGTGGCCGCGACGGAAGCCGCCCGTACCGAACTGCTGAAGAACGCCAATGTCTGACGCTGCCCTCGCCTCCTCGCCGCTAGCCGGCGATCCGACCCGGTTCTACGACACCGGCGGCCACCACCACCCGCAGAACGGCACCCTGCTGGGGTTCTGGCTGTACCTGATGAGCGACCTGCTCATCTTCGCCTGCCTGTTCGCGGTCTACGGCGTGCTCGGGCGCAGCTACGCCGCCGGCCCCACCGGCGCTGACCTGTTCGACCTGCCGCTGGTGGCGGTGAACACCGCCATGCTGCTGCTGTCGTCGATCACCTACGGCTTCGCGATGCTGTCCATGCAGCGTCGCAGCACCGCCGGCGTGCTCGGCTGGCTGGCGGTGACCGGCCTGTTCGGCCTGGCCTTCCTGGGCCTGGAGCTGTACGAGTTCGCGCACCTGGTCCATGCAGGCGCCGGCCCGCAGCGCAGCGCGTTCCTGTCCTCGTTCTTCGCCCTGGTCGGCACCCACGGCCTGCACGTGGCCTTCGGCATCGTGTGGCTGGTGGTGCTGATGGTGCAGGTGCGGCGCTTCGGCCTGCACGAGGCCAACCGCCGCCGCCTGATGTGCCTGTCGCTGTTCTGGCATTTCCTGGACGTCGTCTGGATCGGCGTCTTCACCTTCGTCTACCTGATGGGAGTGCTGCCATGAGCCAGCCCCACGACACCCATGCCATGGCCCACGGCCATTCCCACGACGAGCACGGCGGCGAGCACCACGCCCACGAGGAAGGCGCGCATGGCAGCATGCGCGACTACGTCATCGGCTTCGTGCTGTCGGTGATCCTCACCGCCATCCCGTTCTGGCTGGTGATGGGCAACGTGATCCAGGACCCGGGCACCACCGCCCTGGTGATCCTCGGCTTCGCCGTGGTCCAGATCGTGGTGCAGATGGTCTACTTCCTGCACATGAACGCGCGGTCGGAAGGCGGCTGGAACATGCTCGCGTTGATGTTCACCGTGGTCCTGGTGGTCATCGTGCTGGCCGGCTCGCTGTGGGTGATGCACCACATGAACGCCAACATGATGCCGCACATCTCCACCCACGACGCGCGGGTCATGCCCTGACGCTGGCTTCGTGCCGCGGCTGTTACGCTGGCCACATGGACAACGGTTCCAGAGTCCACCGCCATGAACAGCCTGCCTGAGGCCGCCGCGCGGCGGCCACACGGCCCGATCGCCACCGTCCTCCTGGCGGTGGCTTTCGTTTCCGGGTTCCTGCTTTTCCTGTCGCTCGGCCTCTGGCAGGTCCAGCGCCTGGGCTGGAAGCACGACCTGATCGCCCGCGTGGAAGCGCGGGTCCATGCCGCCCCTGTTTCCGCACCGGATGCCGCCGCCTGGCAGGCTTCGGCACCCGTCGACCACGAATACCGTCGCGTGAGCGTGCGTGGCCGCTGGCTGCCTGGCCTGGATACGCGCACCCAGGCGCTGAGCGAGGCCGGCGCCGGTTATTGGCTGCTGCGGCCGCTGCACCGGGCAGACGGCAGCGTGGTCCTGGTCAACCTCGGCTTCGTGCCCGAAGGCTGGGAGCCGCCGGCACCGGATCCGGATGCCACGGTCGAGGTCACCGGCCTGCTGCGCCTGAGCGAGCCGGATGGCGGCTTCCTGCGGCGCAACGCGCCCGAGCAGGAACGCTGGTACTCGCGCGACGTGCAAGCCATCGCCACGCACCGCGGCCTCACGGACGCCCTGCCCTACTTCATCGATGCCGATGCCGCTTCCGCGGTCCAGGCCGGCACCCCGTGGCCGCGTGGCGGCCTGACGGTGGTACGGTTCCGCGACAACCACCTGGGGTACGCGCTGACCTGGTTCGCGCTGGCCCTGCTGGTGGCCTTCGGCGCCTGGCGCTTCGCGCTGGAGGAACGGCGCATCCGCCGCCACTGGCGCCAGCGCAACACGGAGCTTCCGGATGGATCCCCGCAGTCCCGGGACGTCGACACCCGCTAATCCCGACCTGTTCGAGTCGGTACCCAGCGACGGCGGCCACGGCGCCGGCCTGCGCAACATGCAGCAGCTCATCGAGCTGCGCTGGTACGCCATCGTGGGCCAGATGCTCACGATCGGCTTCGTCCACTTCGCGCTGGGCATCGAGCTGCCGCTGGTCACCATGCTCGGCATCGCCGGCTGCCTGGCCGCCTTCAATCTCGCCAGCCTGGTGTTCTGGCGGCCGCGCCACGAAGTCGGCGACGTGGCCCTGCTGGCCGGGCTGCTGGTCGACGTGGGCGCGCTGAGCGCCCAGCTCTACCTCAGCGGCGGCATCACCAATCCATTCGTCTTCCTCTACCTGCTGCAGGTCGCCCTGGGTGCGGTGCTCCTGCCCGCCTGGGCCAGCTGGGTGGTCGTGGGCGCGACCTGCGTGGGCGTGCTCGGCATGGTGATGTTCCCCAGCCCGGTCACGATCCACGCCGACCCGGCGCGCGGGATCGCCGATCCCTATGTCCAGGGCCTGCTGGCGTGCTTCCTGCTCACCGCCACCTTGGCGGCCCTGTTCATCGGGCGCATCGCCCGCATCCTGCGCGACCGCGACGCGCGCCTCGCCGCGCTGCGCCAGCAGGCGGCCGAGGAGGAGCACATCGTGCGCATGGGACTGCTGGCTTCCGGTGCCGCCCATGAACTGGGCACGCCCCTCGCCACGCTCTCGGTCCTGCTGGGCGACTGGCGGCGGATGGCGCCGTTCACCGAGCATCCCGAACTGCAGCAGGACCTGGACGAGATGCAGGCCCAGCTGGGTCGCTGCAAGTCGATCGTCACCGGCATCCTGCTGTCGGCCGGCGACGCCCGCGGCGAAGCGCCCGCGCAGACCACCCTGGCGACCTTCCTCGACGGCCTGGTCAGCGAATGGAGCGCCACTCGCCCGGTTCGCACGCTGGACTACCGCCGCCACCTCGACGTTGACCTGCCGATCATTTCCGACTCCGGCCTCAAGCAGATGATCGGCAACATCCTCGACAACGCGCTCGAGGCCTCGCCCGAATGGGTGGGCATGGAGGTCAGGCTCGAGGGCGCCGATGGCCAGATGCTCGTGCTTGCAGTCAGCGATGAAGGCCCCGGGTTCAGCGACGAGACACTGGCCAATTTCGGCAAACCGTACAATTCGACCAAGGGCCGTCCGGGTGGCGGCCTCGGATTGTTCCTTTCGCTCAACGTGGCGCGCAGCCTGGGCGGCCGCCTGAACGCCTCCAACCGCGCGACCGGAGGCGCCAAGGTGGTGCTGGAACTGCCCCTGTCGGCCCTGGTTCCGCCCCAGCCCGCGCCCCCTGATCCGGATGCCGATGACGATGAGTGAACCTGTTGGGCAGCCGCGCAGGCTGCTGGTCGTCGAGGACGACGAGGCTTTTGCCCGCACCCTGGTCCGTTCCTTCGAACGGCGTGGCTACGAAGTGCGGCATGTTCCCGGCCAGGCCGAGCTCGACGCGGTGCTGCAGGTCTTCGAACCGGGGTACGCCGTGGTCGACCTGAAGCTGGCAGGCGGCAGCTCCGGGCTGGCCTGCGTGCAGGCCCTGCATGCGCACGACCCGGAGATGCTGATCGTGGTGCTGACCGGCTATGCCAGCATCGCCACCGCGGTCGAAGCCATCAAGCTGGGCGCCTGCCACTACCTGGCCAAGCCTTCGAACACCGACGACATCGAGGCCGCCTTCGGCAAGGCCCAGGGCAATGCCGAAGTCGGCCTTGGCGAGCGCCCGACCTCGATCAAGACCCTGGAATGGGAGCGGATCCACGAGGTCCTGGCCGAAACCGGCTTCAACGTCTCCGAAACCGCTCGCCGCCTCGGCATGCACCGCCGCACCCTCGCCCGCAAGCTGGGCAAGCAGCAGGTCAAGTAGCCTGCGGGGATTCGGGATTGGTGATTGGTAAGAAGGCGTCCATGCGACCGACATTCCCGATGGGTGCGTCACCCAGCGGGTGGAGCGCACCATCCGCTGCGGTGACCGCGCTGGCGGCGACGTCCCCCCATCTTTGAGTAGCAGGTCGATTTGGAGTCCAATCCCCAACCAGACGGAGATTGGACGTGAAGAAGCGCTTTTCCGAAGAGCAGATCATCGGCTTCCTGCGTGAAGCCGAAGCTGG
>NZ_PDWP01000024.1 GCF_010093235.1 Pseudoxanthomonas suwonensis | reverse complement strand
AGGAACGACCGAAGAAGACCTTGGGCGGTCTGACGCCGGCCGCTTATGCCGAACAGTTGGCGGCCAAAGCCGCTACGATGAAACCCGGACTCTAAAGAGCCCCGCTACTGAAAGCGGGGGGACGTCGGGACGAGCACGCCCGGGCCGGGCTTGCGTCGCCATGCCGCCGCCATCAGCGCCTGCAGCACCAGGTCGCTGGTCATCGTGGATGCGGTTGCCCAACCGACGATCTGGCGCGAGTACAAGTCCATCACCGCCGCCAGGAACAGCCAGCCCTCGTAGGTGCGGATGTAGGTGATGTCCGTGACCCAGACCTTGTTCGGGGCGTGCGGCGTGAAGTCCCGGTTGAGCACGTTCGCCACGGCACCGACCGGGCCGCCGCGGTGGCGCGGCTTGCCGCCATAGCCCACCTGCGCCCGCAGGCCCTCGGCCTTCATCAGCCGCCGGACGCGGTGCCGGCTGCAATGCTCGCCGGCTTCCCGCAGGTCCAAGGTGATCTTGCGATAGCCATACACCGCGCCGCTGGCCAGCCAGTGGTGCCTGATCAGCCCCAGCAGGCGCTGATCGTCCCGCTCGCGGGCACTGGCGCCTTGGCGCAACCAGGCGTAGAGCCGCTGCGGTGCACGCCCAGCACCCGGCACATCGCGACCAGGCGGAACTCGCGGATGTGCGCGCGCATGAACGCGTACTTCGCCCTTACCCCTTGGCAAAGTACGCGGCGGCTTTTTTTAGGATGTCGCGCTCCTCGGTCACACGCCGCAGCTCGGCCTTGAGCCGGCGGATCTCGGCCGAGTCGCTCGGCGCTGCTGAAGCGCCCGATGCCGGCGCCATCTTCCTCGCCACCTGCACCCAGCCATACAGGGTGTGCTTGGGGATCCCGATCCGGGCGGCGACGTCCACCACCGTGAAGCCGCGCTCGATCACCTGCTTCACCGCCTCGGCCCGGAACTCATCCGTGTACTGCTTGCTGTTGCCCATAAACACCTCGGTCATTGCCATGAATTATGGCGTCCGGATGTCTACGAAAGGCTGGTCGGTCCACTGCCTTCAAGCAGGTGTAGCCACCCTCCAGGCGTGCCGAACGGCCCGGAGCAGGTTCCGTTGGGTACGGCAACGGTAATCAAAATGCAACGCACACAGTTAACACCACAATTCTATGGACACATTCTAGGGTAGACCATATACTTCCCGCAATAATTCCCACAAGCCTTCGCCAACCCGAAGGAGCCAGGATGCCGAACGAACAGCTTGCCGATCTGACCCAGCCGCAGCGCGATCGCCTCGCGTTTGTTGAGCTGCGTGTGCTCTTCATCGGGGAGATCCGCCGCCAGGACCTGGTTTCGCGGTTCGGTATCCAGTCTGCCGCCGCCACAAGGGACTTAGCGCTTTACAAGGAGTTGGCTCCGGGGAACATCGACTACGACCCCAAGGGCAAGTCCTATGTCCTGGGTCCGGATTTCAAGCCGGTCTTCGATTTTCCGCCCGAGCGTGTGCTGTCGTGGCTGACGCAGGGGTTTGGGGATGGGGAACCCACGCGACTCAAGCCATGGGTAGCCAGCGAGATTCCATCACGACTCGCGTATCCGGATCTCGACATACTGGCCTGTGTTACGCGAGCCATTCACCAGGAATGCCTGCTCAGAATTGAGTACCACTCGATCTCCAGCGGCCGCACGGAGCGGGAAATCGCCCCCTTCGCGCTGATCGACAACGGTCTGCTCTGGCACGTCCGTGCTTTCGACCGCAAGACCCAGGATTTTCGCGACTTCGTCATCACGCGCATCAAGAGACCGAAGGTGCTCAAGGATGCGGGGGTCGAAGGACATGAACGGCCTGATCAGGACATCCAGTGGACCCGGATCGTCGAGCTGGAGCTCGTACCCCATCCGGACCAGCCGCGGCCGGAGATCACCGAGATGGACTACGGCATGCAGGGTGGCGCGTTACGCATGAAGCTGCGCGCGGCGACAGCCGGTTACATCCTCCGCAAGTGGAGCGTGGACTGCTCGCCCGATCACAGCCTGCGTGGGCACGAATATCGGTTGTGGCTCAAGGATCACTTGGCGCTTTATGGGGTGAAGAACGCCATCCTGGCTCCGGGATACCGCATCCCAGAGGCAGCGCCGAGCGGCCGCGCCGGAGCAGCGACCAATTAACAAGAAGAGTACGAACCGACCATGACTGATAAAACGAGCGAAGTATATCTCCCAACGATACTCAGGTTGAGATTGCTTGTTGGGTTCCTGGGGGAGCGGTCTCAGTTCGCCTGGTGGAACACCTCATTCTTTGGCGACTACAGCCTGCGCTCGCTCGAATTCGTGGTGCCGAAAACAGCCCCACTTGCTCAGTACCACGGCGTGGTTGAGGCGGCGAGACGGCTTCACGACGAGCAGGTCAACGTAGGCAGTTTCCATCTGTTCAGGCTGCCTGAAGAGGTGGAGCAAGACCTGCACGCGCTGATGGGCACAGATGAGGGGATACGGATTCTTCAAAGCGCGGTGCAAGGCAACGACGTAGCACTTGCGGCGCTCTCCCAGATGGCTGATAGCAAGGAGAGCGCGATGGAGGGCCCGGCCTCTGTTGGTGGAATCGATCAGTTTGGAACGCACGAAGTTTCGAGCGCAATCGCCGCAGGCTATTTCTTTGCCTTCGCCAACCAGACCCGCGCTTATCCGTATCTCATGGGGTGAACGTGGCAGAGACAAGACCCTACACCACCCAATTGCAAGCTGGTCTCGGCCTTGTAGACGAGACGAAAACGCTGCTCGACCTGTGGACGCCAGGAATGTCCACAACCGAGCTATTCCAAAAGGCGCTGGAATCGGGTCGATTCCCGACCATCACGGCGCGACGCCTTCGGAACATCATCGTCGAGAGCTTTGCCCCTAGGTACCTCGTGCGAGAAGGAGCACCGGCTCACCATCTGAAGAGGCTTCTGCAGCGCCTGTCGGCCAGTGAGATCAGCCAGCTCATGCTGTTGTTCACCTGCCGAGCCAACCCGATTCTTGGCGATTTTGTTCGGCAGATGTACTGGAGTCGCTACGAAGGCGGATACACGGAAATTTCGAATGAAGATGCGCGTGCATTCGTAGAGCGCGGCATCGATGACGGCAAGACCGCGAGGCGCTGGTCCGAAACGACCATTCGCCGTGTCTCCGGCTACTTGACAGGCTGCTGCGCCGACTACGGTTTGCTCGAACGCGGAATACGAAAGAGCCGCCGCATTGTCCCGTTCCGGATTTCGCCGAGTGTCGCTGCCTACCTCGCTTACGAACTGCATTTCGCGGGCGTGGGAGACAACGCGCTGTTGTCGCATGAGGACTGGCAGGTGTTTGGTTTGGCGCGCGACGACGTATTGGAGGAGATCAAGCGACTATCACTGCAGGGGCTGCTGATCGTCCAAGCAGCATCCGATGTCGTGCGTATTAGTTGGAAACACCCTCACATGGAGGCGCTCTGCGATGTCCTCGCTCAAAGCTGACTTTGATGAACTGCGGGAGCGCATCCGGCATGGGCGCGAGCTCGGCCATGCGAGCTTCGAGCCGATCTACTACCTCGTGTTCGATCCGAAGTTGATTCTCGAGGTCAAGCGTCAAACGCCGGCCTGGATTGCCAAGCTTCATCAGGAAGGTTGGGAGGTACATACATTCTCAATCGCCGAGCAAATCTGGCAGCTGCTGAAAGACGACCCCTTCTGGTCGCTCTGCGTCATGGAGGACAAATCCGCACCTCTGGACTGGTCCCGGACCAACAAGGCACTTGCCGACATTCTGATGGCCGACAACGCGCTCCTCAAGCGGCTGGAGGCGACCCTTGAGCCACTTGAAGGAAAGCGAAACGCCCTGCTGCTCGTCACCGATCTGGAGGCGCTACACCCCTTCCTCCGCATCGGCGCCATCGAAAGCCAGCTCCAGGGCAAGTTTCATGTGCCGACCGTGTTTCTGTACCCAGGGGTGCGCACTGGGACAACTCGCCTGAAGTTCCTGGGCTTCTACCCGGAGGACGGCAACTATCGGTCCGTCCACGTAGGCGGCTAACCGATTTGAGATTGCAAGGACAAGACAATGACGATCCGTTCTCTCTTCGATCCCAGTAAAGACATCTCCAGAACCATCGAGAAGGTCATCGCCTACGGCGTCTCGCAGGAGAACCGACTCAAGGCGGAAATCTCGGAGTATGTCGTCACCGAGCACATCGAGAAGCAGTTCTACGACCTGCTCTCCAAGATGCAGTTGGCGATGGAATCCGGGGGCGAGAACGAGGTCGGTGTCTGGGTCTCCGGCTTCTATGGCTCTGGTAAGAGCTCCTTCACCAAGTACCTCGGTCTGGCGTTCGACGATCGTAGTGTCATCGACGGGACGCCGTTCCTGAAACACCTCCAGAATCGCCTGCATCAGCCCCAGACAAAGGCGCTGCTTTCTACGGTGGCGCAGCGATTCCCGGCCGCGGTCGTCATGTTGGACCTCGCGAGTGAAATGCTCGCGGGCGCAACGATGGAAGACGTCTCCACGGTTTTGTACTTCAAAGTGCTCCAGTGGGCGGGATATTCACGAAACCTCAAGGTGGCTGCTTTCGAGCGGATGGTCGAAAAGGATGGGCGCACCGCGGAGCTGCACGACAAGATCGCCAAAGCGCTGCCCGGAGCCACCTGGGCGCGCGTTCAGAACAACCCGCTCGCCATCGACGGTCTGATCCCCAAGATCGCCCACGAGATGTACCCCGCGCTCTTCCCTGAGGCCAAGTCGTTTTCTTCCAGTACCGAGGGCTTCTTCCAGTTCGAGGACCAGCGCGTACAGGAAATGATCGACATCGTGCGCGAGAAGAGCGGCAAGCAGCACATCATCTTCGTCATCGACGAGGTCGGGCAGTACGTGGCATCGCGCGACAACCTCATTCTCAACCTGGATGGGCTCGCCAAGAACCTCAAGCGGCTCGGCGACGGCAAGGTCTGGATCATTTCCACCGCGCAGCAAACCCTGACCGAAGACGACCCGCGCGCCAGCATCAACTCGCCGCAGCTCTTCAAGCTCAAGGATCGCTTCCCAATCCAGATTGACCTCGAGTCCAGCGACATCAAGGAAATCTGCTACCGCCGTCTGTTGGGCAAGTCGCCTGCCGGCGACGCTGAGCTTGGCAAGCTGTTTGATGCGCATGGCCAGGCTCTGCGGCACAACACCAAGCTGCAGGACGCCAAGTACTACGACGCGGATTTCAGCCGGGAGAGCTTCATCAATCTGTATCCCTTCCTGCCGGCGCACTTTGACATCCTGCTCCACCTCCTGGGCGCACTGGCCAAGTCGACCGGTGGCATCGGGCTGCGCTCGGCAATCAAGGTCATACAGGACGTTCTGCGTGGCGAAGGTGGCTCGAAAGCCATGGCTGACCAGCCGGTCGGCTGGCTTGCCACTACCGTCACGCTATACGACGAGCTTGAAAAAGACATCCGTCGCGCCTTTCCCTCGATTCATCAGGCAGTGGACAAGGTCCAGATTCGGTATCCAGACTCTCCGCTCCATCAAGACATCGGCAAGACCATCGCCGTTTTGCAGATCCTGGGCAACTTGCCGGTCACGGTGCAGAACGTCGCAAACCTCATGCACCCGTCGATCACGGCGGCATCACAGGCAGATGCCGTCCGCAAGGCGGTGGACGAGATGTTGGGCGATGTACTTGTTCCGCTTGGGGAGAAGGATGGGAATCTGGTCTTCCTGAGCGAAAAGCTGCGGGACATCGAGCAGGAGCGCGGTGGCATTCCACTGCGCTCTGTCGACGTAAAGCGCATCTTCAACGACGCCTTGCGCGAGGCATTCAATCCTCTCCCACGGGTCAGTCTGCACGGGACCATGGCAGTTGCCAGCGGCTTGAAGATCCAGGCGGGCAGCTTTCTTACGAGCCTTGCTGGCGAGCAGAACACGATCCAGACCGTGGCCGAGTTCGTGCCGGCCTCCGACTACGAGGCCGCCAAGAACCGAATGCTGGACGACTCCCGCAGTCGATCTGGCCGGAACCTGGTCGGGCTCTTGGCGAGGACGAATCCAGAGCTGGACGACCTGGCCGGGGAAATCTATCGCTGCCAGCGCATTGCGGAGCTTCATCGCAACGAACCCGACCAGGAGATCAAGGACTACTGTTCGGGTCAGTTGGATCGTGCCGCGAAACTCAGCACCCAGCTTCAGAGCAAGATCAAACAGACCCTGCAAGCCGGGTCGTTCGTGTTCCGCGGCCAGGTCACGGCCGTCACGGCACTGGATGCAGACCTGCTCGAGGCGGCCAAGAAACTGCTTGTCGACGTTGCCGAGCAAGTATTCGATCGCTATGCCGAAGCTCCGGTGCGTGCTGCAACCGACACGGCCGAAAAGTTCCTGAAGACGTCCAATCCTGCCGCTATTGGAAGCAGCCTCGACCCGCTGGGGTTCGTGCAAACCGTTGCCGGTCGCGCCCAGTTCAAGACCGATCACAAGGCGATGATCAGCATCCGGGACTACATCGAACGCAGCGGTACCGTAGAGGGCAAACGGCTCCTCGACCACTTTTCCGATGCGCCCTTCGGCTGGTCGGCCGATACCACGCGCTACATTCTCGCCGCCATGCTGATGGCTGGCGAGATCAAGCTCAAGGTCTCGGGCCGCGAGGTGACGGCGGCAGGGCAGCAAGCGATCGACGCGCTCAAGACCAACAACGCATTCAAGCAGATCGGCGTCTCCCTACGCGACGAACGCCCGTCCATTGATACGTTGGGTCGAGCCGCGGAACGGCTCACCGAGCTCGCAGGGGAAATGATCATCCCGCTCGAGCAGGAGATCAGCAAGGCGGCCGTGAAGCACTTCCCGCGCTTCCAGCACGAGTACGGTCCCCTGGCCGAGAAGCTGGACGGCTTGGGCATCCACGGCGGCGAACGTATGCGCCGGCTCACCCAAGACATCGCCGACGTACTCTTCACCGATGCGTCCGACGCCCCGCAGCGCCTGGGGGCGGAAAGCTCTGCCCTCTACGACGACCTCAAGTGGGCACAGGAGATTCGCCGCGCCTTCGACAACGGCCTCCAGGCAACCATCCGCGACTTGCAGAACCATCGCCGGGAAATCGAGGCCCTGCCAGACACGGGCGTGCCGGGCGATCTTCGCCGGGAAGTGGCTGAAGAGCTCGGGCTGCTTGCGGAGCGCCTGGCGCAGGAGGAGTTCTACAAGCACGTAGCCGATTTCAACTCGCTGCTGACACACCTGCAGAGTCGAGTGCGGGAGGCGGTGATTACCCTGGTCGATCAGCAGAAGGCACGGATCAAAGAAGGTGCCGAAGACCTCCAGCGCATCGCGGAATGGGACGAGTTGACCCAAGAGGAACGCGGCAATGCGGTCAGTCGTCTCGATGACTTGGCTCTGGAGGCCGATCAGGATCTGGCCGGTCTCAAGAAACTGCTGGCGCGCGACTACGACATCAACAGCACCCTCGAAGATCTCAAGCGATCCATCCAGCGCCAGGGCCAGGAACGCATGCGCAAGCGCCTGGAGGATGAGCGCGCCAAGACCGGTGAGAAAGGTCCAAACAAGCTCGCCAGGTCCATCACGGTGCCGGTGAGGATGACTTCCGCCGCCGATATCGAAGCGCTCATACAGCAACTGCACGAGATCAAAGCTCAGATTGGCCTTTATGCCGAGATTGAGGTGTCGTTTGTGGTCGGCGGCCAACCAGGAACGGGGGGAGAGTGACGATGGCGCTGACTGCGGATTCCAAGCAACACGTCGAGGACGTTGCTGAAGACGTCCTTGCCCAGTTGGAGCGCACTGCCTCGGCCGCCAAGGCAAAACTCGGCGAGACGGCCAGTTTGACGACGGATGTGCTCGCCGGTGTCAATACGCTGACCTCGGGCTCAGCGATACAAAGGCTCAGGGAAATCGACAGCCAGAACCGCGCAAGCTACGAGCTGCTTTCAAGGGAGCCGGCAATTGCGCGCGTCGTGGTCGAGGACGAGGAAGGCGAGCGCGAGACCTACTATTTTTGCCGCGGCGACCAGGGGATGGCCAACCTCGGCGTGATCAGTTACCGGGCGCCGATCGGACGCCTGGCGTCCCTGCCGGTTGGCGAAGAGTTCAGGCGACCCGACGGCCGCGAACTCCACGTGCTTGAACGCACCCAACTGCGTCCTGCGGCGCTGCCCGAGGGGTGGGATTCGCGGGACACGATCGTGGAGGCCGAGGCCTTCGGCCCCATCACGATCGAGTCGCTCAGGGCCTTGCTCACCGAGGTCACCGGCGAAGAGGTCACTGAAGACATCTTGGGGCAGGTCCTGGCCGAAGAGACGGTCAAGGCCAACATCATCGAGGGGGTGCGCCGCAGCGTCATCACCAAGATGGGGCTCAGGGATCAGCCCGTGCTCGATCAATACCAGGATGAAATCTTTCGCCTGCCGCTCGACAAGCGACTGTTGATCCTTGGGCCACCTGGTACGGGCAAGACCACGACGCTGATCCGTCGCTTGGGGCAAAAGCTCGACACCGCCTTTCTTGAAGAGGGCGAGAAGCGCCTAGTTGGCAGCCTCGGCGCAACCCAGGGCGTTGCGCACTCCGACAGCTGGTTGATGTTCACACCCACGGAGCTGTTGAAGCAATACTTGAAGGAGGCCTTCGCCCGCGAAGGCGTACCGGCCTCTGATCTGCGTATTCGTACCTGGCACGACTACCGCAGGGAGCTTGCAAGGAATGCCTTTGGCGTACTGAGAACAGCCACCGGCGGGGGTACCTTCGTGCTGAAGGATGGAGTTCAGAGCCTCAATGTGGAGGCCTTGGCACGGCCCACGCAGTGGTACAGCGACTTCGATGCCTGGCAGCGCAACGTCTATGTCCAGGAGTCGCGGGATGCCGCAGTCCTACTCAGCCAGGCTGCGTCGTCTGAGGTCCGGGATCTCGGAAGTCGGTTGGCGAGCATCCTGGAGCGCGCCAGCGATGGCGCATTGGCCTCTACCTTTGCGGCGCTTGCTGCAGAGCTCCCCAAGGTGCAGGCCCTCGTCAGCAAGTTGAAGGAGGCCTCTGATGCGAAAATCAAAGGCGCATTGAATCTCCAGCTCAACCGGAACAGGGGGTTCCTGGATGAGCTGGCGCGTTTCCTCGATGGATTACAGCAGACCCAGGTCACCGACACCGACGAAGCCGACGACCTCGATACCGATGAGGAAGAGGAAACCGCAACACCGCGGACCGGCCGGGCCGCAGCGCTCAATGCCTATATGCAAGCCGTTCGCGTCCAGGCGCGATCGGTCGCCGCAAAACGCTCGCTCAGCAAGACCTCTCGAACCGGCAAAATCGTCGAATGGCTGGGGGACCGCACCCTGACCGAAGCCGACCGTGCAGAGGTGGGCGCCAGTCTGCTGGTGCAAACCAGTGCGCGCCGCTTTACGAATCCGGTCAAGCGCTATGTCGACGGCATCCCAAAACGCTACCGGGCTTTCCGGCGGCAACGCCAGGAGGATGGCACCTGGTACGTCAAGGATGGCTTCGAGGCCCGCGACATCCATCCGCTCGAACTGGACCTGGTGCTACTGGCCATTCTGCGCGCTGCGGGCGATCTGATCAGCAAGCCGAATGTCCTGCGCGACATCGACAGCCCGGCCTGGTCCTCGCTTCAACCTTTCCTCGGGCATTTCCGCAACCAGATCCTGGTCGACGAAGCGACCGATTTCTCGCCCATTCAGCTGGCCTGCATGGCCGCATTGGCCCACCCGCGTTTGCGCTCTTTTTTCGCCTGCGGCGACTTCAACCAGCGGTTGACCACCTGGGGCGCGCGTTCCACCGACGACTTGAAGTGGGTGTTTCCCGACTTCGACATCAAGGAGATCACGGTCTCCTACCGCCAGAGCAAGCAGCTCAACGAGCTTGCCCGCGCGATGATCCGCGCTGTCGGCGGGACGGAGCAGCACGTCAGTCTCCCCGCACACGTCGACAGCAATGGCGTTGCACCGGCCTTGCTGGAATACGCCGCCGGTGAAGATGTAGTGGCCTGGCTTGCCGACCGCATCCGTGAGATCTACCGCTTTGTCGGCCAACTGCCGTCCACGGCCATCTTCGTGAATTCGGAGGCTGAAGTCGCCCCGGTTGCCGATGCGCTCAACACCGTCCTGGCCGAGCACAACATTCAAGTCATCGCCTGCCGTGAGGGCCAGGCCGTAGGACAGGAGAGCAACGTCCGGGTCTTCGATGTCCAGCACATCAAGGGGCTGGAATTCGAGGCGGTGTTCTTCGTGGCCATTGACCGGCTCGCCGCCTTGCATCCCGAGCTGTTTGACAAATACCTCTACGTTGGCACCACCCGCGCAGCCACGTACCTGGGCATGACCTGCGAGGGAGCAATGCCGGCGGCCATCGAGAGCCTGCGCGCTCACTTTGGCCAGGATTGGCAAGCGCCCGGTTCACTGCAAGCAGGCACAGAACAATAGGAATCGATTGATGGCATTCGACCAAACAACAAGAAACCGTCTCCAGCGCTTCGTCAACGATGCGCGGCGCGTGCTGGAAGAGGAATTCACCCGCCAGCTGCAGAACGACTACGGCATGGACCCGAACTCGGGCAGCGTGGCCGATCTGACCAGCCTGCGGCATATCAACGACGCCCAGCGCGAAACCGCCCGCATTCTGCGCGACACCCTAGCGCACTACACCGCCAGCGGCGACATGAACGCCACGCAGGGGCTGGATCGCATCGTGCGTGAGCAGGCCTTCACCGTGCTCAATCGCCTTGCGGCCCTGCGCATGGCAGAGGCGCGTGGTCTGCTGGTGGAGTCGGTAGGCAATGGTTTCCAGGCCAAGGGCTTTCAGCTCTATGCGCGGCTGGCTGGTACCGGCTTGGGAGAAACCGGCGATGCCTACCGCGTGTACCTGTTCAGCGTGTTTGATGAGCTCGCCCAAGACCTGCCGGGGCTGTTCGACCGCTACTCGCCCCAGGGCCGCCTGTTCCCGCGCGAGGCGGCGCTGCTGCAAGTGCTGAATCTGATCAACGATGCCGACATCGCCCCGCTGTGGAGCGAGGACGAAACCATCGGCTGGATTTACCAGTACTTCAACTCCAAGGAAGAGCGCAAGGCGATGCGTGATGCCTCGCAGGCGCCGCGCAACAGCCGCGAGTTGGCGGTGCGTAACCAGTTCTTCACGCCGCGCTACGTGGTCGAGTTCCTGGTGGACAACACCCTGGGGCGCCTTTGGTTCAACGCCACCGGCGGGGTCACCGGCCTTCGGGAGCACTGCCAGTACTTGCTGGTGAAGCCGGACGAAACGCCACAAGCCGCCACCAAGCTGCGTGACCCGCGCACCCTGAAGCTACTGGACCCGGCCTGCGGCTCCATGCACTTCGGCCTATATGCCTTCGATCTGTTCGCTGAAATCTATCGCGAGGCCTGGGCTTGGGAGCAGCAGCACGGGCCCGGTTCGCTGGATGTCTCGACCCAGCCCCAGGCTGCATTCAAGCCGCTGAGCCAGACCTATGAGGACGAATCGGCATTCCTGCGCGACGTGCCGCGCCTGATCATCGAACACAACATCTATGGCGTGGACATCGACCCGCGCGCTGCGCAGATCGCATCCCTGGCACTGTGGCTGCGAGCGCAGCGTGCTTGGCACGATGCCGGTGTGAAGGCCAAAGACCGACCCCTGATTGGGCGGGGCCATGTGATCGCCGCCATTGCGCCGCCGGCAGAGCGTGAGCTGCGCCAGCAGTTTGCCGCCAACCTCGATCAGCGCGATGCCGAGTTGTTCGAGAAGACCCTGCAACTGCTCAAGGGCCTGCCGGAGCTCGGAGTGCTGCTCCAGGTTGAACGCGAGCTACCGAACTTGATTCGCCAGGTTTATGTGGGCAAGGGCACTGGCCTGTTTGCCCAACAGGAGCAGGAGAACTGGCAGCAAGCAGAGGCAAGGCTGCGCATGGCACTTACTGAGTTCGCTCAAGCGGCAAAGTCGACGTATCAGGGGCGCCTGTTTGCGCAGGATGCCTTGCAGGGCCTGCGCCTGATCGATCTGTGCCGCGAAGTCTTTGATGTCGTGGTGATGAATCCGCCCTTTGGCGCGTTGGCTGCCAACACCAAGAATCAACTCGCCAAAGCCTATCCGCGCAGCAAGAACGATTTGCTGGCCATTATGGTGGAGCGCGGCTTGGAACTGCTGCGCGCTGGCGGTCGTATTGGCGCTATCACCTCGCGGACGTGCTTCTTCCTCTCCAGCTTTCAGAAGTGGCGCGAGCAAGTGGTATTGGGGATTGCCCGGCCCGAAGTCATGGCCGATCTGGGGCATGGGGTGATGGACGATGCCATGGTGGAAGCCGCCGCTTATGTACTGGAGAAGCAGCCATGAGTCTATTTTTGCGATTACTCAGTGAGGATGACAAGGCCGCTGCTTTACTGGAGGTATGCGGTCAACAGCGCACCGGCGTCAGTGATGCGCGGGTGTTTGAAGTGCCGTCGCAAGCCTTTGATTCGGTGCCGGGGAAACCGTTTGCGTACTGGGTGAGTGAGGCAGTAAGGAAGGCATTTGAAAGCTCACCTGCGCTACAAAATGAGGAGCGGATTGCCGCAATTGGGGCATCCACTAAAGATGATGGCAGATTTCTTCGTTTGAACTGGGAGATAACAGGAAATAGTGAGGAATACCCCGCCTTCGCCAAAGGTGGGCGCTACTCTCCGTTCTATGCTGATATCCACCTAGTAATTCGGTGGCGAAATGACGGAATAGAACCAAAAACGTTTGTGAGTGACTACAGAGCTAGCCGTGGGTGGAGCCCTCATTGGAAGGCGGAGCTTCACAATCCGCATTGCTACTTTCGCCCCGGCCTCACTTGGCCGCGCCGCACCAACGGTCTCAGTTTTCGCGTCATGCCCCGTGGCTGCATCTTTGCCGACAAAGGCCCCGCCGCCTTTGTCGCCGACGACGCGCCAGATGCCTTGCTGACGCTTTGCACGCTCCTCAACAGCCAAGCCTTTGGCCTGCTGGTCTCGGTGCAGTTGGCGCGTGTGGAGCTGGCGCAATCGTTTGAAGTCGGTTTGATTCAGCAAACTCCTGTCCCCGACCTCAGCGCCGCGCAGCAAAGCAAGCTCGCCACACTGGCGCGGCGCGCCTGGTCGTTGAAGCGTACGCTGGACACCATCGAAGAAACGTCTCACGCCTTTGTGCTACCGGCTGCGCTGCGCGTCCGTCTAGGTAACTACCATCCGCCCACCATCGAGGCAGAGCTGGCGCGCATCCAATCAGAGATCGACGACATCGCCTTTGACCTCTATGGCTTCAACGAGGCCGACCGTGCTTCCGTGCAAGGCACCCAAGGTGTGGCCAACGATGCCGAGGACAGCGCAGATGACGAAGGCGACGATGAAGACAGTGCTGCGCCCATCGACCAGACAGCCGGCCTGTTAAGTTGGGCACTCGGTGTAGCCTTCGGACGCTTCGACTGGCGCCTAGCCACGGGAGAGCGCGCGGCACCTCCAGAGCCCGATCCTTTCGATCCGCTGCCCGCCAAAAGCCCCGGAATGCTGCCCGACGGGGCCGCGCCGTATCACGCCCACGCCGGAATCCTGGTGGACGACGCCGGCCACCCCCACGACCTGGCGCGTCTGGTCGAAGAGGTGCTCGCCCGCGTCGAGGCTCCCGTGCTGGAAGACGTGCGTCGCTGGCTGCAACGAGACTTCTTCGCCTTCCATCTGCAGCGCTACTCCAAGAGCCGTCGCAAAGCCCCCATCTACTGGCCGCTGAGCACGACCTCCGGCAGTTATACGTTGTGGGTCTATTACCCCAGCCTTACCAGCCAGACGCTTTACACCGCCATTAACGATTTCGTCGAACCCAAGCTCAAAGAGGTGAGCGACGCCGCTGCCCAGTTGCGTAACAAGGGTGCCAGCCGCAGCCGCGTGGAGGAAAAGCAGTTCGAAGAACTCCAGGCTTTCGAGCTGGAACTGATCGAACTGCGCGACACCCTGCTCAAGCTCGCGCCAACGTACAAACCCAACCATGACGACGGCGTGCAGATTTGCGCCGCGCCGCTGTGGCCGCTGTTCCGCCACAAGCCCTGGCAGAAGGTGCTCAAGGACACCTGGTCCAAGCTGGAGAAAGGCGAATTCGACTGGGCCCACCTGGCCATGAACTACTGGCCCGACCGGGTACGCGAGAAGTGCAAGACCGATAAGTCGCTGGCCATCGCGCATGGAGTTGAGGATTTGTACATCGAACCGCCGGCCAAGCCGAAGACGGCACGAGGCAGAAAGAAGAAAGGGGGATAATTCATGCTGGTCTATGTCAACAGTTTTCTGTTCGAGCCGGAGCAGGGTCCAGAGCAGATCATTCAGCTGGCTGCCAAGTGGGTGGGGCGACGCGCCAAAACCTATGTAGATGGCACCAGGCTTGCCGAAGGTATCCGCGAGTTAAAGCTCAAGGACAGCAGTACGTTGAGCTCCCGCGCCACCGTGACTGAAGACGGGCAGAAACTGTATCCCTACTTGTTCTGTGCACAGCTTAGCCCTCGGGACGACAAGGTATCGGGCAGAAGATGGATTACTGAAATCGGATTGCGGCAGGAAGCCTTAGGTGGCCCAGTGGAGTGCTCCTTGCTGTTAAAAACAGAAGAGGTGAGTGCGCGGGTGACCGCAACGATTCAAGTGACTCGCCCCAAACTGGTTGAGCAACTGATCAGAGCGTGTAACCCCCTGGGGCAGACGCCTGGCCTGAAGGTCAAGCACTTGACTGAAGAGAGTGCTCTGGCGTTTCTGCATGAAGTGGAACGTGATGGACGGGATTATCCCATCGTGGTGATCAGCCCAAGTCGTGATGGCGAGTATCCCGTTGAGCCGGATCGTTTGCGGTCAATCCTGGTAGGGTTGTCGGATGTGGTTGCGATACCAGCAACAGAAAACACCTTCGCCATTGAAGAGTCCGTAGGCCGGCGATACATGGCCTTTGGCGGTGCCATCAACATTGTATTTCCTGTGCGTAACGGGGAGCGTGGTCGCTTCTGCGAAACCGTGCTTTTACGCCCCGATGAGATTGCGGACATCTTGGAGGGCGGCAACTCGATTGAGTCTGAAGTGTTGGCCGCGATTACCCATCGCACCAATCTACCGTATTCATGGCGGCACACCTCGCCTGAGAAGGTTGGCCAGGCCGTGCTTCGCGCCCAATTGTCACGGACGATTGAACGCACAAAAGCAGGCGGTCATTCGGAGGAGGTCGCGGAGTATGTCGCTTTACTTGAGGCGGCCGACCAGGAACTGCAAGCCAAGGATAGCGAGATTGTGCGCATTAGGTCCGAGTGCGAGGTAAAGGACCAGGAAGCCAGAACCCTTCAGGCCGATATCGCCAATCTCAAGCATGCATTGAGCGGCATGCAGTCCAGCGACGATGCGCGGGATGAGGCTGCCGAGGCATTGGCGCCATTACGCGAGCTTGTCGCTGCCCTTCTCAAGGGTAACCCCAGTCTGCAGCAGGTTATGGAGCTGATCGCGACTCTTTATGCAGATCGAATCATATTCCTGGACGCAGCTAGGGCTTCCGCCAAGGAGTCGGATCGTGGTGGCTTTCGACTAGGGGCCAAGGCTTACGAGCTTCTGCATAAGCTGGCGACGGAGTATTGGCAGCACCTTGCCGACGGCAAAAGCGATCAACAGGCTAAGGCGGTGTTTGGGCAGAACGCTTATGCAGCTAAGGAAGCCAGTGTCCTGAGCAACGATGGCAAGCGTCGCCGCACGTTCAGCTACCGCGGGCGCGACATTCTCATGGAAAAGCACCTGAAGCACGGCGTGAAGGACAGTTTGGCCGAGACTTTGCGGGTGCATTTTGAGTGGTTGGCAGGTGAGAAAAAGATCGTCATCGGCCACTGCGGCAAGCATTTGGATTTCTGAGGGGTGCGTTTTGACTATTGCCGATTTCATTCGTGAGGAGGTCCTGCGGCCCCGTCTTGCCGCCGCGGGCTGCCTGGTCGTGTATGACGTCCAGGGGCGGTACAAGGACCTGTGCCTGGATCTGAAAGACGGGAAGACCCAGGTGGTCGACGCTTCCGAGAGCAGCATCGAAAGCCGGGAGGCGGCCCTTGCCGCATTGCGCACGGTGGGCCAGCCCAGCTCCAAGCTGCAGGGCGTGCTGATCTATGTGCCAAGCAAACGGCCTGAGACCGACGAGCAAAGGCAGATCGATCCGTTCTCCCCATTCGCCGCGTGCGGGTCAATCTTCCCGCAGGACGATGGCGACGAGTACTTGAGCCTTTGCCTGAAGGCGAAGCCGGATCACCACACGGAAATTCGCCGCGTCTTCTCGGCAAGTGAGGGCGCGCCCTCGTTTGCCGTGATCGACGCGATTGGCGGCGGGGTCAGTTGGCCGCAGTTGCGTGCCACGCTCAAGGCCGATTCGGCGCGTGAGATTCTCGCCGCTTTGCTGGCGCCGACCGAATCCCAGCTCGATGCGCTGAAGGGCCAGGAGGGTTGGGTGCAGGAGGCGCGCGACTTCTTGCGCGCTTCGCTTGGCCTGTCGCTCAAGACGCGCGGCAAGACATGGATGTCGGTAGCCGACGAGCTTTGGCGCTACGTGCTGTTCAGCGAGTTCGTGTTCGACCTGCCTGAACCGCTTCCCGAATCGCTCCAGGATGTGCCGCATGCGCCGATCGAGGCGAAGCCAGTGGTCGAGGACGTGTGCGACCAGCTCCGCAACGGGCCCAAGACGCGCGCTGTGTACATCGAGCGGGCCGAGGCGATCGAATCCGAGCTGAACCTGGCGCTGGCGTGCCAGACCATTGACGACCTGGGCGAGCGCGACACCTTTCCGTTCGAGGAGCGCACGTTTCTTCGTGCTGCCATCAAGGGCATCAGCAATGGCGATACCGACACCACTCGTGAAATCCTCGCGAGGCACAAAGGGTCGGTGTGGCGCGGCAAGGGTGAGAGCCAGGCTCAGTGGGATCTGGTGCGAGCGGGCTTGGCATTGGTGGAGGCGTGCGAGGACTTCGAGCGGCAGTTGCCAGATTACTCACGCTCGCAGGCCGAGTTGCTGGACTTCTATCTAGGGAGCCTGCGCGAGGCCGACCGGTTGCAACGAGAGTTCGAGCAGGCGGTGGGAGACTTTCTCGATCCGCACGGCCTCATGAATGAGGTAGTCCAGCAGGCCCGCGCACGTTATCGAAGGCTTACAGAGCGGGTGCAGGGCCTGTTTGTGAAGCATCTCGAAACCTCGGGTTGGCCCCCCGCCGGCCGGCTGGCGAACGCCGATGTATTCGATCGCCTGGTCGCCGACCGCCTGAAGGAAAAAGGCCGGAAGATCGCCTATCTGATGGTCGATGCGCTGCGCTACGAGCTGGGGGTGGCGCTGGAGAAGATGCTGTCGGAGGACGGGCCGGTGGAGCTTCAAGCGGCCTACGCCCAGTTACCCTCCATCACGATCGTGGGGATGGCAAGCCTCCTTCCGGGTGCACGCGCGGAGCTCAGTCTTGCCCTGGAGAAGGAAGCGCTGCTGCCCAAGCTGGCCGGTGTGCCAGTGGGCACAGTGGTCCAGCGCATGGATGCGTTTCGGAAGCGTTTCGGCGACCGATTCGCGGAGATGCAGCTCAACGACTTCGTGCGCGGCAAGCCGAAGGTCGCGGAGACGGTCGATTTGCTGGTGCTGCGCTCCACGGAGATCGACAGCCAGTTGGAAAACAACCCGGAATCCACGCTTGGCCTGATTCCTGGAATCCTGAAACTGATTCGCGTCGCACTGCATAAGCTGCGCGGGATGGGCTTCAAGGAGGCCGTGATCGCGACCGACCATGGCTTCTTCTTGAATGCCCAGGCCGGGGCCGGCGATGTCTGCAAGAAGCCAAGCGGTGCGTGGCCCTTCAATGCCCATGACCGCATGATGCTGGGCGACGGTGCGGGCGACGGCCATAGCCTGGTGGTGGCATCCGAAAAGCTCGGGATACGGGGTGATTTCGCGCAAGCCGCGCTGCCGCGGAGCATGGCGCCGTACCGCGCAGGACATCAGTATTTCCACGGCGGCGCATCACTGACTGAAGCTGTAGTGCCGGTACTGCTCGCCAGACTCGATGCCGCCGAGCAACCCAAGATGGCGAAGGTGGCGATCGAACTGTCCTACAAGAACGGGGCGAAACGAATTACTACGCGAGTCCCCGTCATCGAAGTGATACTGGTCTCTGACGATATGTTCTCGCAGGGGATGAGTGTGGAGATTCTTCTTGAGGCCCAGGACAGCAAGGGTAATGTGGTTGGAGAGCCACGACCCGGCGGCGAGGTGAACCCGGCTACGCGCACCCTGAGCCTGATGCCCGGGCAGCGCAAGCAGATTGCGCTACGCATGGACCCGGACTTCGAAGGCAAATTCAGCGTGAAGGCGCTCAATCCGACGACGCTGGCCAGTTACTGCGCGCTCAATCTGGAAACGGACTACACGGTATGAACGAGCTGGACGAACTCGACAAGAAGCTGATGGCCGCCTTCGACGGCAAGGTGGTCCGAAAGGACTTGCTACACCGGATCAAGAAGGGAACAAACGTGCCGACCTTCGTCCTGGAATTTCTCCTGGCGCGGTTCTGCGCCAGTGATGACCAGGCGGAGATGGATGCGGGCATGGAGGCAGTGCTGGCCACACTGCAGGACAACTACGTTCGCCCCGACGAGGCCAATGCTGCGCAGTCACGGGTGGCGACCAAGGGCAAGCATCGCTTCATCGACAAGGTGCATGTCCGCTATGTCGAGAAAGAGAAGCGGCATTGGGCATCGCTGGAGAACTTCAACTCGCAACGCATCGCCATCAGCGAGAAGTTCTACCGCGATAACGACCGTCTGCTAGAAGGGGGGATTTGGGCCGAGGTCACCATCTCCCACAACGATATCGAAGAGGACGACTACGCGTTCTACATCGAGGACCTGCGGCCGATCCAGCTCTCCCGCTTCGACTTTGAGCGCTACGTCGAGGGGCGCAATGCATTTGGCCGGAACGAGTGGCTTGATGCTGTGCTGCGGTCGGTGGGACTTGAGCCAGTCAAACTCTCCCATCGGGTGAAGCTGCACTTCATCGCCCGGCTGGCTGCATTGGTGGAACCGAACTACAACTACATCGAACTCGGGCCGCGTGGAACCGGTAAGTCCTATTTCTTCAGCGAGTTCTCGCCTTATGCCACGCTGATTTCAGGCGGCCAGGCGACCAAGGCCACCCTCTTCTACAACAACGCCCGCCGCAAGGTCGGACTGGTGGGTTATTGGGATGTGGTGGCGTTCGACGAGGTGGGGGGAATCAAAGTTCGCGATCCGGACACCATCCAGATCATGAAGGACTTCATGGCCAACGGGCGTTTTTCACGCGGTGCCGAAGTGATCGCCGATGCCAGCCTGAGCTTTGTCGGCAACATAGATCTTTCCGTGCAACAGGTCGTGAACTCGGATCAGCATGACCTGTTCCAGCCGCTCCCGCCCGAACTCGACCTGGCGGTGATGGACCGCTTCGCGGCTTATATCCCAGGGTGGGAGATGCCGAAAAACAGCAGCGAGTTCTTGACGAGCCACTATGGCTTCATCACCGACTACCTTGCCGAGGCCTTCCACTATCAGTTCCAGCACACCAACCGGTACGAGGAGGTGAGCAAGCGGATCAAGCTGGGCAAGGCCATCGAGGGTCGTGACGAAAAAGGCATCAAGAAGACGGTTTGCGCCTTCCTGAAGATCCTGCACCCGAATGGCCAGCCATCTGACGACGAGTTTGAAGAGTACGTCGCCTACGCTGTGGAATGCCGTCGGCGCGTGAAAGAGCAGATGAACAAGCGCAAACCGGATGATGAGTTTGCGCTGATCAATCTTTCCTACTTCAAGGGCAGTGGAGACGAGGTGGTGGTGTTCTGTCCGGAGTCAAAGGACGCGACGGCAACGCAGCGGCCCGCACGGCGACAGCTTCATCAGGAGGACGTCTCACTTGATCGAGGGGCTCAGACGGCGCCGCTTCCAGTCACTCCAGCGGAACCGCCGGTTGTGCCTGCTGATACTACGATGAGCCCGCCCGAGACGGTGGAAGAACTCAAAGAGCAGCATTTCACGATACTGTATGGCGATACCGGATACAGCTACGAGTCGATCATGGGGCCGTACCTGCGTGGCGCAAAGACGGTGATCATCGAAGACCCGTACATTCGACTCCAGCACCAGATTCAGAATTTCGTCCGCTTTTGCGAAACAGTCGTGAAGGCGGGCACCGTCAGAAAAATCACCCTTTTCACCGGTTACGACGACAACACGCAGCTTGCCGACATTGCGGAAAAGCTGGACGAATTGAAGCAGAGCCTTCTGGAGCTGGACGTTGAGCTCGAAGTGAAGCTCAATCCCAACATGCATGACCGGGAAATCAGGCTGGACAACGGCTGGGTCATCAAGATTGGCCGCGGCCTGGATTTCTATCAGAAGCCCGGTAGCTGGTTCGAGGTCGGCGCCAACGATTTGAGCATGCGCAAGTGCCTCGAGACAAAGGTCGACATCTTCCGTGCCTGATGATCAGGACGTGGTTATCCGAGGAGAGCGCTTTCCGCCTCGCGTCGCGCTACCAGCCCTGGTAGGACTTTACCGCCGCCATACACCCACCGCCGCAGCTCGTTGACTGCGCTTGACCAGTCGCGCTGGTTGACGCGCCGCCGCAGCGTCGAGGTCTGCAGCCGCCCCGCGCCGAGGTTGAACGTGAAATCCACGATGGCTGCGAGCCGCGTAAGCTTCCCCGTCAAGCAGGCATTTCAAAAGTAGAACTTCCGGCGATGCGTTGGCGGTACTCGGCCGGGGTCAGATCGCCGAGCGAATCGTGGGGACGCTCCTCGTTGTACTCGAGCATCCACCAGTACGCGGCCTCGCGCACGTCGTCGAGGCGGGTGAACAGGTGCTGGTCCAGGACCTCCTCGCGGAAGGTCCGATTGAAGCGTTCGATGTAGGCGTTCTGGTTGGGCTTGCCGGGCTGGATGTACCGGATGGCCATGCCGTTGAGCTTGGCCCACTGCACGAAGGCCTCGCCCAGGAACTCCGGGCCGTTGTCGGTACGCAGGACCTGCGGCAGGCCGTGGTCGCGCTTGAGCTGCTCGAAGATGCGGACCAGGCGCGTGGACGAGATCGAGGTGTCGACCTCGATGTGCAGCGCCTCGCGGTTGAAGTCGTCGACCACGTTGAAGGTCCGGAAGCGGCGGCCACACGCCAGCGCGTCGGCCATGAAATCCGCTGACCAGACGGCATCGGGCAGCAGGGGAACGTAGAGCGGTACGCGTTCGCGCTTGGGCAGCCGCTGCTTGGCCTTGCGGCGCAGATTGAGCTTCATCGCCTTGTACACTCGGTGCTCGGCGTCCATCCGCTATCTGCACGCCACGCCAGCGGAAAAGCGGCAGCTTGCCGTAGCGCGTCCAGCGGGAATGACAGGAACGCACGCAGTCCGGCAATGACCTCGGAAAGCTGAAGCTCGACCAAAGCATTCTTCCTCAAGAATGCCTGCCATTGGGTCTGCTTCTGCCGATCCTGAGCGAATTCGTCACTTAAGCCGAAGGGGACGCCGTCCGGCAGCGGCGTCCTGCGGCGCTCGAAGGTGGCGTGGATCGCCTTGGACAGGAGCGCGCCGTCGAATTCGCTGTGGCGCGACAAGATCCAGAGGTCGAAGTAATCCTTCATGCGGCTATTGGCGATGCCGAGTGACACCAGCGCCTCCAGTTTCTCGGCGACGACCGTGTAGCGGGGGTAGGCACGCAGCTTCGGGGCAGGCATGTCCGGCAGCATCACCGGGTAATCGACAGCCTCGGGGCCGGGTGTCACGGCGTCACCGAAACCCACGTCGACCTGCACGTGGCATCGGGCACCGTCCAACAGTCCGAGGAGCGTGACCCGGACACCGGAGTAGTTGGCTTCCTTGCGGATCTCCTCCGCGTGTACCGAGTCGGCTTGGAAGCGTATGCCGTCGTCCAGTTCCACCGCACAGATCTCCCGAAACGCCGTCTCGACATGCGGAATCTCGGCCGAGCCGAAGCCCAGCAGATCGGCGTCGCGTGTCGGACGATGCGGGATGTCGAACCACAAGTCGAACAGCAGTGCACCTTTCAGCAGGAACTGGTCGGCGTGGGGGGAGATGCTGAGCCGGTAAAGCAGGCGCTCAAGCGCATAGCGGGTCAAGATCAGATTGAAGTCTTGCCGGGTCTCGCGGGCGCGGTTGAGCAGGCGGGCGCGCACCGAGGCGGCCATGTTGCGCTGGTTCATGACAGGCTTTCCATGTAGGGGCGCATCACATTGGCCACACGGAACAGCGCAGCAAAACGCCAAAGTTCATCCATGCTGACGCGCTTGGCACGCCAGGACTCCTGTAGCGCCTCCAGCGCGACATCGAGGCCGATCTTGTTGCGGAACTTGAAGCAGTCAGCCACGGTCCGGGCGACGTTGGTCACGCGCACCGGCACACCATCGATGAGGTGCTCCTCGACCCCCTCCGTCAGCGCAGCGCAAGAGAAGCGCACGATGCGCAGCGGGGGATAGTCCATCTTTGGCGCGCGTGCCTTGTTGGGGATTGCCAGCCAGACCTCGAACGGCGACTGTGTGGTGAGTTCATGTAGGCGCAGTGCCGACAGCAGGCAGACGATGGCTTGCCGGTGCTTGTGTGCCACCTCGGTGAGTGCGCCGTGTTCCGAGACGGCCCGGTCCGGAATTGCGTACAGGCCCCGTCCCACGCGCTGGAGCAGCCCTTGCCGCACCAGTCGCGTGAGGGCGACCGTGGGCAGCCCACGCTCATTGAGATCGCGTGGGCGAATAAGGCCGCGCTGGGCGGCAAGATCCAGAATGCTCTGGTGCGAACTGTCCATGTCGTCATAATGTTGCGAAACGTCGGCAGCTGTCAAAAACTACCGACAAAACACAACCGACATGGTTTCCTTTGCCTGCCGATGCCGCAATCCAACCGTTTGATTCGTCAGCGCGTAACCCATTGATCTATATGGGTCCGCGTTGCGGCCTCTGCGGACTTCGGCCCTTAGCCGGGGAGCGAGGCTGGAGAGAAGAATGGCCAGGAGAGAGCGAAATAGGTCTGAGATGGGCGAGACGACCGAAGGAAGGAAGTCCGCAGAAATCCGCACGAGCCCCCGCAAACACGCGGGAGCGCGCAAAGAAAAAGGCCAACCGAGAACGGTTGACCTTTATATATTGGTGGAGCCAGGGAGGATCGAACTCCCGACCTCGTCATTGCGAACGACGCGCTCTCCCAGCTGAGCTATGGCCCCACGGTGACGGTGACGTCAGGGCGCGCATTCTAGCGCGGCCTTTGCGGTTCGCCAAGCCTCCCCGCGCAGGAAACCGCCGATGCGTTCAATCCGCGGTGGCGGCGCGCTTGCGGCTGCGCTTGCGCGCCGGCGCGGCGGCCTTTTCCGCGGGCCGTGCCGGCGGTGGGTCGACCTGGCCGATCCAGGCCAGGGTGTCCAGGTGGGCGAGGAAGTGGCGCAGGTACTGCGGCGACAGCTGCCCCATCAGGTTCAGCGCGCGGTGCACCAGCTTGCCGGAGTTGAGCGGGCCGGCGTCCTCGGGCAGGTCCTGCAGCGAGCGCCGCAGCTGGCTCTCGCTGCGTACCTGCGCCCACAACCGGCGCAGCTCGCCGAGCACGGCCCTTTCCTGCACCTCGCCGGAGGCGGTGGGGCCGGGGCGCTGGAGGGCGATGCCGTCCAGCTGCGCGACAAGTCCCGCCAGCGGCCCCGGTGTGGGCGCCGCCGGCGGGGCGGGCGCGGGCGCGGGCGCAACCGCGTCCAGCGCGGGGGCATAGCGCTCGACCAGGCGTGCCAGGCGCGCCTCGGTCCGCTCCCGCGCCAGGCCCTGCTGCGCCCGTGCGCGCCGCGCCAGCGCCTGCAGCGCGGCGAAGCGCAGCGGCTGGGTGCGGTCGGCGCCGGTGGCGCGCCAGCGCTCGAGGCGGGCCTGGATGTCCTCAGTCGGCATCGGCGGCACCGGCGGTGCGCACGGGACGGGGCACGGGCGCGATTTCCACGCGGCGGTTGCGCGCGCGTCCTTCCTCGTCGGCGTTGGAGCCGACCGGCTGGTGCTCGCCGAAGGCGGCGGCAAACACCGAGTCGGCCGGCACGCCTTCCTCGATCAGGGTGCGGGTCACGGTCAGCGCGCGCTGCGCCGACAGTTCCCAGTTGTCGGCGAAGCGGCGGTTGCCCTCGTGCACCGGACGGTCGTCGGTGAAGCCGCTGACCATCAGCACCTGCTCGCGCGCCTTGAGGTAGCCGGCCAGCGGCGCGGCCAGCGCGCGCAGCACCTGGCGGCCCTCCGGCTGCAGCTGGTCGGAATTGAGCGCGAACAGCACGTTGCCGCGGATGCCGATGCGGCCGTCGACCAGGGTGATGCGGCCATCGGCCAGCGGCGCGGCCAGCGCCTGTTCCAGCGCCTCGCGCTGTTGCGCCTCGGCCTGGCGCTGGCGCACTTCCTCGTCCAGCCGCGCCGACAGCTGCAGCTGCACGCCGATGACGCAGACCAGGATCAGCACGAACACGCCCAGCAGCACCGCCATCAGGTCGGCGAACGCCGCCCAGACCGGGGCCGCCAGCCCGTCCTCGTCGCCGGCGTGCTCGATCATGCCGCGCTCCGCGCTGACAGGCGCTGCAGGTCCTCGACGATCTGCTTCTGGCTGAGCATGCCCAGGTCGATCACCTCGCGGGCCTGGGCCACGTAGTAGGCCAGCTGCTCGTCGCTACGGCTGGCGGCCTTCTCCAGCGCCGCCTCGATCTGCTGCATGCGCTCCACCAGCAGGGCATTGCCCTGGGCGAAGGCCTCGACCGCCGCGCCAAAGGCTTCGGCCAGGCTGGCGACCTCGGCGGCGCCGGCGGCCACCTGGGCGCCGGCTTCCTGCAGCTGCTCGCCGCGGCTGTGGACCTGCTCCTCGAAGCGGGCACCGGTGCGCTCGAGCAGGGCGGCGGTGGATTCGACCAGCGACTCCAGCGCGACGCGCTGCTCGCCGGAGGCGCGGTTCACGCCCTCCAGCAGCTGGCCGAACATCGCCATGTGCTGGCTGCGCTCCTCCAGCAGGGCAGTGTCGCGGGCCAGGCTCTCGGACAGCTGGCGACGGACCTCGGTGATGACCTCGGCCGCGGCCTGCGGCGCCTCGGCGGCAGTGCGGGCCAGCTGCGAGATCTCGGCGATGGTCGCCTCGGCCTGGGCCTGGGTGCGCTCGCTGATCTGCGCCGCGGTGCTGGCGAGGGTGTCGCACACCGCCTGCTGGCGCGCGGCGGCCTCGTCGCCGGCCTGCTGCCACTGCTCGCGCCGGGCGGCGCCGGCGGCCTCGAGGGTAGTGCTCCAGCGCGCCAGGCGCTCCTCCTCCTGGCTGGCGAAGGCGGCCTGCAGCTGGGCATGGGCCTGTTCCAGCGAGGCCAGCAGGGCGGCGGACTGGCGCTCGATCGCGCCGGCGGCTTCGGCCAGGGCCTGGCGCTGCTGTTCGGCCGCCACGCGGTTGGCTTCCTCCTGGCGCGACAGCACCTGCTCCCAGCCGGCGGCCAGGCCGTTGCCGGCCTGCTCGAGCTGGGCGCCGATGCGGGCAACCAGGGTCTCGGCATGGGTGCCCACGGTCGCGGCCAGCTGTTCCTGCCCCCCGCGCAGGTCCTGCAGCAGGGCCGCGCCGGCCTCGCGCTGCGCCTGCAGGGCGGCGCTCCACTGGGCGGAGATCTCCGCGCCCAGGCTGCGCAGGCTTTCGCCGGCGCCGTCCAGGTGCCGCTGCACCGCGCCGGTCACGCTCTCGCGGGTGGATTCGGCATGGCCGGCGATCGCCGCCAGGGTCGATTCCAGCACCGGCTGCACCGCGGCGCGGGCCTCGCGCGCACTGCTGGCGACGCTGTCGGAGAGGGTGGCCTGGACCGAGCCGGCCAGCTCGCGGAAGGTCGCCTCGGTGCGGGCGTGGAAGGCCTCCTGCTGCGCCAGCTGGCGCTCGGTGGCCGCGGCGTCGCGCTGCTCCAGCGCGGTCGCCATCTGCTCCAGGCGCTCGACCAGGGCCGGCAGCAGGCCGGCCTGGGCCTGCAGCAGCTGCACGGTCTGCTCGCGCTGCCAGGCCTGCGACCACGCACGCAGGGTGGTGGCGGTGCGGGCATCGAGCTGCTGCGCGGCGCGGGCGCGGGCACGGCGGCAGAGGGCGGACAGCAGGCCGAGGGCGGCCGCGGCGGCGACGCCGGCGATCGAGGTGCCGAAGGCGAAGCCCAGGCCGCGTACCGGCGCGGCCAGCGCGTCGCGGATCGCGTCCAGCTCGGCCGTGCCCTCCAGGGCCACGCCGGTGCCGCGCAGGGTGGCCATCATGCCCAGCAGGGTGCCGAGCATGCCCAGCAGCACCAGCATGCCGACCAGGTACGGCACCAGGGCCGGACCCGGCAGCGGCAGGCGGCCGCCTTCGACGCGCATCCGCACGGGCTCGCGCAGGCCCGGATCCAGCTGTGCCAGCCAGGTGTCGAGGCTGGCCGGCGTGGCATCCAGGCTTGCCAGGGCGCGTTCCAGGCCCAGCGTGGCCTGGCGGTAACGGTACAGCTCCAGTGCGCCGACCAGGTAGAAGGCCAGCACGAGCAGGGTGAACAGCAGGGCCAGCGGATGCCCGGCGGCGTAGCCGGCGCCGATCCAGAGCACGGCGGCCAGGCCGGCGAGGAAGGTGGCCAGTTCAGGAAGGATTCGTTGCATGGGAACCTGTGGGGGCGGTGCCGAGGGCTGCGAGCAGGCCTTCGGCGGGTTGCAGGCGGATGTCGAGTTCGGCGAGCAGCAGCTCGCGCATGTCGTGGCGGAAGCTGTCCAGCCAGGCGGGCGCCTCGGCCTCGGGGGCCTGGTCGCTGGCTGCCAGCAGTTCCTGGTAGCGGTGTTCCAGCACCGGGGTCGCACGGCCGAGCAGGCCGCGGGTGGGGCGGGCCAGGGCCTGCTCCATCACCGCGTCGACCGCGGCCAGGCGGGCCAGTCCGGGCGAATGGGCGGCCAGGCGCGCGCGCAGGGTCTCGCGCAGGCGGCCGGTGCCGCTCTCCAGCAGGTGCTGCAGGGCCATGTGGCGCTGCTGGAAGTAGCTCCACTCGAAGGGCGGGCGCGGCCCTTCCGGCGGCGCGGCGAAGGCGCGGTCGCGGGCGATCGACTGGGCCAGGGAATCGCGGGTCGCGGACAGGACGGCTGCGGCATCGGCCGCTTCGCCGGCTTCGGCCGGAACGGCGTCCACCGGGGTATCCAGCACCCGCGCCAGGGCCACGGCCTGCTTCCATTCCAGCCACTGGCTCAGCAGCTGCGACAGCGGCTGGACCGGGGCATCCGCGGCCGCGCCGGCGAGCCGGGACAGCTGGCGGACGAAGCGGGGGCCACTGGGGCTGGTTCGGGCTGGGGACTGCATCAGCGGGCGGTGTTCTCGACCGGACGGGGCCGCGACCTGCCGCGGGACCGGCGCAACGCCGGAACGGGCGGGCGTGGGGTTCCTGCGGCGAGCGACTCCGGCTGTGGGACCTGGGATCGGGCGGGTGCGGCCCGGCCTGCCGGACGGACCGGTGCCGGCGTCGCCATCGGGGCGCCGGCAGGCGGCCCGGAACGGGCGGAGCCGGGGCGTGGCCCGCCCGGAAGGGGGCGAATTCTAGCCTGCGGTGCCGGTACGGGCCAGCAGCGGTTCCAGCACCGGCTCCAGCTCGCGCTGGCGCCAGCCCTGCAGGGCAATCGGCCAGCTGCCGTTCTCCAGCAGGGCTTCCAGGTGCCGGCGCGAGGCCAGGACCCCGTCGGGAAGGCCCAGGTCGGCGCTGCGCCTGGCCACGGCATCCTGCAGCCGGCGGACCTTGTTGCGGTCCGGTTCGGCGGCGATGGCTGGCATCTCCTCCTCGTCGGCCAGGGCAGTGGTCAGCGCCTGCCACAGCGCACTGCCGAGCTTGCGCGGGGCCTTGGGAGTGGCGTCCAGCCGCGCCTGCAGGGCGCTGCCGTCCGCCGGCGGGTCGCGGGCCAGGTCCAGGGCCAGGTCGTTGTCCAGGATCCAGCTGCGCGGGTGGTCCTGCAGGCGGGCCTGCTGCTCGCGCCAGCGCAGCAGCCGCAGCAGGCGGCGCTGACCGGCGCGGTCCAGGTACTGGGCGGTGCGCAGGGCCAGGTGCGGCCAGCGCTCGGGTTCGTCGTGGGCGGCCTGTTCCACGGTGCGGGCCATGTCCTCGGCCAGCCATTGCTCGCGGCCAAGCTCGCGCAGGCGGGCGAGGGTGGCCTCGTACACGGCGTCGAGGTGGCGGACATCGTCGGCGGCGTATTCGAGCTGGGCCGCGCTGAGCGGGCGGCGGGTCCAGTCCGAGCGGGTCTCGCCCTTGGCCAGGGTGATGCCGGTGACCTGGGCGACCAGGCGCTGGTAGCCCATGCCGGCGCCGAAGCCGGCCAGGGCCGCGGCCACCTGGGTGTCGTACATGGGCCGCGGCACGGTGCCGCAGGCACAGCGGAAGGCGACCAGGTCCTCGCTGGCGCTGTGCATCACCTTGAGCACGTGGGGGGCGTCCAGCCACGCGGCGATGGCCTCGGCCATGCCCGGAACCAGCGCGTCCACCAGCAGGACTTCGTCGCCGACGGCCATCTGCACCAGGGCCAGGCGCGGCCAGAAGGTGCGTTCGCGGATGAATTCGGTATCCAGGCCGATGCGGGCGGGGGCGGACTGCAGGCGGCGCAGCAGTTCGGAGGGCTGGTCGATCCAGAGGGCTTCTGACACGTGGGGGTTCCGGTCTTGCGTGGTCGTGCGCGTATTGGCTGGGATAGCCTAACGGCAAATCCGCCGTGGGGCGGAACGGGTTTCCGGGAGGCGTCTTGCGCGCGAGCGGTCGGGCATTGCTGTGGACGGGGGTCCTGCTGGGCATGGCCGGCTGTGGCGGGCCCGCGTCCCCGGATGCGGCGGATATCGCGCCGGCCGGCCAGGTCGAAGGGCCGGCGCCGGACATCGCCCTGCCGAAGGTGACGGTCAGCGGCGACGAGAGCGCCCAGGTGGTCGAGGCGTGGGTGGCCCCCGAGGTCGCGGTGGACGCCGGGACCGACCGTCGCGCGTTGCGGCGGCAGGCGGAGGCGGCGTTGCGCGAGGGGCGCCTGTACGAGGACGCAGGTTCGGCCGCGCCGCTCTACCTGGCCCTGGTGCGTAGCGATCCTGACGACCGCCTGGCCCGGGATGGGCTGCGCCGTACCATCAGGGCGGTGCTGGCGGCCGCCGACCGGGCCCTGGCCGAAGCCGCGGCCGATCCGCAGTCCGGCGCCCTGGACCGGGCGGTCAGGCTGGCGGCGGTGGCCCGCGGACTGGACGCCGACGACGCGAAGGTACGCGCGCTGCAGCAGCGGGTGGAGACGGCACAGCGCGTGGCCACCCTGGTCCGTGCCGGCCGCGAGGACCTGCGGGCCGGCCTGCTGGAGCCCGGCAGCGGGGCGCTGGCCTACTTCCGCGAGGCGCTGGCGCTGGCCCCGGGCAACCGCGACGCCCGCCAAGGCGTGGCGGCGGTGGAGAGCGCGCTGATCGACCGCGCGATGGCCTCCGCCGGCGCCCTGGAGTTCGAGGCGGCTGAGCGCTGGCTGGACCAGGCGGTCGCGGTGCGCGGGGACGGGGCCGGTGCGGTGGCCGATGCCCGCGCCCGCATCGAGGCCCAGCGCGCGCGCAACATCGCCGGCCTGCGCGACGCCGCGCTGCGCGACCTGCTGCGGCCCGACGGCCTGCGCAGCGCGCGGATGCGCCTGGCGGAGGTGCTGCGGATCGCCCGGCCGGGCGATCCGGTGGCGGCCAACCTGCGCGAGCGCATCGACCTGGTGACCTACTACGGCCCGTTCCGGCCGGGCCAGGTCTTCACCGACGCCCTGGCCGACGGCAGTCGTGGTCCGCAGATGGTGGTGGTGCCGCATGGCGGCTTCCGCATGGGGGCGGAGGACACCGATCCGCTGGCGTCCGATGCCGAGAAGCCGGCCCATTACGTGCGCTTCAACCGCGGTTTCGCGATGTCGCTGACCGAGGTGACGGTGGCCGAGTTCGGCCGCTTCGTGGCATCGGCCGGCGCGCGGCCGCGTGCCACCCGGCGCGGCAATTCCCTGGTCTACGACGAACGCAGCGGCAACTTCGTGCGTCGCAGCGGCGTGGACTGGCGTTCCGGCTACGACGGCCGCCCGGCCGACCCGGGCGATCCGGTGCTGCATGTCAGCGTGCGCGACGCCGAAGCCTATGCGGCCTGGCTGTCGGAGCAGACCGGGCGCCATTACCGGCTGCCCAGCGAGGCCGAGTTCGAGTACGCCCTGCGCGCCGGCAACCCGGGGCGCTACCCATGGGGCGATGCCGGCGTGCCGCCGCCGGACACCGGCAACTTCACCGGTGGCAACGACGTCTCGCCCGGCGGCCGTACCTGGAACAACGCCTTCGTCGGCTACGGCGACGGCTACTGGGGCGTGGCCCCTGCGGGTCGCTTCAAGCCCAATGCATGGGGCCTTCACGATCTGGCCGGCAATGTCTCCGAATGGGTCGCCGACTGCTGGCATGCCAGCTACCAGCGCGCCCCGGCCGATGGTGCCGCCTGGTTCAACCCCGGGTGCCGCGCGCGCGTGGTGCGCGGCGGGTCATGGGCCGGCTCGCCGGCGCAGACCCGGGCGGCGTGGCGCTCGCGGGTGGACTCGGACGTGACCAGTGCGCGCATCGGCTTCCGCGTGGTGCGCGGCATCTAACGCAGAGGAGGAGGGGGCAATGCGCATGGATCCTCATCGCGGCCGGGCCGCCGGCGGGCGTGGCCGTGGCCTGGGCGGCGGGTTCCGCATCCTGGTGGTGCTGGCCTTCCTGGCCTATGGCGGCTGCTACTACCTCTCCAACCGCACCCAGGACCCGTACACGGGCGAGACGGTGCTGATCGACAGCAGCATCGGCCCCGAGCAGGAGCGCGCGCTGGGGCTGCAGGCCTACGAGCAGATCCTGGAACAGGAGCCGCCGCTGCCGCGCTCGGACCCGGCCGCGCAGCAGGTCGAGCGCATCGCCGCGCGCCTGATCGACAAGGTGGACGAGGTCACCGCGGAGATCGCGGCCGCGCATGGCATGGAGGCGCCGACCCACTGGAAGCAGTTCGAGTGGGAGGTCAACGTGATCCCTTCCGACCAGGCCAACGCTTTCTGCCTGCCCGGCGGCAAGATGGCGGTCTACACCGGGTTGTTCCCGGTGGCGCAGAGCGAGGACGCGATGGCAGTGGTCATGGGCCACGAGATCGCCCACGCGCTGCTGCGCCATGGCGCCCAGCGCATGAGCCAGCAGAAGCTGGCGCAGATCGGGCAGATGGCCGGCGCCGCTGGCGGGCTGGACCCGCAACAGCAGCAGATGGTGATGGCGGCGATGGGCTATGGCTACCTGCTGCCGTACGCGCGCACCCACGAGACCCAGGCCGACGAGGTCGGGCTGATGCTGGCGGCGGCGGCCTGCTACGACCCCAACGCGGCGATTGGCCTGTGGGAGCGGATGTCCGCCAGCGGCGGGGACGCGCCTCCGGAATTCGCCTCGACCCATCCGAATCCGGGCACGCGCATCCAGACCCTGCAGTCGCTGATGCCCAGGGCCATGGAGTACCGGGAGAAGTACTGCCGGCAGTGATGCCGGCAGTGGATCGCACGCCTCAGCGCCGGGTCTTGCCGCCGGGCGGAGGCGGGGGAGTGTCCCGGGTGCCGGTCGGGCGGCCCAGGCTGCCGGCCAGCCCGCGCTGGAACTCCTGCCACAGCTCCAGGTTGCGCTCGGTCAGCTGGTTCATGGCCGTCCACGGCGTCTGACCCAGCAGGTTGCCCATCTGCTGGCGGAAGGTCTGCTGCTGCTCGAGGAACAGCTGCATGCTGCGCTCGAGGTAATTGCCCATGAAGCCCTGCAGCGAGTCGCCGTAGAAACGGATGATCTGGCTCAGCAGCTGGGTGGACAGCATGGGTTCGCCGTCCTGTTCCTGCTCGGCGATGATCTGCAGCAGGACTGAACGGGTCAGGTCCTCGCCGCTCTTGGCGTCACGGACCTCGAAGGACTCGCCGTCGAGGATGAGCTGGCGCACGTCCTCGATGGTGATGTAGCTGGAGATTTCGGTGTCGTACAGCCGGCGGTTCGGGTACTTCTTGATGATGCGGGTGGCAGCCATCTAGAGCGCTCACTCGGGGCTTCAACGTTGCCCGAGCATGGCGCACCGCAGCAGCGCATGCAACTGCCGGCCGGCCCATTGACGGCTTACCAGCCCATGTGGTGGCCGCCATTGATGTCCAGGTTGGAGCCGGTGATCCAGGCGGCCTCCTCGGCGACCAGGAATCCCACCGCGTAGGCGATCTCCTCCGGCCGTCCCAGGCGGCCGGTCGGGATGTCGGCCACGATCTTGGCGCGGACGTCCTCCGGCACGGCCATGACCATGTCGGTGGCCACGTAACCGGGGGATACGGTGTTGACCGTGATGCCCAGGCGGGCGTTCTCGCGTGCCAGGGAGATGGTGAACCCGTGCATGCCGGCCTTGGCCGCAGCGTAGTTGGCCTGGCCGTACTGGCCCTTGAGGCCATTGATCGAGCTGATCTGGATGACCCGGCCCCACTTGCGCTCGCGCATGCCCTCGATCACCGGACGGGTGACGTTGAACACCGAGTTGAGGTTGGTGTTGACCACCTCGTGCCACTGCTCGGGGGTCATGCGGTGGAAGGTGGTGTCGCGGGTGATGCCGGCGTTGTTGACCAGGATCTCGATCGGCCCCAGCGCCTGCTCGACCCCGCGCACCAGGGCGGCACCGCCCTCCGGGGTGCCGACGTCGCCGGGGACCAGGGTGATTTCGTAGCCGGCCTCTCGCATCTGCTGCTGCCAGGCCAGGGCCTTTTCCTCGTTGCGGTAATTGGTTGCGACGCGGTGGCCCATGTCCACCAGGCGCTTGCAGATGGCGGTGCCGATTCCGCCGGTTCCGCCGGTAACAAGTGCGACGCGACTGTTCATCAAGGCCCCTGCCGGGTGCCCCGGCTATTCAGACATGTCCGGCGAAGTTGTAGTGAGGGGCTGATGAAAGTGCAAGCGCGCCGGCAGCCTTGCACGATCGAAGTGCGAAATCGCGCGCCATAGCAGTGCATCCAACCGTTTTTCGCCCCGTAGCGGTGCCGGGTCCTGGCCCAGCAGGGTCCAGCAATGACGCAGTGCGGGAAGCGGATCCGCGGGATCGACCGGCAGCGCGGCACTGGACTTGGACAGCTTGTGCCCGTCGGCGTCCAGCAGCAGGGGCAGGTGCAGGTAGCGCGGGACGGGCAGGCCCAGCGCGCGCTGCAGGAGGATCTGGCGCGGGGTGGAGTCCAGCAGGTCCGCGCCGCGCACCACGTCGGTCACGCCCTGCGCGGCGTCGTCGACGACGACCGCCAGCTGGTAGGCCCAGTAGCCGTCGGCGCGGAGCAGGACGAAGTCGCCCACCTCGCGGTCGACCTGCTGCTCGAAACGGCCCTGCAGGCCGTCCTCGAAGGCGACGTGGCTGCCATCGGGCACCCGCAGGCGGATCGCCGGCTGCGGCCGCGGCGCGGCGGCGACGCAGCGGCGGTGGATGCCGCCGGCCGCGGCCAGCTCGCTGCGGCTGCAGGAACAGGGGAAGGCCAGGCCGGCGTCCAGCAGGCGCTGCAGTGCCGCCTGGTAAAGCCCCTGGCGCTCGCTCTGGCGCACGACCGGCAGGTCCGATTCCAGGCCGAAGGCCGACAGGGTGGCCAGCTGCGCTTCGGCGGCCCCGGGCACCTCGCGCGGGCGGTCGACGTCCTCGATCCGCACCAGCCATTGGCCGCCGGCGGCCCGCGCCAGCAGCCAGCTGCCGAAGGCGGCCAGCAGCGATCCGGCGTGCAGCGGACCGGTGGGGGAGGGCGCGAAACGGCCGCGGTAGGGAACGTCGGATGCCTGGGGTGCCTGCGCCATCGCGACATGGTCGCGGGCGGCCGCCCTTGATTTCAAGCGCGCCCAGGCCCATCTGCGGGACAACATCCCAACGCATCGCCGGAGTCCGCCGAGTGTTCACCCGTATCGCGCTGTTCCTCGCCACCAACCTTGCCGTGCTGTTCCTGGCCAGTATCGTGATGTCGCTGCTGGGCGTAAGCCCGGACCAGATGGGCGGCCTGCTGGTGCTGGGCGCGATGTTCGGCTTCGGTGGCTCGCTGATCTCGCTGCTGACCTCCAAGTGGATGGCCAAGCGTGCCACCGGCGCTCAGGTGATCACCCAGCCGCGCAGCGAGGCCGAGCGCTGGCTGGTGGAAACCGTGCGCCGCCAGGCCCAGGCGGCCGGCATCGGCATGCCGGAGGTGGCGATCTACGACGCTCCGGAAATCAACGCCTTCGCCACTGGCGCCAATCGCAACAACGCGCTGGTTGCGGTGTCCACCGGCCTGCTGCGCAACATGAGCGCCGACGAGGCCGAGGCGGTGCTGGGCCACGAGGTGGCGCACGTGGCCAATGGCGACATGGTGACCATGGCCCTGCTGCAGGGCGTGCTCAACACCTTCGTGATCGTGCTTGCGCGCGTGGTCGGGGGCATCGTCGACAGCTACCTGTCCGGCAACCGCGAGGGCGAGGGCCGCGGCATGGCGTACTTCGCGATCGTGCTGGTGCTGGAGATGGTGTTCGGCCTGTTCGCGACCATGATCGCGATGTGGTTCTCGCGCCGTCGCGAGTTCCGCGCCGACGCCGGTGGCGCCCAGCTGGCCGGCCGCCACAAGATGATCGCCGCGCTGGAGAGGCTGTCGCTCAACCACGGCCAGAGCACGCTGCCGAACCAGATCGCCGCGTTCGGCATCTCCGGTGGCATCGGCGACGGCCTGCGCAAGCTCTTCCTCAGCCATCCGCCGCTGTCGGAGCGGATCGCGGCGCTGCGGTCCTCGACCGCCGCCTGATCGATCGGTCCGATCCGGATGGCAGACGGCCCGCCGAGTGGCGGGCCGTCGCGTTTCCCCGAGGTATTGCCGCGGTCACTCGGTGACGGCGGCGTCGGCTGACCGCTCCTGGCACGCCAGCGCTTCCTGCCCGGACAGGGTCAGGGTGGCCTCGTTGCCCTTGTTCCAGAACTCGTTGCCATTTGCGTCTGCGTAGCGCGCGCCGGAGGCGGAGCGTGCCTGCGGCAACACCAGTTCGCCGCGATCATGGGTCAGGGTCACGGTACCGGCGCCATTGTCGAAGCGCGCGGCCACCGGCCGGTCGCCGCAACGCCATGCGCTGTCGATGACGCCCTCGTCGGTACCGGCGGGCGGGCCCGGGGGCGGGGCGCCGTCGTCCGGATCGAGGGACGCCCCGGCGCTGGCGTCATTGGCGGGCGTGGACGGGGGCTGACTGGCCTCCGTGGCTGCGGGCTCGCGCTGGCAGGCAGCCAGCGCAAGCACGATCAGCAGCGGCGTGAGGACGCGCAAGCGCTGGCTCATGCGGAGCGCTCCTGGCCCTTGTGGCGGCCCTCGGCGATTTCCTCGACGAGCTTGGAGCAGAACGCCGGCAGGTCGTCAGGCGTGCGGCTGGTGACCAGCCCCTGGTCAACCACCACTTCGCGGTCCACCCAGCGGGCGCCCGCATTCTCCAGATCGCGCTGGATGTTCTGCACCGAGGTCAGTTCGCGCTTGCCCACCACGTCGGCATTCACCAGCACCCACGGGCCATGGCAGATCGCGCCCACGGGCTTGCCGGCCTCGAAGAATGCGCGGGTGAACCGGATGGCGTTGTCGTCGGCGCGCAAGGCGTCCGGGTTGAACAGGCCGCCCGGGATCACCAGGGCGTCATAGTCGGAAGCGTCGGCATCGGCCAGGGCCTGGTCGACATCGACCTTCTGGCCCTTGTCGAAGTGGCGCATGCCCTGGATCGAACCCTCCTCGGGCGAGACGACGTCGACCTCGGCACCGCTGTCGCGCAGGGCGCGCAGCGGCTCGAGCAGTTCGGATTCCTCGAAGCCGTTGCTGGCCAGGATGGCGACGCGCTTGCCGGAAAGCTTGCTCATGGGGGCTCCTTGCGGGGAATGGGGAGCGCCCACGATAGGTGGCGCTCCGCCCCGCAGGCGCGAAGGCGGCGTGGTCGAAACATTAAACGCCGGGTGTCGTTCAGCTCAGCGCGGCGCCTGTTCCAGGCGCAATACCGGATAGAGGCCATGGCGCTGGTCCCACGCCGGATGCCGGCGGTAGAAGAACTCCAGCCGTGCCGCCGGGTCGGCCGCGAACGCCTCGTCTTCGGCCAACCGCCGCTCGAACACATCGCGCACCGCCGGATCGCGCAGCATCTCGCGCGCGACCTGTTCGGTGACGTAGTCCTCCATGTACTCCTTGCGCTCGAATGCGTTGTTGAAAACGCCCCAGGCCACCAGCGAGTCCGGCGCCCGCGGTTCGAGCAGGGCCAGCACCACGCGTGACAGCGGCTGCGCGGCCGGAACGTAAAGCGCACCGGCAGCTACATCGTGGCGCTCGCGCTGCCAGTCGCCCTGCAGTTCCAGGCCTTGGCGGCCCTCGAACGATTGGCCTGCAAAATCGATCGTGGTGGCACGGAAGGCCTCGACCTCCACGCCTTCGAGCGGCTGCCCCAGGCGGCGGTACTGCACGCCGTGGGCATCGAGCACGCGCTGCACCTGCGGCGCCCATGCCGGCGGCACCAGGTAGCCGGCGGCCGGCACCGTGGCTTCCGCGCTGGGCACCAGCTGGTAGCGCAGCGGCAGCCTCCAGACCTGCGGGGTGGTCTCGTCGTAGCGGGTCATCAGCGCGCCGGAGACATCCGACGGCGTGCGGGTATAGGCGTACCCGCGGAAATCGATGGTGCGGGTCGCGTCGGTGGTGTCCCAGGCCAGCGCCTCGACCTTGCCAGCCAGGCGCACGGCGCGCGCATCGGCGGCATCGGCCTCCGCGCGCCAGCGCGCGCCGTGCCGGGCCATCTGTTCCAGCACCGAGACCACGGTGTTGCGGGTAGTGCGCACGCGCTCGGGGTAGGTGCGCCAGGAATGGGTCTCGACCAGCATGCCCAGGCGGTTGCGCAGCACAAAATAGCCGTGGGAGAAGCGCGGCGGCGGCACGTCGTCGGCGAAGCCGGTGGATGGGTCGTCCTCGACCAGGAACGAGGGATAGAAGTCCAGCGGCAGCGAGCCGGCCTTCGCCAGGTCGGCGATCACCGCGTCGCGCCACTGGCGGCCCGCCTTGCGCAGGGCCGCGTCGCCGGAATGCACCGGCTCGACCTGGATGGAGACGTCGTGCTCGAACTGGGCGCCGTCGGTGGCGTGCAGGTCGACCATCGCCAGCGGATCCCATTCGCGGACCAGGGCCAGCATGGCCTGCATCTCCGGCGAATCGGCCTTCAGGTAGTCGCGGTTGAGGTTGTAGCCCTGGGCGGTGGTGCGCCAGCCGGTTTCCTCCGGGCCGCGCTGGTTGGGACGGTTCCACGCGCCGAAGCGCTCGTGGCCATCGACGTTGAACACCGGCACGAACAGCCACACCACCTTGTCCAGCACGCCAGGCGCCGCCTTGCCTTCCAGCACCTCGCGCAGGGCCAGGAAGCCCGCGTCCTTGCCGTCCACCTCGCCGGCGTGGATGCCACCCTGGACCAGCACCACCGGCAGCTTGCGGCGGCGGGCCTCGGCGGGATCGAACGCACCGGTCGCGGTGACCACCAGCAGCTGCATCGGCCGGCCCTCGGGCGTGGTGCCGAACTGCACGGTGCTTACCCGGTCGGGCCAGCGCTGCTGGAACGCGGCGGCCAGGACCGGGACCTCGTCGTAGCGGCCGGTGCGCTGGAAGCCGGAGCGCTCGGCCACCGTGGCCAGTGGTCCGGGCGCCGCTGCGGTGGGGGAAGCGGGCAGGGCGGACGGAACAGCGAGCAGGCAGGCCAGCAGCAGGCGGGAACAGTGCGTCATCGATCGGGCCAGGACGGAAAACGGACATGATGCCAGCGGCGCCCCGTCGCGGCAGCGGCCCCTCGGGTACCGGCGGCGGGCCGGGATCAGGTACCCTCCGTTTCTTTTGCGACGGTACCCGGGATGAGCACGACCACCGCCGGCCAGGGGCGCATGCCCCGACAGATCCCCTTCATCATCGGCAACGAGGCCTGCGAGCGTTTCAGCTTCTACGGGATGCGCAACATCCTGGTGCAGTTCCTGATCACCTCGACCCTGCTGCAGCACATCATGGCGGGGCAGGAGCGCGCGCTGGCCGCCAAGGACCTGATGCACAGCTTCATGATCGGGGTGTACTTCTTCCCGCTGCTGGGCGGCTGGCTGTCCGACCGCTTCTTCGGCAAGTACAACACGATCCTCTGGTTCTCCCTGGTGTATTGCGCCGGCCATGCCTGCCTGGCGCTGTTCGAGGACAACCGCGCCGGCTTCTTTACCGGCCTCGGCCTGATCGCACTGGGTGCCGGCGGCATCAAGCCGCTGGTGGCCTCGTTCATGGGCGACCAGTTCGACAGGTCGAACAAGCACCTGGCGCGGGTCGTGTTCGATGCCTTCTACTGGATCATCAACTTCGGCTCGCTGTTCGCCTCGCTGCTGATGCCGCTGTTCCTGAAGAACTTCGGGCCCTCCGTCGCATTCGGCATCCCCGGGCTGCTGATGTTCGTGGCGACCCTGGTCTTCTGGCTGGGCCGCAAGCGCTACGTGCTGGTGCCGCCGCAGCGGGTGGTGGATCCGCATGCCTTCTCGCGGGTCATCCGAACCGCGCTGCTGGCGCAGGCGCCGGGGCAGGGCAGGGCCGGCCTGTGGCTGGCCTGGATCGGCGTGGCGCTGGCGGCGGCCTCGTTCGGCCTGGTGCCCTCGATGGGCTTCGTGATCGCGTTCTGCGTGGCGCTGGTGGTGCTGCTGGCAGGCGTCGGCGGAGGCGCCTGGATGCAGCTGGAGCGTGCCCGTGGCGTGCATCCGGACGAGGCCGTGGACGGCGCGCGTTCGGTCCTGCGCGTGCTGGTGATCTTCGCCCTGACCACCCCTTTCTTCTCGCTGTTCGACCAGAAGGCCTCGACCTGGGTGATCCAGGGCAACGAGATGACCAAGCCGGAGTGGTTCGTGTCCTCGCAGATGCAGGCGCTGAACCCGGCCCTGGTGATGATCCTGATCCCGTTCAACAACCTGGTCCTGTACCCGGCACTGCGCCGCTTCGGCTGGGAGCCCACCGCGCTGCGCCGGATGACGGCGGGCATCGCCTTCAGCGGCCTGGCCTGGATCGTGATTGGTGGCATCCAGGTGGTGATGGATGGCGGCGAGCCGATGTCCATCGTCTGGCAGGTGCTGCCGTACGCGCTGCTGACCTTCGGCGAGGTGCTGGTCTCGGCCACCGGCCTGGAGTTCGCCTACAGCCAGGCACCGGCGGCGATGAAAGGCGTGGTCATGAGCTTCTGGAACCTGACCACCACCATCGGCAACCTGTGGGTGCTGCTGGCCAACGCCGCCATCCGCAACGACACGGTCACCGGCAACATCGCCACGACCGGCCTCAGCACCACGGCCTTCCAGATGTTCTTCTTCGCCGTCTTCGCCCTGGTCGCCGCCCTGGCATTCGGCATGTATGCGCGCAGTTACCGCATGGTCGACAACTACCGCGCCGCCTGAGGATCCCCAATGCTGCAACCCGTGACCCTGGCCCTTATCGCCGTGACCGTCCTGGTGTCCTGGCGGGCCTTCAACGACCGCCGCCTCGTCGACCGGCTGATCCTGTGGCCGCTGGCGATCGCCCGCCAGCGCGAGTATTGGCGGCTGCTGACCCACGGCTTCCTGCACGCGGACGTCCCGCACCTGCTGTTCAACATGGTCACGCTGTTCTTCTTCGGTGGCCTGATCGAGCAAGAAATGGCGGACATCACCGGCAGTCGGGTGACCTTCTTGCTGTTCTACCTGTCGGCGATCGTTGTGGCGATCCTGCCCAGCTACCTGAAGAACCAGGGCAATCCGCGCTACTTCAGCCTCGGCGCATCCGGCGCCGTGTCGGCGGTGCTGTTCGCCTTCATCATGGTCTCGCCGTGGTCGCGCATCTTCGTGTTCTTCATTCCCGCGCCGGCGATCCTCTACGCGGTGTTCTACGTCGGTTACAGCATCTGGATGGACCGTCGCGGCGGCGACAACGTCAACCACAGCGCGCACCTGGCCGGCGCGGCGTACGGCGTGCTGTTCATGGTGGCGATGGCGCCGCGCGTGCTGCAGGTGTTCTGGCAGCAGCTGCTCAATCCGCGTTTCATGTGAGGCGGGATCACCTGTCCTGAATGCCGGTCGTGCCAGCCTGCCTCCGTCACCCAGCGACGGAGGCCTCCATGGCGACACGAGCAGCCCGCAAGTCCACCGCAGCGGCCGGCACCAGGGATTCGCGCCGCGGCGCCACGAAGAAGTCCGCCAGCCGTTCCGCGTCGGCGGCCAGCGAGGAGCCGGGGCGCAAGCGCAAGCCGGCGGCTACGAAGAAGACGACCGCCAGCAAGTCAGTAACGAAGAAGACTGCCCCCGCGAAAGCCGCCGCCAGGGGCGCGGCAAAGAAGGCCGCCGCGCCGGCGAAGAAGGCCGCCTCTGCTGCACGCAAGTCGCCCGCACGGAATACGGCCGCGAAGAAGGTCGCGAAGAGGCCCGCGGCCAGGAAGGCGGTGGCGAAGAAGCCCGCCGCAAAGAAGACTGGCGCAAGGAAGGCCACTGCAAGGAAGGCGGCCGCGAAAAAGGCCACTGCGAAGAAGGCCACTGCGAAGAAGGCCACTGCTGCGAAGAAGACCGTCACCAGGACGGCTTCCAGCAAGGCTGCCAGCAAGAAGGTCGCCACCAGCAGGACGGGGGCCAGGAAGGCCGGCTCCGGCAAGGCAGGTGCTGCCCGGACATCGGCCGGCCAGGGGAGGGCCGTCGCAACGGGCGGCAACCGCTCCGCCTCCAGCGGATCTGCCCGCAAGGGCAATGGAGCCAGGGCCAGGCGGCCCCGCAAACCCACGCCCGAAGAGGCGCTGCAGCGGACGCGGGAACTGCTGGATGCGCACAACGAACAGGCCCGCCAGGTCCCGGCGTGGCGTCTCCTCGAGGGCCAGGCCGGCGCAGCCCCGGTGCCGGTGCCCTCCGGCTCCCCCGAGGTGGTGGCCAAGCAGAATGAACTGCACCTCGGCGAAACCCGCGCCAAGGCGATACAGGGCAGCGCCAGCATCCAGGATCGCCGGAACCAGCGCCGGCGCGACCAGCGCTGACGTGGCGGCTAGGCCTCCGTCGCCGCGTCCGGGGCGGCGGAGGGGTCGGCGTAGCTGGCCTCGAGCCGGCTGTAGACATCAGTGGCCAGCTGCTGGCATTCGGAGGTTTCCACCCGCCCCTCGACGGCCATCTGGTAGAGACCTTCGAGGAGGGATGCCTCGTCCTGGTTCCAGTCTTCCGGCGAATCCTTTGGTCGCTGCTGCGGTATACCCATGAGGTACCTGTGAGGAACCCTTCACATGGCTGAATGAAAGCCCAGTATCGATGCATATGCAAGTAGCCATCACGCGGGCTTGCATGGCGGACGGGAAAATGAACGGGTCCCACCGTCGACTGCAGCGATGTCCCCCGAAGCTTCCAGCTCCCAGATCCGCCACGAACCCGATGCGCTGCGCTTCCTGGTCGAGCAGGACGGCGAGGTGGCGGAGCTGGTCTACGCGCTGGAGCGCGGGCGGATGGTGATCGAACACACCCGGGTGCCCGAGGCGATCGGAGGCCGCGGCATAGCCGGCCAGCTCGTCCGCGCGGCCTTCGAGCATGCGCGCGATACCGGTCTGCGCGTCGTGCCGGCCTGTTCCTACGCCGCCGCCTGGGTGGCCCGCCATCCCGAGTTCGCCACCACGCTCGCGGATTGAGGCATCGACAGCGGGCGCCAGCGGCGCCCAACAGGGAATAACGACGACATGAGCTGTATGCGGACCCGGACCGTCCTGCCCTTCGTGCTCCTCGCGCTCGCGGCCTGCCGCGACGGAAGCGCGCCCGCCTCGCCGGACGTGGACGCAGGCGAGGTCCCGGCGACCAGCGCCGAGCCGGAGCCCGCGCCGGTGACGCTCGATGACGTGATCGAACGCGACCCGCGTTACGTCATCGGCATCAGCTACCCGCCCGGCGTTTCCGCCTATCCGGGGCTGGCCGAAGCGCTGTACGCGTATGCGCAGTCCGCACGCGCGGAGCTGATGGGCGCGGTCGAGGCGCTGGAAGGGCCGCCGACGGCCCCGTACGACCTTTCGCTGGGCTTCCGGCTGCTGATGCAGACCCCCAGGGTGGTGGCGGTAGCCGCCGATGGCAGCGTCTATACCGGAGGCGCGCACGGGCAGCCGCTGGTCGCGCGCTTCGTGTGGCTGCCGGAGCGGGGAGAGATGCTGACGGCGGAACGGCTGATCACCGTGCCGGGCGGCTGGGAGGCGGTGGCACGCGAGGTGAGCGAACAGTTGGCCGCGGCGGCCCAGGTCCGGGCCATCGACGGCTCGCTGACGCCGCAGGAGCGCAAGAGCCTGCTGGATTCGGCGTTGCGCATGATCGACGAGGGCACGGAGGCGGACCCGGGCAACTTCGCCCAGTTCGAGCCGGTGCCAGCAGCAGACGGGCGGATTGCCGGGCTGCGCTTCGTGTTCCCGCCCTACCAGGTCGGACCCTACGCCGACGGGGTACAGTATGCGGAGGTGCCGGCCGCGAAGCTGTTGCCGTACGTGGCCGGGGAGTACCGGACGCTGTTCGCGCAGTAGGAGGACGCTGATGGGGCAGGGATTCCTCGCCAGGCGTCGGGTCGAAGCGCTGCTCGCCGAAGCCGACGTGAGGATCGGTGGCGATCGCGAATGGGACCTGCAGCCTCGCGATGAGCGGTTGTGGACGCGCCTGCTGGCGCAGGGCTCGCTGGGACTGGGCGAGTCGTACATGGACGGCTGGTGGGACACCGGCTCGCTGGATGGCCTGCTGCTGCGGCTGATCGAGGCGCGCCTGGGCGAGCGGGTGCATGGCCTGGCCGAACTGCGCGACGTGCTGGTCGCGCGCCTGACCAATCCGCAGACCCGCAGCCGCAGCGGCGAAGTAGGGCGCCGCCACTACGACCTGGGCAACGACCTGTACGCGGCGATGCTGGGCAGGCGCCTGGTCTACAGCTGCGGCTACTGGCGCGATGCCGCCGACCTCGACGCCGCCCAGGAAGCCAAGCTCGACCTGGTATGCCGCAAGCTGCAGCTGGAGCCGGGCATGCGCGTGCTGGACATCGGTTGCGGCTGGGGCGAGGCGCTGAAGTATGCCGCCGAGCGCTACGGCGTGTCCGGGGTGGGCGTGACCATCTCGGCCGAGCAGGCCACCTATGCGCGCCAGCTGTGCGCGGGCCTGCCGGTCGACATCCGCCTGCAGGACTATCGCGACCTGGACGAGCGCTTCGACGCGGTGTTCTCCATCGGCATGTTCGAGCACGTGGGCGTGCGCAACTACCGCGAGTACTTCCAGGTGGTGCGCCGCTGCCTGCCGCCGCACGGCCTGTTCCTGCTGCACACCATCGGCAGCAACGTCTCGGTTCGGCGCACCGATCCGTGGATCGCGCGCTACATCTTCCCCAACTCGATGCTGCCGTCGGCCGCGCAGATTGCCCGCGCCAGCGAGGGCCTGTTCGTCCTCGAGGACTGGCACAACTTCGGCCCCGACTACGACCGGACCCTGCAGGCCTGGCGGAGCAACATCGAGGCCGCGTGGGACCGGCTGGACGCGCGCTACGACGAGCGCTTCCGGCGCATGTGGCGGTTCTACCTGGCCGGGTCGATGGCCAGCTTCCGCAGCCGCCGCGCCCAGCTGTGGCAGGTCCTGATGTCGCCGGAGGGCGTGCCGGGGGGCGTGGGGGTACCGCGCTGAGCGGTGGCGAAAAATTCGCCACTCCTCTTGACACCCCCGCCACTGCTGGCGCGCCGGCGATTATCCACAGCTTCGTTCAAGGTTCATCCACACCGCCTGTGGAAAACCCGGGGGCAAAGAAAGACGCCACCCGGAGGTGGCGTCTTCGTGGACCTCAGCGGCCGGCCTTGTCCAGGCCGCGCTTCTTGAGCAGCGGTTCGATCCGCGGCTCGTGCCCGGCGAAGTCGCGGAACAGGTCCAGCGCCTCGCGGGTGCCGCCGCGCGACAGCAGGGTGGCGCGGAAGTGGTCGCCGTTCTCGCGCTTCAGGCCGCCGTGCTGGCGCATCCACTCCTGTGTGTTGGCGTCCAGCACCTCCGACCAGATGTAGGCGTAGTAGCCGGCCGAGTAGCCGCCCATGATGTGGCTGAAGTACGGGGTGCGGTAGCGCGGCGGCACCGGCGCGTAGGCGATGCCGTCGGCGGCCAGCGCGTCGGCCTCGAACTTCATCACGCCATCGGCTTCCGGCAGCTTGTCGGCGCCGACCTGGTGCCAGCGCTGGTCGAGCATGGCCGCCCCCAGGTACTCGGTGGTGGCAAAGCCCTGGTTGAAGGTCGCGGTGGCCTGGACCTTGTCCAGCAGCGCCTGCGGCATCGGCTCGCCGGTCTCGTGGTGCCTGGCATAGTTGGCCAGCACTTCCGGCCAGTCGGCCCACATCTCGTTGACCTGCGACGGGAACTCGACGAAGTCGCGCGGGACCGAGGTGCCGCTGAAGTACGGATAGGTCACGTCCGAGAACATGCCGTGCAGGGCGTGGCCGAACTCGTGGAAGGTGGTGGTGACCTCGTCCCAGGTCAGCAGGGTCGGGCCGCTGGCCGGCTTGGTGATGTTGAGGTGGTTGGCCACCACCGGCTTGGTGCCGCGCAGCTTGGACTGCGACACGTACGAGTTCATCCAGGCGCCGCCGCGCTTGGAGGCGCGCGCGTACGGGTCGAAGATGAAGATCGCCAGCTGGCTGCCGTCGGCGTCGAGGACGTCGTACACCCAGGTGTCCGGGTGGTACTTCGGCAGGTCGGTGCGCTCCTTGAAGCTGATGCCGTAGAGCTTGTTGGCGGCGAAGAACACGCCGTTCTCCAGCACGCTCTTCATCTCGAAGTACGGCTTGATCTGCGACTCGTCGAAGTCGTAGGTGGCCTTGCGCACCTTCTCGGTGTAGTAGGCCCAGTCCCAGGCCTCGAGCTTGAAGCTCGGCTCGCCCTTGGCGGCCTGCTCGCGGTCGATCATCTTCTGCAGCTCGGCCGCCTCGCGCTTGGCGTTGGCCACGGCGGCCGGGGCCAGCTTGCCCAGCATCTCGTTGACCGCCTCCGGGGTGCGGGCGGTGGACTGCTCCAGCGAGAAGGCGGCGTGGTTCGGGTAGCCGAGCAGGGCGGCGCGCTCGGCGCGCAGCTTCATCACGCGCGACACGATGGCGGTGTTGTCGAACTCGTTGCCGCGGGCGCCGCGGTTGACCGAGGCTTCGTGGATGCGGCGGCGGGCCTCGCGGTTCTGCAGGTAGCTCAGTGGCGGCTGGCCGGTCGTGTTGAGCAGGGTCACCACGTACTTGCCTTCCAGGCCGCGCTTCTTCGCTTCCGCGGCGGCGGCTGCGATCTGGGCCTCGGTGGAGCCGGCGAGCTCCTCGGCGCTGTCGAACACCACGGCCGAGGCGTTGACCTCGTTGAGCACGTTCTGGTCGAACTGGGTGCCGAGCTTGGCCAGTTCGGCGTTCATCTCCTTCAGGCGCGCCTTGTCCGTGTCGGACAGGTTGGCGCCGGAACGCACGAAATCGGTGTAGTAGCGCTCGACCAGACGCACGCCCTCGGCGTCCAGGCCCAGGCTGTCGCGCTTCTCGTAGAGCGCCTTGATCCGGGCGAACAGGGCACCGTCGAGCATGATCGCGTCGCGGTGGGCGGCGAACTTCGGCGAGTACTCGGCCTGGATCGCCTTGCGCGCGTCGTTGGTGTCGGTGCCGACCAGGTTGAAGAACACGGCGCGGGCGCGGTTGAGCACCTGGCCGCTGTTCTCCAGGGCGATGATGGTGTTCTCGAAGCTCGGCTCCTCGCTGTTGGAGGCGATCGCTTCGATTTCCTTCAGCTGCTCGGCCATGCCGGCGTCGAACGCGGGGCCGAAGTGCTCGTCCTTGATCCGGTCGAAGTGCGGGTACTGCAGCGGCAGTTCGCTCTGGACCACGAACGGGTTGCCCTGGAGCGCGGCGGCCGCGGCGGCCTCGGCATTGCCGGGGGCGGGGCCGTCGGTGCTGGTGCAGGCGGTCATGCCGAGTCCGAGGGCGGCGGCGAGCGCGAGGGAAAGGCCGGTCTTCTTCATGTAGAGCAGTTCCTGAGGAAACAAAACTCCCCAAGGGTACCCCAGTGCACCAGGGTGGGGGCCGTGACCAAAGGCACGTGACGGCGGCCCTCCGGTCCGTGCAGGCCCGGGATGCCGGGCGGGCCCGCCCGGCGTCGCGATGGTGGCGACAATGCGGGCGCCGCGCCGGATGGGCGCGGGCAGCATGACGGCCGGGCCCCGCGCGCGGGGCCTGCGGGTTACTTTTCGACGAAGGCGCGTTCGAAGACGTACTGGCCCGGGCTGCCGATGCGCGGCGAGGCGGTGAAGCCGCGGCTGTCGAGCAGGGGGCGGAAGTCGGCCAGCATTTGCGGGCTGCCGCAGATCATGGCGCGGTCGTGCTCCGGATCCAGCGGATCCAGGCCGAGGGTGCGCATCATCTCGCCGCTGGCCATCAGGTCGGTCAGGCGGCCGCGGTTCGGGAACTCCTCGCGCGAGACGGCCGGGTAGTACACCAGCTTGTCGCGGATGATCTCGCCCAGGATCTCGTGGTTGGGCAGTTCCTTCTCGAAGTAGTCGCGGTAGGCCAGGTCCTGCACGTGGCGGACGCCATGGCACAGCACCACGCGCTCGAAGCGCTCGTAGGTCTCCGGGTCCTTGATCACCGAAAGCCACGGCGCCAGGCCGGTACCAGTGCCCAGCAGGTACAGGTTGCGGCCGGGGTGCAGGTCGCTGATCAGCAGGGTGCCGGTGGGCTTGCGCCCGATGAGGATGCTGTCGCCGGGTTTGATGTGCTGCAGGCGCGAGGTCAGCGGGCCGTCCTGGACCTTGATCGAGAAGAATTCCAGCTGCTCTTCCCAGTTGGCGCTGGCGATCGAGTAGGCGCGCAGGATCGGCTTGCCGCTCTCGGTGGGCAGGCCGATCATCACGAACTGCCCGTTCTCGAAGCGGAATCCATCGTCGCGGGTGGTGGTGAAGCTGAAGTAGGCGTCGGTCCAGTGGCGGACGTCGAGCACCGTTTCGGTGCCGTAAGCGGAAGACATCGGGGAGGGATTGCCGGTTCTGGTTCGCCGCCCATTGTAGCCGACGGCCCCGGCCCGACCCTTGCGCCTGATCAAACGGGCGGCGGGGCGGCGGGACCCCGCCGCCCCGCGCGGATCAGCCCTGCGGCGGCTCCAGCTTCAGCAGCTTGCCGTTGGCCTCGTCGGTGACCAGGTACAGGTTGCCGTCGGCGGCGGCACGCACGTCGCGGATGCGCTCGCCGAGGGCGTCCAGCAGGCGTTCCTCGCCGACCACGCGGTCGCCGTCCAGCTGCAGCCGGATCAGGTTGCGGTGGGCCAGCGCGCCCAGGAACAGGCTGTCGTTCCAGGGCTTGCCGTCGTGCCCGGCGTAGAAGGCCATGCCCGACAGGCCCGGGGAGATCTCGAACACGTGGTGCGGCTGTTCCGTGCCCTCGTATTCCCTGCCACGCGCCTCTGCGATGGGCTGGCCGGAATAGTCGATGCCGTGGGTGGCCAGGGGCCAGCCGTAGTTGAGGCCGGGGCCGGGGAGGTTGATCTCGTCGCCGCCGCGCGGGCCGTGCTCGCTTTCCCAGAGCTTGCCGGTGCGCGGATCGATGGCCAGGCCCTGGGCGTTGCGGTGGCCGTAGCTCCAGATCTCCGGGCGCGCGCCGTCGCGGCCGATGAAGGGATTGTCCGCCGGGACGCTGCCGTCCAGGCGCAGGCGCACCAGCTTGCCCTGGAGCTTGTCCAGCGCCTGCGCCATGGGCTTGAACGAACGGTCGCCCTGGCTGATGAAGACGTGGCCCTCGTCGTCGAAGGCCAGGCGCGAGCCATAGTGGTACTCGGCGTCGACCTTGGGCTCCTGGCGATAGATCACCGTCAGTCCGGAGAGGGCATCGCCGTCGAGGGTGGCGTAGGCCGCCGCCGTGCCGGAGGTGCCGTCCTCGCCGGGTTCGGCGTAGGTCAGGTAGATGCGCCGGCTGCTGGCGAAATCGGGCGCCAGGGCCACGTCCAGCAGGCCGCCCTGGCCGCGCGCGGCGACCTCGGGCACGCCCTTGATCGGCGCGGAGATGCTGCCGTCGGCACCGATCCGGCGCAGGTTGCCGCCGCGCTCGGTGACCAGGAAGCCGCCATCCGGCAGCGGCGCCACCGCCCAGGGGTGCACCAGGCCGCTGGCGACCACGCTCAGGCGCGCCTGGCCCTGCTGGCTTTCCACCACCTGCGGGGCGCTGGCTTCGGGTGCGGCGGCGGCCGGGGCGGGGGCGCGGTCGCAGGCGGACAGGCCGGCGGCCAGGGCGACGGCGAGGAGGGAGGGCAGGTGCCGGGTGTGGTGCATGCGCGACGCTCCTTGGGGCAAAGGGCGTCAACGATAGCCGGCGGCCTGCAGCTCGAACAACTCGGCGTAGCGTCCGCCCTGCGCCATCAGTTCCTCGTGGGTGCCGCTGGCCTCGACCCGTCCGCCTGACAGGACCAGGATCCGGTCGGCCATGCGCACGCTGGAGAAACGGTGGGAGATCAGCACCGCGGTGCGCCCCTGCGAGAGCTCCTTGAAGCGCTGGAACACCTCGAACTCGCTGCGCGCGTCCAGCGCCGCGGTGGGCTCGTCGAGGATCATGACCTGGGCCTCGCGCATGTAGGCGCGCGCGATGGCCAGCTTCTGCCACTGCCCGCCGGACAGGTCCACGCCGGTCTTGAAGCGGCGCCCGATCAGCTGGTCGTAGCCCAGCGGCAGGCCTTCGACCACCTCGTCGGCCATGCCGCGGCGGGCGGCGTCGCGGATCCGCTCCATGTCGTCCAGCGCTTCGATCCGGCCCACGCCGATGTTCTCGCCGGCGGTCAGGTGGTAGCGCACGAAGTCCTGGAAGATCACCCCGGTGTTGGCGCGCAGGTCGTCCAGGTCGTAGTCGCGCAGGTCGCGGCCGTCGAGCAGGATCCGGCCCTCGTCCGGGTCGTAAAGCCGCGCCAGCAGCTTGACCAGGGTGGTCTTGCCGGCGCCGTTCTCGCCGACCAGGGCCAGCACCTCTCCGGCACGCAGCTCGAAGCTGAGCCCGCGCAGGGCCCAGTGCTCGTTGCCGGGATAGCGGAAGCCCACGTCCTCGAACACGAAGCCCTGCCGGATCGGGCGCGGCACCGGCACCGCGTCGGGGCGCGAGGCGATTTCCGGCTCGATCTCGAAAAACGAAAACAGGTCGTCCAGGTAAAGCGCCTGGCCGGCGACCTGGGAGAAGCCGACCAGCAGGCCCTCCAGCAGCTGGCGCAGGCGCATGAAGCTGCCGGCCAGGAAGGTGAGGTCGCCGATGCTGAAATCGCCGCGCACGGTCCGCCAGGCGATGTAGCCGTAGGCCACGTAGTAGCCCAGGGTGCCAAGCGCGGCCAGCAGCGTGCCCCATAGCGCCCGGCGCCGGGCCAGGGCGCGGTTGGCCAGGTAGAACTTCTCCGCCAGCGTGCGGTAGCGGTCGATCAGGAAGCGGTGGAGGTTGAAGATCTTCACCTCCTTGGCCGTCTCCACGCTGGCACCGGTCTGGCGCAGGTATTCGAGCTGGCGCCGCTCCGGGGTCCACTGGAAGTTGAGCGAATAGCCCAGCGCGTTGAAGTGCGCTTCGCCGATGAAGGCCGGGACCAGGGCGACGGCCAGCAGCAGGATCAGCCAGGGGGCGTAGACCAGCAGGCCCACGCCGAAACTGACCACGGTGACCGCGTCCTGGACCTGGCCGAACAGCTGGCTCATCAGGTTCATCCGGCTCATGGTCTGGCGCCGGGCGCGGTCCAGCCTGTCCTGCAGGTCGGGGTCCTCGAAGTCCTCCAGGTCCAGGGTGGCGGCGTGCTCCATCAGGCGCACGCTGCTGGCATTGGTGAACAGCTCCGACAGCAGGTTGTCGGCGTAGCTGACCAGGCGTCCGGTCAGGTCCGAGGCCACCGCCACTCCCAGCTCCAGGCCCAGCAGCCACAGCAGGCGGCCCAGCAGGCCGCTGCGCAGCGCATCGCCGAGGTCGGCGAAGGCCACGCCCAGGCCGGCCAGCCGCACCACCTCGTCGATGATCAGCTTGCCGATGTAGAGCATCAGCACCGGCAGCAGGGCGCGGAACAGGCGCAGGCCCAGGCTGGTGACGGTCAGGCCGGGGCTGGTCGCCCAGATCTGGCGCAGGAACGGCGGCAGGTTGCGCAGGGCGTCGAAGCGCTCGCGCAGGCTGGGGCTTGCCTGGCCGCGTGCGGGCCGGGGGCTGGGATCAGGCGTCGCGGTCATTGCCGCATTGTGCCCGCTCGCCCTTCGGCTGGCCGTGCATGGCGGGCCCGCCGACCCGGATCCGGATCCCGCCCAGCAAAAAGGCCCGCCGAAGCGGGCCTCTTGCCGGGCAAGCCGCACCGCGGCTCAGAACGCTTCGTGCAGGTCCTTCAGCTGCGACGGACGCGAGCCGAAGTAGGCCGCCAGGTCGGCGATCTGCTGGTCGGTCAGGTCGGTCGCCTGCGGCGTCATCAGCGCATGCTGGCGGGCGCCGCTGCGGTATTCCTGCAGCGCGTGGGCCAGGTAGTCCGGGTACTGGCCGCCGAGCTTGGGGTAGCTGGCGTCGATCGGCGCGTTGCCGTCCGGACCATGGCAGTCCACGCAGCTCTGGCCGGTGGCCTTGCCCTTGGCCGAGGCCAGCTGCTCGCCAGTGGCGATGCGGCCCGGCGGCAGGCCCGCGGACGAGCTGGCCCGGGCTTCCGCCCCGGCTTCGGCTTCGGAGGAGCCGTCCCCGCCAGCACAGGCCGAAAGGCCCAGGACGGCGGTCAGGACGATGGCGAGACGCGAGGCGTGCACGGCTTTCGGCATGGGCGGCTGACTGCTTACTTGAGGGTGGAAAGGAAGGCGGCCAGGTCGGCGATCTCCTGTTCGGAGAAGCTCTGGGCCTGGGCACGCATCGTCGGATGGCGGCGCTTGCCGTCGCGGTACTCGTGCAGCGCCTGGCTCAGGTACTCGGCGGACTGGCCGCCGATCTTCGGCACCTTGAAGCTCGGATACGCATTCTTGTAGCCGGTGATCCCGTGGCAGCCCTGGCAGGTGTAGGCCAGCTGGCGGCCGCGTCCGGCGTCGCCAGCGACGGCGGACGGAGCCGCTGCCTCCTCCTGGGCTTCCGGCTGGGCCGGCTGCGCAGGTTCCTGCGCGGCGGCGGAGAAGGACAGGGAGGTGACCAGGGCAAGGCAGGCGACTAGCGGCAGCGGGCGGCGCATCATTCGTTGGTCCGATCGGTCGTTGGAGTCGGTCGTGCCGGACTTACCCCGCCGGACACGAAACCGCCGCAGTATAGCCCTGCCCTAACGCAAGACGGAACCGATCGCATTGCGCTCGATCAAGGAGGGCGGGCGCGACCGTGGACCGACCATGACCTTCGGCGCATGGCGGTCCATTGTGTTGGTGGTCTACTTGGATACAACACCTAACCACGCCCCGCCGGGGCCCAGCGAGCATGGAAAACCACATGGACCGAGTCGTTTCCCCCAACGCGCCTGCCGGACTGCGGGCCGCCGTCGCCGTGCTGGTGCTCGCTGCCGCCCTCGCTGGCTGCAAGGGTGGGGCGGGAGCGCCGCCCGTCCCGCAGGACCCGGCCGCGGATGCCACCCCCGTGGAGGTCGCGGCCGCCACCCGCCGGGCGATCGCGGCCAGCTACACCGGAACCGCTCCGCTCGAGCCCCGCGCAGAGTCCCAGGTCGTGGCCAAGACCTCGGGCGTGGCCCTGGAGGTGCTGGTCGAGGAAGGGCAGCAGGTCCGCGCGGGCCAGCCGCTGGTCCGTCTGGATCCGGACCGCGCGCGCCTGACCGTGGCCCAGAACGAGGCCCTGGTGCGCAAGCTCGAGAACAACTACAACCGAGCCCGCCAGCTGGTCGAGCAGCAGCTGATCAGCGCCGGCGAGGTCGACCAGATGCGCTACGACCTCGAACAGGCGCGCGCCGCCTACGACCTGGCGCGGCTGGAGCTGTCCTACACCACGGTGGTGGCGCCGATTTCCGGGGTGGTCGCCTCGCGCGACATCAAGCCGGGCAACTTCGTGCAGATCAACTCGCCGATCATCCGCATCGTCGACAGCAGCCGGCTGGAAGCCACGCTCAACGTGCCGGAGCGGGAGATGGCCAAGCTGCGCCCGGGCCAGGCGGTGACCCTGGTGGCCGACGCGCTGCCGGGTCGCAGCTTCACCGGCGTGGTCGACCGCGTCTCGCCCGTGGTCGACAACGGCACCGGCACCTTCCGCGTGGTGACCTCCTTCGCCGGCGACGGCGAGCTGGCCGCCGGCATGTTCGGCCGCCTGAGCATCAACTACGACCAGCGCGCCGATGCCCTGGTGGTGCCGCGCACGGCCCTGCTGGAAGACGGCGGCGAGCCGGCGGTGTACGTGGTGCGTGACGGCCATGCGGCGCGCGTGGGCCTGAGGCTGGGCTACAACGACGGCGGCTGGGTCGAGGTGCGCGAGGGCCTGGCCGAGGGCGACGCCGTCGTGGTCGCCGGCAAGGCCGCGCTGCGCGAGGGCACCGCGGTACAGGTGCTGGAACGCGACCCGCCGGCCGAGGTCGCCGGCAAGGCTCCGGCCCAGGCGGCTGCGGCGCAGGCGGCCAACTGATGAGCGCGCACGAACCCGCACCCGCACGCGGATTCGACCTGGTCGAGTTCGCCACCCGGCGCCGCGTCAGCATCGCGATGATGACGCTGACCCTGGTGCTGTTCGGCCTGATCTCGCTGTCCAGCCTCAAGGTCGAACTGTTGCCGGACCTGAGCTATCCGACCCTGACCGTGCGCACCGATTACGAAGGCGCGGCGCCGTCGGAGGTCGAGACCCTGATCTCGCAGCCGGCCGAGGAGGCGCTGGGCGTGGTCAAGGGCCTGCGCAAGCTGCGTTCGATCTCGCGCACCGGCCAGAGTGACGTGGTCCTGGAGTTCGCCTGGGGCACGGACATGCAGCAGGCCGGCCTGGAGGTCCGCGACAAGATGGAGACGCTGCAGCTGCCGCTGGACGCCAGGCCGCCGGTGCTGCTGCGCTTCAATCCGTCGACCCAGCCGATCATGCGCCTGGCGCTGAGCTCGAAGCAGGAGCCGGCCGACGAGGCCGACGCCGTGCGCCGGCTGATGGAACTGCGCCGGTATGCCGACGAGGACCTCAAGCGCAAGCTCGAGCCGGTCACCGGCGTGGCCGCGGTGAAGGTCGGCGGCGGCCTGGAAGACGAGATCCAGGTCGACATCGACCAGCGCAAGCTCGCCCAGCTGGGGCTGTCGCTGGACCAGGTGATCGAGCGCCTGAAGCAGGAGAACGTCAACCTCTCCGGCGGCCGCCTGGAGGAGGGCACCCAGCGCTACCTGGTCCGCACCGTCAACCAGTTCGCCTCGGTCGAGCAGATGCGCGAGATGCTGCTGACCACCGCCGGCGGCCAGTCCTCCAGCGCCACCGGCGAGAACCGCCAGCTGATGCTGGCCATCCTCGGCAGCCGCGACCCCAACGTGATCGCCGCCCTGCGCGGGGACGGCAACGGCGGCAGCGGCATGGCCCCGGTGCGCCTGAAGGACGTGGCCGACGTGCGCCAGGGCTACAAGGAACGCGAGGCGGTGATCCGCAGCGCCGGCCGCGAAGCGGTCGAGCTGGCGGGCTACAAGGAGGGCGACGCCAACACCGTCTCCACCGCCGACGCGCTCGAGGCGAAGCTGAGGCAGATCCGCGAGCGCATGCCCAAGGACATCGAGCTGACCGTGGTCGAGGACCAGTCGGTCTTCATCCGCCACGCCGTCAACGACGTGAAGCTGGACGCGGTGATCGGCGGCCTGCTGTCGGTGCTGATCATCTTCCTGTTCCTGCGCGACGGCTGGAGCACCTTCGTCATTTCGCTGTCGTTGCCGGTCTCGATCATCACCACGTTCTTCTTCATGGGCCAGCTGGGCCTGAGCCTGAACGTGATGTCGCTGGGCGGCCTGGCGCTGGCCACCGGCCTGGTGGTGGACGACTCGATCGTGGTGCTGGAATCCATCGCCAAGGCCCGTGAGCGCGGCCTGGGCGTGCTCGAGGCCGCGATCACCGGCACCCGCGAGGTGTTCATGGCGGTGGTCGCCTCGACCCTGACCACCATCGCCGTGTTCCTGCCCCTGGTGTTCGTCGAGGGCATCGCCGGCCAGCTGTTCCGCGACCAGGCGCTGACCGTGGCCATCGCCATCGCGGTCTCGCTGGTGGTGTCGATGACCCTGGTGCCGATGCTCAGCTCGCTGAAGGGACGCGCCCCGCTGGAGTTCCAGCCCGAGCCGCCGCGCGAGCCGTGGCGCCCGCAGCGCACCTGGCAGAAGCCGGCGGCGCTGGCCGGACGCGGCTTCGGCGCGCTGTTCCGCTACGGCTTCCTGGCCGTGGCCTGGCTGGTGGTGCGTGCGTTCCGCCTTGTGGTCGCCGTGGTCGGGCCGGTCATGCGCAAGGCCAGCGACATCGCCATGGCCCCGTACCATCGCGCCGAGGCCGGCTACATGCGCCTGCTGCCGGGCGCGCTGCAGCACCCCGGACTGGTGCTGGGCGGCGCCGCGCTGGCCTTCGCGGCGACCATGGCGACCCTGCCGCTGCTGGGCGTTGACCTGATCCCCCAGCTGGCCCAGGACCGCTTCGAGATGACCGCCAAGCTGCCGCCCGGCACGCCGCTGGCGCAGACCGACGCGCTGGTGCGCGACGTGCAGCGCAAGCACGCGCAGGAGCCCGGCGTGCGCCTGCTGTACGGCGTCTCCGGCACCGGCACCCGGCTGGATGCCAGCCCGACCGAGAGCGGCGAGAACATCGGCAAGCTGTCGGTGGTCATGGACGACACCTCGCGCGAGGCGGAGCTGATGGAGAAGCTGCGCCAGACGATGAAGGCTTATCCGTCCGCGCAGGTCGACTTCGCCCGTCCGGAGCTGTTCGCGCTGGCCGCGCCGCTGGAGATCGAGATCGAGGGCAACGACCTGGAGGCGATCCGCGTGGCCGGCAACAAGCTGGCGGGGATGCTGCGCCAGAACCCGCACTACGCCGACGTGAAGTCCACCGTGGAGCAGGGTTTCCCCGAGATCCAGGTGATCTTCGACCAGGACCGCGCCGCGGCCCTGGGCCTGACCACCCGCCAGATCGCCGACGCGGTGGTCAACAAGGTGCGCGGCAACGTCGCCACCCGCTACAGCTTCCGCGACCGCAAGATCGACGTGCTGGTGCGGGTGGGCGAGGCCGAGCGTTCCTCGGTGGACGACATCCGCCGCCTGATCGTCAATCCCAAGGGCAGCAATCCGATCGAGCTGTCCTCGGTGGCCGACGTGGTGGCCACCACCGGCCCGAGCGAGATCCACCGCGTCGACCAGCGCCGGGTGGCGATCGTCTCGGCCAACCTGCGCGGCATCGACCTGGGTACCGCGGTGGCCGAGGTACAGCAGATGGTGGCGGCCAGCCCGCTGGGCGCCGACATCGGCATGCGGATCGGCGGCCAGGGCGAGGAACTGGGCGAATCGCTGCGCTCGCTGCTGTTCGCCTTCGGGCTGGCGGTGTTCCTGGGCTACCTGGTGATGGCCTCGCAGTTCGAGTCGCTGCTGCACCCGTTCGTCATCCTGTTCACCATCCCGCTGGCGCTGGTGGGTGCGATCGGCGCGCTGCTGCTGACCGGCTCGCCGGTGTCGGTGGTGGTGTCGATCGGCCTCATCCTGCTGGTGGGCCTGGTGGTGAAGAACGCGATCATCCTGATCGACAAGGTCAACCAGCTGCGCGAGGCCGGCGTGGCCAAGCGCGAGGCCCTGGTCGAGGGCGCGCGTTCTCGCCTGCGTCCGATCATGATGACCACGCTGACGGCGGTGTTCGGCTTCATGCCGCTGGCGCTGGCCTTCGGCGAGGGCGCGGAGGTGCGCTCGCCGATGGCGATCACCGTGATCGGCGGCCTGCTGGTGTCGACGCTGCTGACCCTGGTGGTGATCCCGGTGGTGTACGACCTGCTGGACCGCAAGCCCGACGGCTACTACGTCGAGCGCGGCGCGCGCGCCAGGCGCGAGGCCCGGCAGGCCGAGCAGGTGCTGGCCCACGAGCAGGATCCGATCGGCGGCGGCGCGGAGGCCTGAGATGAATATCACCGAGCTGTCCATCCGCCGCCCGGTCACCACCATCATGCTGTTCGTGTCGATGGTGGTGATCGGCCTGATCGCCTCGTTGCGGCTGCCGCTGGAGGCCGAGCCGGAGGCCACGATCCCGTTCTTCTTCGTCTGGCTGCCGTACGAGGGCTCGACCCCCGAGGAGATCGAGCGCAACGTGCTGCGGCCGGTGGAGGAGGCGCTGGCGACCATGCCCGGCATCCGCACGATGAACTCGCGGGCCAACGCCGAAAGCGCGCAGATCCAGGTGGAGTTCAGCGACTGGAACCGCGACATCGCCATCGCCGCGTCCGAGGCGCGCGAGCGCATCGACGCGATCCGCGACGAGCTGCCCGACGACTTCCGCCGCTACTACGTCTACCGCTGGACCACCTCCGACCGCGAGGCGATCAGCCTGCGCCTGACCAGCGAGGAGGACCTCACCTCGCGCGCCGACCTGATCGAACAGACGATCAAGCGCCGGCTGGAGCGCATCCCGGGCGTGGCCCGGATCGAGGTCGAGGGCGTCGCCCGCCAGGAGGTGCTGGTGGCGCTGGACAAGGACCGCCTGAGCGCCCATGGCGTGGCGCTCAACGAGCTGGTGCAGCGGCTGCAGGCGGCCAACTTCTCGGTCTCCGCCGGGCAGATCACCGAGGCCGGGCGCCGGCTGCGGGTGCAGCCGCGCGGCGAGCTGCAGGAGCTGCAGGCGCTGCGCGACCTGCCGGTCAACGGCACGGGCGTGCGCCTGTCGGACATCGCCGAGGTCTCGCTGCAGCCGCAGCGCATGGACTACGTGCGCCAGCTGGACGGCCGGCCCAGCGTGGCGGTGGACATCTTCAAGGAGCGGGCGGCGAACCTGGTCGACCTTTCGCGCGCCGTGCGCAAGGAAGTGCAGGCGCTGGAGCAGGACCCGGCCATGCGCGGCATCGGCATCGAGATCACCGACGACCAGGGGCAGGCCGTGACCAGCTCGCTGGCGGCGCTGGCCGAGGCCGGCGCGATCGGCCTGGCGCTGTCGGTGATCGTGCTCTATGCGTTCCTGCGCCACTGGCCGTCCACGCTGATGGTCAGCCTGGCGATCCCGATCTGCTTCGCGATGACGCTGGGCTTCATGTACTTCGCCGGCATCACCCTCAACATCATCTCGATGATGGGCCTGCTGCTGGCGGTGGGCATGCTGGTGGACAATGCCGTGGTGGTGGTCGAGAGCATCTACCAGGAGCGCGAGAAGTACCCGGACCGCCAGGCCCTGGCCTCGATCATCGGCACCCGCCACGTGGCCATCGCGCTGTCGGCAGGCACCCTGTGCCACTGCGTGGTGTTCCTGCCGATGCTGTTCGGCGAGAAGAACATCATCAGCATCTACCTGGGCCAGCTGGCGGTGACGATTTCGGTCTCGCTGCTGGCGTCCTGGCTGGTGGCCATCAGCCTCATCCCGATGCTGTCGGCGCGGATGAAGACCCCGCCGGCGGTGAAGTCGCCGCTGATCACCCGGCTGCAGGACCGCTACGCGCGCACCCTGCGCTGGAGCCTGCAGCACCGCGGCTGGAGCGTGGCCGGCATCGTGCTGATCACCCTGGCCAGCTTCGTGCCCATCAGCCAGAGCAAGGGCGGCGGTGACGACAGCTCCCCGGACCAGATCAACATCTTCTATCAATGGAAGGGCGCCTACTCCAAGGACGAGATGGGCCGCGAGGTGGCGCGCGTGGAGGCGTTCATCAACGCCAACCGCGAGGAGTTCAAGGTCGATCGCGTGTACAGCCGCTACAGCGAGCAGGGCTGGGCCTACACCCGCCTGTACCTGACCATCGACGACCTGGAGATCAGCAAGGAGATCCAGGAGAAGATCCGCAAGGGCCTGCCGCAGTCGGCGCGGGCCAAGATCGGCATCGGCTGGCCGGGCGGCTCGGGCAACCAGGGCCAGGGCGTGAACTTCGCCCTGGTCGGCGACTCCTCGCAGGTATTGCAGGACCTGGCCGCGGACATCGTGCCGCTGCTGGGACGCAACCCCAAGCTGCGCGACGTGCGCGTGGACACCGGCGACGCCAATACCGAGCTGTCGGTGCGGGTGGACCGCGAGCGCGCCGCGGCGTATGGCTTCAACGCCCAGCAGGTGGCCGAGTACGTCGGCATGGCCCTGCGTGGTTCATCGCTGCGCGACTTCCACCGCGAAGGCGTGGAGATCCCGGTGAACGTGCGCTTCGCCGGCGCCGACCGCTACGGCATCGAGGACCTGGCCTCGTTCATGGTGCGCGCGCCCAATGGCACCGAGATCCCGCTGCTGGCGATGGTCGACGTCAACGTCAATCCGTCCGCCACCTCCATCCAGCGCCTGAACCGGCAGACGATGCTGCGCATCGAGGCGGGGCTGGCCAAGGACGTGCCGGTGGCCGACGCGCGCAAGGCCATCGAGGAGGCGCTGGCGGCCGTGCAGTTCCCGCCGGGCTACGGCTACACCTTCGACAGCGCCAGCTTCAACATCAACTTCGACGGCATGTCGCAGATGCTGCGGGCGATCATGATCGCGCTGGTCCTGATGCTGGTGATCATGGCGGCGGTGTTCGAGTCGATGCTGTTCCCGAGCGCGATCATGTCCTGCGTGCTGTTCTCGATCTTCGGCGTGTACTGGCTGTTCTGGATCACCGGCACCGAGATGAACATCATGGCGGTGATCGGCATCCTGGTGCTGATGGGCGTGGTCGTGAACAACGGCATCGTGATGATCGAGCACATCAACAACCTGCGCCGGCGCGGGCTCGCGCGCACCGATGCGCTGGTGGAAGGCAGCCGCGAACGCCTGCGCCCGATCATGATGACCATGGGCACGGCGATCCTGGCGATGATCCCGATCGCACTGAACACCCAGACCGTCGACGGCATGCCGCCGTACTACCCGATGGCACGCGCCATCGCCGGCGGCCTGGCGTTCTCGACGGTGGTCAGCCTGCTGTTCCTGCCGACCATCTACGCGATCCTGGACGACCTGCGCACCGGCACCGCGCGCCTGGTGCGCCGCGCACGCGGGCTGGACACGGGCGGCGCGGCCCCCAGCGTGCCGGCCGCCGCGGCGGAGTAAGTCCTGCCGCCCGGCAACGGAAAAGCCCGGCGCAAGCCGGGCTTTCCTTTTTCCGTCGGTGGCGCGGGCTTCAGCCCACCAGCTTGCCGAGCATGCGCAGGCCGCCGGTCCACACGCCGATCGCGGTACCGAGGCTGGTGAGGAAAAAGTTGAGCAGGATCCGCGCCACCCGGTTGCGCCACCAGCCCTTGAGCGTCTGCACGTTGTCGCGCAGGGCCATGAAGTCGGCGTAGGTCGGCTTGCGCAGCGTCGCCTCGACGAAGGCGCTGACGGTGCCCGAGGCCAGCGCCGGGTGCAGCGGGGTCAGCGGCGAGGCGATGAAGGCGGCGAGGATGCTCAGCGGATGGCCGCCGGCGATGGCGCAGCCAAGCGCGCCCAGCAGGCCGGTGGCCAGCACCCACTGCAGCAGCAGATCCGCGCCCACGTCGAGCCCGCCCTGCCAGATGCCCCAGCCGAAGCCGCCCAGCAGGAACGCGCCGATGATGGTCTCCATCCACGGGAAGCCGGAGTTCTCGCGCACGGTTTCCAGCTCGCCCAGGACCTGGGCCGGATCGTCCTGGTCCTCGGCCAGGTGGCGCGCCAGGCCGGGCAGGTGGCCCGCGCCGACCACCGCCAGCACATTCCGCGCGTCGCGCTCCTGGCGCAGGCGGTTGGCCATGTAGCGGTCGCGCTCGGCGATCACGGTCTCGTACAGCGCCGGGCTGTGCGAGGCGAACTCGCCGAAGCTGGCCTCCAGCATGTCGCCCTGCTTGAGTTTCTCGATCTCGTCGTCGCCGACTTCCTCGTCGCCGAACATGGCCAGCAGGATGCCGGCGCCGGTCTTGGCACGCCCCCACCAGCCCAGCCGCTGCATCGCGCGGCGGAAGGTCAGGCCGACCTCGCGGTCGATCAGCTTCACCGGCAGGCCCATCGAGCGCGCATCTTCCACCGCCGACTTGAGCTCGGCGCCGGGCTCCACGTCCAGCTGCTCGGCCAGGCGGCGCTGGTAGCTGGAGAGCGCCAGGTTGGCGGCGAACACGTGGGTCTTGCCGTTGCGGATCACCTGGACGATGTCCATCTTCGCCAGCACGTCCGGGTCGCTCAGCGACTGCAGCCGGCCCGCGTCCAGCTCCACGGCCACCGCGTCGTAGCTGCCGGAAGCCACCGCGGCGCGGACGGCTTCGATGCTGGCGCGCGACACGTGCGCGGTACCCAGCAGGGTGTAGCGGACGCCGTCGCGCTCCACCACGCGCATGGGCTGGCCGGCCAGCGGATCGGTGGGGGCGGGCGCGGGTTCGGGCAGGGATTCGATGATGGTCATCTCGGGCTGGCGGCGCTCGGGTCCCGGATGGGACCCGGCGTATCGGGGAAAGTTGCAGGCCAGCGCGGGCTGGTCAGTCGATGTAGCGCTTGAGCAGGTCGCCGTAGGCGTCGATCCGGCGGTCGCGCAGGAACGGCCAGATCCGGCGCACGTGCTCGCTGCGCCCAAGGTCGACCTCGCACACCAGCACGGTGGCGTCTTCGCCGGCCTGGGCCAGGAACTCGCCCTGCGGGCCCAGTACATGGCTGTTGCCCCAGAACCGGATGCCCGAGGCGCCCAGCGGCGACGGCTCGTGGCCGACGCGGTTGCAGGACAGCACCGGCAGCCCGTTGGCCACGGCATGGCCGCGGTGGCTGAGGGTCCAGGCGTCGCGCTGGCGGTCCTTCTCGTCCTGGGCGTCGTCCGGGTCCCAGCCGATGGCGGTGGGGTAGAGCAGCAGCTCGGCGCCGGCCAGCGCCATCAGCCGCGCCGCTTCCGGGTACCACTGGTCCCAGCACACCAGCACGCCGAGGCGGCCGACCGAGGTGTCGATCGGTTTGAAGCCGATGTCGCCGGGGGTGAAGTAGAACTTCTCGTAGAAGCCCGGGTCGTCCGGGATATGCATCTTGCGGTACTTGCCCAGCAGGGTGCCGTCCTTCTCCAGGACCACCGCGGTGTTGTGGTACAGGCCGGCGGCGCGGCGCTCGAACAGCGAGCCGACGATCACCACGCCGTGCTTCTTCGCCAACGCGCCCAGGCGTTCGGTGCTGGGACCGGGGATCGGCTCGGCCAGGGCGAACTCGCCCACCGATTCGTGCTGGCAGAAATAGGCGCCGTTGTGCAGCTCCTGCAGCAGCACCAGCTGCGCGCCGGCCGCGGCGGCCTCGGCCACGCGGGTTTCGATCGCGGCCAGGTTGGCTTCGGCATCGCCCTGGTTGCGTTCCTGGACAAGGGCGACGGTAAGGGTCTTGCGGCTCATCGGCGGGCGTTGTTCGGCGTAGTGGAAGGGGATGGTAACCCGCGCCCCGCGCACGGGGCCTGAAGCCCGGCGCGCGGCGCGGGCTTCAGCGGGGAGGGCTTGCGTAGTGGCTCAGCGGCCGAGGCCGGCCGGCAGCTGCATGCTGATGCAGTGCAGGCTGCCGTTCTGCCAGATCAGCGGACGGCAGGGGACCTGCACGATCTCGCGGCCGGGGAAGGCCTGGGCCAGCACGGCGGCGGCGCGGTCGTCGGCCGGATCGCCATAGGCCGGCATCAGCACCGCGCCGTTCACGATCAGGAAGTTCGCGTACGAGGCGGCCAGGCGCCGGCCTTCGTCGATCACCGGCGCGGCCCACGGCAGCGGGAACAGGCGGTATGGCCGGCCGTCGGCGGTGCGCAGCGCGGCGATCTCGCCGGCCATCGCCTTCAGTTCGGCATGGTGGCTGTCGGATTCGTCGTCGCAGGCCTGGAACACGATGGCATCGCCGGGCGCGAAGCGGGCGAGGGTGTCGATGTGGGCGTCGGTGTCGTCGCCTTCCAGGTAGCCGTGGTCCAGCCACAGCACCCGGTCCTGGGCCAGCCAGCCGGCCAGCTTCGCAGTCAGTTCCTCGCGGCTGGCCTGCGGGTGGCGTTCGTGCAGGCAGCGCCAGGTGGTCAGCAGGGTGCCGGCGCCGTCGGTCTCGATGCCGCCGCCCTCCAGGGCGAAGTCGATGCGCTGGTGCGTGGCGTGGCCGAACAGGCCCTGGGCGGCCAGCGCCTGGACCAGGCGGTCGTCGCGGCCGGCCTCGAACTTGCCGCCCCAGGCGGTGAAACGGAAATCCAGCACGCGGAAGCCTTCGCCCTCGCGCAGGGTGATCGGGCCGGAGTCGCGCAGCCAGGTGTCGTCGTAGTCGAACGGGATGAAGCGCACCCGGTCCATGTCGATCCGGGCCGAGCGCAGGCGCGCCTCGGCGTAGGCCTCGACGTCGTCGTCGGCCACGCAGATCCAGGCGTCCTGGAAGCGGGTGATCGCGGCGACCAGGGCGATGTAGGTCTCCTCGACCTCGCCCAGGCGGTCGGCCCAGTCGGTGCCGGCGTGCGGCCAGGCGATCAGGATCGCGGACTGGGGTTCCCACTCCGCGGGGAAGCGCAGGTTCTCGGTCATTCCGTTCGGATCATGCGGGCCCGGCGGCGCCGGGCCCGCATGATCCGAACGGAATGACCGAGAACCTGCG
>NZ_PDWP01000023.1 GCF_010093235.1 Pseudoxanthomonas suwonensis | reverse complement strand
TTATTGTTGTTTTTCCATCTGTCCGGACACCGCCTATACCAACACAGCTGCATTCTCCGGCCGCGTAAGATGGGTATAAGAAACAGTGCTGGAACTGCGACAAGAGGCCCGCCGGCCTTCAGTATCCGGCGGGCTTTTTTGTGGGGGCCAGTTGCCTGCTGGCTTCATTGACGAATGGAAGCGACATGAAACGAGCCCACCGGCCCGGCGCGTTCGCGCTGTTGGCGTCTGTTCTTCTTTCCGGTTGCGTCTGGGCCCCAGGCCAGCACCTGTCTCGCACCGAGCCAGGGCACGGACAGATTCGTACATCCGGCAATGACCAGCTGGATCTAGTCGCGATAACTCCTCGCCTTATCGCACAGGAACAGGCGGGTCGCGCGAACGCATCTGCTATACCTCAGGCACTGCTCGACTATCGGCCGGAGCCCTACCGCATTGGCGTTGGGGACGTCCTGTACATCACGGTGTGGGAACACCCTGAACTGACGGTACCGGCAGGTTCCCAACAACAGGGCGCCCTTGCCGGAAGGCTGGTCCAGGCAGACGGAACTTTGTTCTACCCGTACATCGGGAAGATCAAGGTAGTCGGACTGACCCCGACCGAGCTTCGAGATCAACTCGCGCGCGACCTTGCCAAGGTTATCCAAGAGCCTCAGGTAGACGTCTCAATCCTGAACTATGGGAGCCAGCGCGTGTGGGTTACCGGTGCCGCCCAGCAATCCAGCACCATCCCGATCACCGTCGCCCCACTAACACTCCAGGACGCCCTCAGCAATGCGGGGCTAAACCCGACCCAAGCAGACTTGTCGGGCGTTCGACTCACACGCGACGGCGTGTCCTACACCTTGGATATGTCTCGGCTTGGCGGGCAGCCGATCTATCTCCGTAGCGATGATCAGATCTATGTCCCATTCCTGGATTCCAAGGAAGTCTTTGTCGTCGGCGAGGTCAATCAGCCAGGAGCGCAGAGCTTCCGAACTGGCAGTGTCAGTCTCAGTCAGGCGCTTGGCAGATCACGCGGATTGGACCAGGCCACTTCCAATGGCAATGCGGTATACGTCATACGTGGCGCGCAATTGGGGTCCCTCGAAAACCACCCGTCCGTCGTCTATCAGCTCGAGGCAAAGAATCCTGCGGCATTCGCTGTGGCAAGCCAATTCGAGCTTCTTCCGGGAGACGTGGTGTTCGTCGGCGCGGCAGGTATAACCCGCTGGAGCCGGTTCGTGAACCAGCTACTTCCCTTCACGGGGATCATTCGTAACGCGACCAGCGTCAGCAACGATCTCTCCAACAACTAAGGGCAGTCGTGCACGTGCTTTCCACCCCCCGGGGAAGCAGGCTCCGTCTTCCCGCCTGCGCAGGAACCACCCAAAAGCTGTTCCACATCAGCCCCGCGTTGTTGCTGGTCATCCTCCTGGCTGGCTGCGGCACGACGTTGCAGACGGGCGTGGATGTCGCGCGCACTATCGTCGGCGGTCGCGATGTGCAGCAGCCCGTGCCCGAGCGTATCGCCGCCAGTCCATATGCCAGCCTGATGATGGACGACGGCACGGTCCGTGGCGTCATGATGCTGGGTAACGACGATGAGGGCCGACTGTCATGGCACAGCGGACACCATGTGCTTTTCCTTTGCGACGGGGATCAGGTCTGCGGAACCCATGAGCTTGGCGCCCGGCTCGACGATATGCGCATCGAGGGGGCCAACCCGTTCCTGGACTTGCGCACCGTCGGAAGCGGCACTGCCACCGTTGTGCGTCGCTATGACTGGCCGGACGGCTACCGCTACGGCATCCCGGTCACCGGCACTCTACGCCAATCAGGGCAGGAGCGGCTTGAGATCCTTGGCCGAGCGCGTGACCTCGTGCGTTACGAGGAGCACTTGCACGGTCCAGGCGTGGACGGCAGAAACACCTACTGGGTCGATCCGCGGACTGGCCGGATCTGGAAGAGCCGCCAGATGGTCACGCCCGACATATATGTCGACATCGTGCTACTCAAGCCTTATGCGAGGAGGACGCGGTGAGCGCACTTCTCCGCTACGTCTTGCTTGCGTCCATGTCCGCAGCGGGAATGGACGTTGGTGCGTCCACTCCCAGCTTGGAGGTGTCGGTAGAAGGAACGGTAAGCCGACCCGGACCCATCCAGCTTCCTGCCGGCACCCGGTTCGCCGACGCCGTGGTCGCTGCGATGCCGCGCCGTGATGCCTATATCCTTGGCGCTTCTGCATTCCGTGTGGCGACGTATACCGAGCACGTCCGCTTGCGTGCGGGGCTTCTACATGATCTGAGGACCATCGCCGAGTGGGCGGACGCGTCCCCGGCGGTCGCCGCACGCGCCGCAGCCCTCCATAGCTGGGTGGAGGGCTTGCCGGTGACGGGACGCGTCCCAATCGAGGGCAATCCCCGGCGGCTGGAAGTGAGCCGGGGAGACAGGAACTCTCTGCTGGCCCAAGGCGATCACTTCTTTTTTCCGGAAAGGCCCGACACCGTAACAGTGGTCGGAGCTGTGGTGGCGCCATGTGCGATCCCGCACGTAGCAGGTCGCGACGCCAGGGATTACCTCTCCGATTGCCTCATCGACCGGGATGCCGCCGACCCGGACACAATCCACGTGATCCAGCCTGACGGCCAGGCCTCCGCCATCGGAATTGCGGCCTGGAACCGAAGCCCTGCACAGCTGTTGGCTCCTGGCGCGATCATCTACGTGCCATTGCGCAAGAAGGTGACTGCCGAGGTCGCGCCTGAGCTAGAGCGCGACATGACCATCTTCCTGGCCAGTCAGCCGCTTCCACACGACGGGCTGGTGAATCCATGAGCCACCGCCATCATCCCAGGCAGGTCCTTCCCGCGCTCAGCGCGCTAAGCCTGGCTGTATGCGGAAGCTTGCAGGCGGAGGTTCCAGCAACCCAGAACGATTGGGGAACCGTAGGCCTCCTGCAAACGCCAACGGCACGCATGGCGGAGGAAGGCGAGTTCGCTTTCACCGCCAGCCACACCTCGCCCTACTCCCGGTACAGCGTCTCCATGCAGCCTCTTCCGTGGTTTGAGGCTGCCTACCGTTACGTCAACAACACCGCCGTGGCATATGGCCCACTGGGCGGCGACCAGCACTTCAAGGACAAGTCGATCGATTTCAAGGTCAGGCTCTGGACTGAAAGCCGATGGCGCCCGGAAGTGGCGTTTGGCGCGCGCGATGTCGGCGGCACCGGCTTCTTCGCCAGTGAGTACTTGGTAGCCAGTAAGCGTTTCGGCTCCGTGGATACCAGCATCGGCCTTGCAACCGGATATCTTGGAAGCGCGGGCAATCTCAGCAACCCCCTCGGCTGGATAGACGATCGCTTCGATGTGCGCCCAGGCATTCAGCAGGCGGGTGACTTCAACAGCAATACGATGTTCCGTGGCCCGGTCGGTGTCTTTGGCGGCGTGGCGTGGCAGACACCGTGGGAATCGCTGTTGCTCAAAGTCGAGTACGACGGGCACGACTACACCAGAGAGCTTTGGCCTGGACGTGGCGGCGTGCCAGCCAATCTTCGTCCTGATTCGCGCATCAACCTTGGATTGCAGTACACCCCCACACCTGGCGTTCGGTTCACCGTGGGCTGGGAAAGGGGTAATGAGCTACTCGCGAGCCTGACCCTGCGTGGAAATCTCAAGAACGCTCCACGGCAGCCGCGCTGGCTGGACCCGCCCAAGGTGCCGATGCGTGAGGAGTCACTGCAGCCGGTCGCGGGAGACGGAAGAGCCGCAGAAGTAGCCTTGGCGTCACCCAGCGAATTCGCGCCGGCAAGTGACGATTCCATCCTCGGATCAGTCGGCCCGCGGGAAGGCTATCCGCTGCTCCCTGGGCATGGATGGGACGACGTCCGCGCGCAATTGATCGATAACGCCGGCTTCTACCTGCGCCGGGTGGAGGTCAATGACCAGGAGCTCATCCTTCATGGCAACCAGACCCGCCACTTCTACCTGTCCGAAGGGCTCGGGAGGGTCGCCCGCGTCGTTGACAACATGGTCGACCCCCACATCGACTGGGTGACGCTCGAGTACAACCGCCAAGACATGCCCATCGCGCAGAGCAGCGTCTCGCGCAAGGCCCTCGCCGCGTATGTGAGGGGCGACATCGACCTGGACACGCTATCGCGGAGCGTTGAGCTGAATCCGCCAGGAAGTTCGCGGGAGGGGACCATCGTCTATGACAGGCCGCTAACCCGCCGGTTGACTACGAGCCTATCGCCGGGCCTCAAGGAGATCATAGGCGGCCCGGATGGCTTCATTCTCTACCAGCTCACCGCCAACGCGAGCGCGGACTGGATGTTCAGTCGCAGCAGCTGGCTCAGCGGAACCGTCAGTGTTGATCTCCTCAACAACTTCGACAAGTTCCGGTATGACGCGCCAAGTCGCCTCCCTCGCGTGCGCACCGACGTCCGGCAGTACGTGACCACATCCGAAGTCATGGTACCGAACTTCCAGTTCACCACTACACATGCGCTCGGCCGTGATCTCTACGGCATGGCATACGCGGGCCTGCTGGAGAGCATGTACGGCGGGGTCGGGGGCGAGATTCTCTATCGGCCCATGGGGGAGCGCTGGGCCTTGGGATTCGACGCCAACTGGGTGAAGCAGCGCGATTACGACCAGCGGTTCTCGTTCCGGGACTACTCGGTCGCCACGGGCCATGCCACCCTGTATTACGACCTTGGATTCGATCGCCGCATCCACGTGGCCACGTCCGCCGGCCGCTACCTCGCCGGTGATTGGGGCGTCACGGTCGACGTATCGCGGATATTCGACAATGGCGTAACGATGGGTGCATACGCCACCAAGACCAATATTTCCGCTGCCGAGTTCGGTGAAGGCAGCTTCGACAAGGGAATTTACGTCCTGGTGCCAATGGACCTGCTCATGCCCCGCTCCAGCAGAGCTACCGCAAGGCTGTGGTGGCAGCCGCTGGTCCGTGATGGCGGTGCACGCCTCGCGAAGAAGTACAGCCTGTACCGGATGACAGGCGAGCGGGACCAGAAACTCTTCTTTGACAATATTGAATACATCGATCCCTGATTATCTTCACGCAGCCTCTACATGGATTTAACGAGGCAATGAAAAGAACACTTGCAGGATTTGATGCTGCAATGCAACATCAAGCCTCCCCTCCGGCTTCGCCGGAAAAACCACACGGATGAAGGGGAACTACCATGCTGCTCATGCCAATCAGGTCGGAAGAAACCACGGCCCCCGAGCGGACGGCGAGCAAGTTCACTGCCGCCACGGGGGTGGTGAGACGTGCTGCCGATCCACTGATGCTGGTCGGCGGAGCGCTGCTGGCATACCGCATCCGGTATGGCAGTTTCCGGATGGACACGGATCACATCAGCCTGACGGTGCTGACCACGTTGTTCGGGCTGCTCGTGTTCGGTTCGTCCTCGCTGTACCGCAGCTGGCGCGGGCGGGGCATTACGACCGAGCTGGTGACGCTTTCATTGTGCTGGTCACTGATTTTCGCCGGGATGCTGTTCTACGCCACGGTAGTCCAGCTGGTCGGCGAGCTTTCACGCCTCTGGCTGGGCGCCTGGGCCGGTATCAGCCTCGGCGGTGCAGCTGCAGTCCGCCTCGGTCTCCGCGGATGCGCGGCGTGGGTGCGCGCACGCGGCATGGATCTGCGGACCGCGGTTATCGTCGGCGGCAATCCGGATGCGCAGCGCATCGTCGAGGCGATGCGCCGCAATCCCTGGATGGGCATCAAGGTAGTGGGTTGGTTCGCTACCAGCGCCGACCGCTGTGCGCTGCACGGCATCCGCCCGATGGGTCGCGTCGATCGACTGGCCGAGTTCGTCGAGAGTCGGCACATCGACCAGGTCTGGATCGCCCTGCCAATGCGTGAGCAGGGGCAGATCGCCTATGTACTGCGCCAGCTCGATCACTCGACGGCCGACATCAAGCTTCTTCCCGACCTCTTCGGCCTGCAGCTGCTCAATCATTCGGTCGAGCAGATTGGTGGACTGCCGGTCCTCAACCTTCGTTCCAGTCCGCTGGATGGTCCCGCACACCTGATCAAGGCCACGATGGACAAGGTACTGGCCTCCCTCATCCTGATCATGATCTCTCCGCTGATGATCGCCATCGCGATCGGGGTAAAGCTCAGCTCGCCGGGTCCGATCTTCTTTCGGCAGCTGCGAAACGGACTCGGCGGCAAGCCCATCGAGGTGTGGAAGTTCCGCAGCATGCGGGTGCACCAAGAGGCCGAAGGCCAGGTCACCCAGGCGAGCAAGGGCGATTCGCGCGTTACCCCGTTCGGCGCCTTTCTCCGCCGCACGAGCCTGGACGAGCTGCCCCAGTTCATCAACGTACTGCAGGGCTCGATGTCCATCGTCGGCCCTCGGCCACACGCCATCGCGCATAACGAGCAGTACAAGACCCTTGTTGATCGCTACATGCAGAGACACCGGGTCAAGCCTGGTATCACGGGCTGGGCGCAGATAAACGGCCTGCGTGGTGAGACCGACACCGTCGAGAAGATGGCCCGCAGAGTGGAGTACGACCTCTACTACATGCAGAACTGGTCCCCGTGGTTCGACCTCCGAATCATCCTGCTGACCGTGTTCAAGGGCTTCGTCAACAAGAACGCGTACTAGACCACATCAGGCCAAAGCGATCGACACAGGAGCACCAGATGAAGATTGCCGTAGCCGGCACGGGATACGTCGGCCTCTCAAATGCCGTTCTGCTTGCCCAGAACCACAGCGTCGCTGCCCTGGACATCAATCCAGCACGAGTTGAGGCGATCAATGCACGCCGGTCGCCGATCGAGGACCGCGAGATCCAGGATTACCTGGCCAACCGCCAGCTCGACCTTAAGGCCACGCTGGACAAGCAGGAGGCCTACGCCGGAGCCGACTTCGTCGTCATCGCGACGCCTACCGACTACGACCCGAAGACCAACTACTTCGATACATCCTCCGTCGAATCGGTCATCCGCGACGTGAAGGAGATCAATCCCGGCGCGGTGATGATCATCAAGTCCACCGTGCCGGTCGGATACACCCGTCGGATCCGTGAGACGCTCGGCACAGACAATGTCATCTTCTCGCCGGAGTTCCTGCGCGAGGGCCGGGCACTCTACGACAACCTCTATCCAAGTCGTATCGTGGTCGGCGAACGCTCCCCACGCGCGGAGCGCTTCGCGGCCCTCCTTCAAGAGGGCGCTGTCGCCAGGGACGTCCCGGTGCTGTTCACCGACTCGACCGAGGCCGAGGCGATCAAGCTGTTTGCCAACACCTACCTGGCCATGCGCGTTGCCTACTTCAACGAGCTGGACACCTACGCCTGCACCCATGGTCTGGACACGCGCCAGATCATCGAGGGCGTATGCCTCGATCCGCGCATTGGCGGGCACTACAACAACCCAAGCTTCGGCTACGGTGGCTATTGCCTGCCCAAGGACACCAAGCAGCTGCTAGCCAACTATAGCCACGTACCCCAACACCTCATACGCGCGATCGTGGAGTCCAACCGGACCCGGAAAGACTTCATCGCGGACGAGATCATCGCGCGAAATCCCAGGACCGTCGGGATTTACCGTCTGGTCATGAAGACGGGCTCGGACAACTTCCGCGCCTCTGCCATCCAGGGGGTGATGAAGCGGATCAAGGCCAAGGGCATACCCGTCATCGTCTACGAGCCGGTACTGAATGAGCCGGACTTCTTCCGGTCCGCGGTAGTCAATAACCTCGATTGCTTCAAGGAGCTTGCCGACGTCATCGTCGCAAACCGCATCACGCCCGAGCTCCAGGACGTATCGGAGCGCGTTTACACCCGCGACCTTTTCGGTGCGGATTGAAGAGGAAACACCTGATCCATGCCAAGACCCACTACGGTTCGCTGACATGTCCGTCCCGAGCGATTCCCCCCGCATCCTCGTCGTCGGCATCAATTACGCCCCCGAGAACATCGGGACAGGCAAGTACACGAGTGAGATGTGCGAGTGGCTGACTGCACGCGGGCGCGCCGTCCGTGTGGTCACCGCACCTCCCTACTACCCTGCCTGGATGGTGTGGGATGGCTATCGTCCACTGTGGTACCGGCGAGAGCGCATCTCGGAGGTGGACGTGATCCGCTGCCCCCTGTGGGTCCCGACGAAGCCGAGCGGGATTACCCGGATCCTGCATCTGGCCAGTTTCGGGCTCAGCTCCTCATTGGCACTGCTCTGGTCCATCGGCTGGCGCCCGACACACGTCGTTTCAATCGCGCCGACGCTCGCAAATGCTCCCATGGCCGCCTTGGTCGCCCGACTTTCCGGTGCGCGCAGTTGGCTGCATATCCAGGATTTCGAACTCGATGCCGCCCTGGACATGGGAATTGTCGAGGCAGGCCCCATGAAGCGTCTGGCAATGGGCCTGGAGCGTCTACTGCTGCGCTCCTTTGACCGTGTGTCCACCATCTCGCCCAAGATGGTCGAGCGACTGGGTAAGAAAGGCGTAGCACCGGCGCGCCGGGTCCTGTTCCCGAACTGGGCCGACATCGACGCGATCCAGCCTCTGTCCAGACCAAGCACATACCGCCAGGAGCTTGGAATCCCGGACGACGCCGTAGTGGCCCTCTACTCTGGGAACATGGGTCTCAAACAGGGCCTCGAACTGCTTGGGGAAGCAGCACTTCGCCTGCGCGACGAAGAACGTCTCTACTTCGTGTTCGGGGGCCAGGGTCCAGGGCGTGACGCACTGGAGGTTCAATGCGCGGGCCTACCGAACGTACGCTTCCTTGGTCTGCAGCCCACCGAGCGTCTCAAGGACTGGCTCGGACTGGCTGACATCCACCTGCTGCCCCAGCGCGCGGACGTGGCCGATCTCGTGATGCCGTCCAAGCTCACGGGGATGCTGGCAAGCGGCCGCCCCACGCTCGCCACCGCACTCCCTGGTACCGGCGTTGCGCTTGCCCTGGAACGCAGCGGGCGGGTGGTTCCCCCCGGCGATGTCGAGGCCTTCACCTCCGCTCTTCGGGAACTCGCCGCCGATCCTTCAGTGCGCAAGTCACTGGGCGACGCCGCACGGAACCAGGCGCTCAGCACGCTATCGCGCGAATCGATCCTCAATCGCTTCGAGCAGGCGCTGCTCGCCCCCTGATCCCCCAATAGTCGATACAAGGAACTGATCGCAATGACCAAACGCGCACTCATCACCGGCATCACCGGACAGGATGGATCCTATCTCGCCGAGTTCCTGCTCGAGAAGGGATACGAGGTCCATGGCATCAAGCGTCGTGCCTCTTCGTTCAACACCCAGCGAGTGGACCATATCTACCAGGATCCACATGAGTCCGGCGCGCGTTTTCATCTGCACTACGGTGATCTGACCGATACCAGCAACCTGACCCGCATCATCGCCGAGGTGCAGCCCGACGAGGTCTACAACCTCGGAGCACAGAGCCACGTGGCGGTCAGCTTCGAAGCACCGGAATACACAGCCGACGTGGATGCCATCGGCACCCTGCGCCTGCTTGAAGCGATCCGGTTCCTCAAGCTTGCCGACAAGACCCGCTTCTACCAGGCATCGACTTCCGAGCTCTTCGGTCTGGTCCAGGAGATCCCGCAGCGGGAGACCACGCCTTTCTACCCTCGCAGTCCCTACGGCGTGGCCAAGCTTTATGCGTACTGGATCACCGTCAACTACCGCGAAAGCTACGGCATGTATGCCTGCAATGGCATCCTGTTCAACCACGAGAGTCCACGTCGCGGCGAGACCTTCGTCACCAGAAAGATTACTCGCGGCCTCGCCAACATCGCCCAAGGCCTGGAGTCCTGCCTGTACATGGGCAACCTGGATGCCCTGCGTGACTGGGGCCACGCCAAGGACTACGTGCGCATGCAGTGGATGATGCTCCAGCAGGAGGCGCCGAAGGACTACGTGATCGCGACCGGCGTCCAGTACAGCGTCCGTGAGTTCATCACGATGGCGGCCAAGGAGCTCGGCATCTCCCTATCCTTCGAAGGCAAGGGCGTGGAGGAGAAGGCGGTGGTTACTGCAGTCGACGGCGACTCCGCTCCCGCCGTGAAAATTGGCGACGTGATCGTTGCGGTCGATCCGCGTTACTTCCGTCCATCCGAGGTAGAAACCCTGCTCGGCGATCCTTCGGCGGCGAAGACGAACCTGGGCTGGATACCTTCCATCTCTCTCCAGTCGATGGTTGAGGAGATGGTCACACACGACCTGCACGAAGCCAAGAAAGCGGCCCTGCTCCATACCCATGGCTATCAGTTCACCAACAGCTCGCCGGAATGACGGCCAGGACTCCTGGTCCATGAGGATCCTCAGTCGCATTTGGCAAAGCTCGCTGGCCCGGCAGTTTGCAACCCTCCTTAGCGGCAGGTTTGTGGCAGCCGGAATCCAGGCAGCTTCCATATACCTGCTGGCGCGCTGGTCGAAGGTCGAGGACTTTGGCCTCGTTTCGTCCGCCTTGGGCGTATCCGTTACGTTGCAAGCGATTGGTGATGCGGGCGTGACGATGTTCATCGTGAGGGAGACCGCGGCGCATGGTGTGAATCGCAAGGTCGCTTACGCAGAGCTTATGAGTCGTATTGTCATTGCTGGCGTGGTGGCCTTCAGCGTCGCTGTCGTCCTCGTTCTTACGTTCGCCACGGATGCGAAGTACATCGCCCTGTTACCGCTAAGCCTGTGGATCGCATTGGATCGCAGCAGCGATATCCGGTCTGCCATTGCGCGCGGACTTGGAGACGTCCGGATGGGCACCATCAATCTTGTCTCCCGCAGGACGGCGCAGCTGGTGCTGTTCGTCGCTGCCTTCCACGCGGGGATCCAGATAATGTGGGCATACTCGCTGACCTTGCTCGCCGGTTCGGCCCTGGTGCTGCTGGTCATGTGGCGGAAGCTGCCTCGTCCACCTGTAGTTCCTTTGCGCGTCCGTCCGATAGGGATTGCGTTCGGTCGGTGCAGACCTTACTGGGTTCACTCAGCCGCCAATCAGCTTCGCAATCTCGATGCAGCGGTGGTCGCAACCATTTCTGGTCCAGTGCAGGCCGCATTCTATGGAGTCGGCGCAAGGCTGATGACGCCCCTTCGCATGGTCCCGGATGCACTGGCCACTGCGCTTCTCCCGCATCTGGTCAGGCAGGGAGGGCCTAGGCGAAAGGACATGTCGATAGGGCTGCTGATCGCGGTTGCGATGAGTCTTCCTTACATCGCCCTTGTCGCCGTAGCGCCATTCGTGACGCGGCACCTGGGCTCACAGTTCGAGGGTGCCACCTTTCCCCTGCAGATCATGTGCCTGGGTCTGGCCGGAGCTAGCTTTATAGCCATATTCACGGCGATCCTCCAGGCACGCAAACAGGCCGGACTCGTGGCCCGGATCTCCGTGCTTTCGGCAGTGCTTCTATTGATCCTCGTCATGCTCGGCACGATTCTGCACGGTGCCGCGGGTGCGGCCATAGGTTTTACGGCCGCGATCTTCATCCAGGCCGCTCTCGTGTTCCGGGGAGCGAATTCACCACACACGGCGACGCCGTGATTCATTGGCACCATCGAGCCAACGATGAAAATCAATGTTCGACTCTTGGCGGCTCTAGTTCTCTGGATGTTCGCGATCGCTACCGGGGCGGAGATGATGCCAGTTCTCCTCACCCTGCCAACATTCGTGATCGCCGCGTTCAGACTGAACGCGATCAAGAGAAGCGAATTCTCTGCGCAGGACATGCTTTGGCTGACCATCCTGCTTTTCTTCGTAATTGCCCCCATCCAGTCGATAAGTAACCACGGATTCCTGAGCGGGACGACCCGTGGTGCCTCCTATGAGCTTGAAGACTTCGTCCTAGCGCAGTCCATAGTCACTATATCCGTTGCGATCCTCGCCTTGTTCGATCGGAGGATTGAACCCTCAAAGAACTTTGGCCATGGAAAGTGCATCACCGATGACCATCTTTTCTTAATCGTCTTCATCTGCCTGATTTCCTTCGTCGCCTACGTCGCTTCCTCCGGCGGGATCTCTAACGTCCTGCTGCCTCGCCGGGAGAAGAGCCGAGAGGAAATATTCATTCTCCGTCTTGGATTCCTCGCCGTTCTGGCTGTTGGGACCATGGTTCTCGCCGCGAAGAGGCGACCTTGGGGGCTACTCTCGACTGCGACATTCGTCGCATGCGCCGCATTGCTTCTGGTTTGCGTCAATCCACTCAACTCGGCACGGTTCTTCTTGGTCGCATCCTGGTTCCCGGTCATCGCGCTACTTTTGGGGCCGAAGCTTCGCTTCGTCCCTGTGTTCGCTGCGATGCTTTTTGGCGTGCTGGTGTTCATGCCCTTAGCAAGCCTCACCTCAAGAGTCGGCGTTGGGGGATTCGCACTCCTCGGTGAAAGCGAGTACGCGAAGGACGTCTTGAGGATCAAGGACATGGATGTTTTCGACACACTCGTCCATGCCTGCCGAATGATGCGACACATGGATTACATGATAGGTGAGAACGCCTTGGCGATCCTACTTTTCTTCGTGCCGCGCACGGTCTGGCCCGACAAGCCAATCGTGGGTGGATTGATTGTGGGAAACGACCTCTACACCAACTGGTATGCAGGGACCCAGAACCTATCCTTCTATGTCGCAGGTGATCTCTACCTGGATTTCGGGCTCTTAGGGGTCGCGGCTGGGTTCGTCGTGATTGGGTATCTGTGGCGAAAGACTGTTACTTCCTCTCTCCTCGTGGTTGATGGATCACCCATATTCAGCGCGATTCTCATGGGATCCCTTCCGATCCTCATCCGCGGCCCACTGGGAGCTGTCATTGGCTACTTCTTCTGCCTGACTGTTGCCTGTTTCATGTACAGCCAAGTACTTCGATTCAGGCGTGCGCGCAGCAATAGGCGTGGGCTGTCATGAGCGCAGGATCCAGCCCTTATCCAGTACTGAGGATCGACTAGGCGTATGCGACTTCTACGCATCATCGCAAGCATTGACCCCCGCGGTGGCGGGCCCATGGAGGGCGCTCGGCGGATAGACACGGAGCTCGCGGCGCTCGGTCACGAGGTGGAGGTCGCATGCCTGGATCGTCCCGGCAGCGCCTATTTGGACGACTATCCGGCACGCGTCCACGCACTGGACCATGCCCGCCCCGGGTACCGGTACTCACGTACACTCGTCCCGTGGCTGCGCGCCAATCGCAGCCGCTTCGATGCTGCCATCGTCAACGGGCTCTGGCAGTACCACGGTCTCGCTGCATGGCGTGCACTGGCTCATACCGCGACACCTTACTTCGTATTCACTCACGGGATGCTCGACCCGTGGTTCAAGCAAGCTTATCCACTCAAACACCTGAAGAAATGGGCGTACTGGCCTTGGGCCGAGTACCGTCTGCTACGCGACGCGCGCGCCGTTCTGTTCACCTCTGAGGAAGAGCGCATTCGGGCCCGCGAGTCATTCTGGCTCTATCGTTGCAACGAGAGGGTTGTTTCCTACGGAACAGCACGTCCGCCATCCAACGGCGCCGACCTCGCCAACAAGTTTCTAGACAACCACCCTGTGCTCCAGGGGAAGCGCATATTATTGTTCCTCAGCCGTATCCACGAGAAGAAGGGATGCGACCTGCTCGTGGAAGCCTTCGCACGCGTGGCAACAAATGACCCGGACCTGCACCTAGTGATAGCGGGGCCGGACAAGACGGGCCTCATTCCCAGGCTCAGGCAAAGGGCATCGGAGCTTGGCATCGATGACCGCATTTCTTGGCCCGGAATGCTCCAAGGTGATGCCAAGTGGGGCGCGTACAACGCCTGCGAAGCCTTCTGTCTACCGTCGCACCAGGAGAACTTTGGGATCGTCGTGGCCGAGGCGCTAGCGTGTGGCGCGCCCGTCCTCACCACCAACAAAGTGAATATCTGGAGGGAGATCGAGGCGGACGGCGCCGGCATCGTCCGCGACGACACGCTCGAGGGAATCGTGGATGCGCTGCAAACCTGGCTATCGCTTCCTCCAAAAGTGAGGGAAGCCATGTCTTCAAATGCACGCTGCTGCTTCGAGGACAGATACCAGATCCGCCAGGTCGCCACGCATCTTGCATGCGTAATCCAGGAAGGCCTTAAGGAAAGAGGAGCAACGACGCCATGAGGATAGGGATCCTCACCTTCCAGTTCAGTGACAACTTCGGCGCGTTGTTGCAGGCGTATGCGCTGCGCAGATGGTTCACCGACCGCGGGCATGACGCTGAGTTCATCGCCTATCACCCGACGCACGTCGAGGAGGGCGGATCGCTGCGGCTTTCGCTTTCGCCCGCCGCGTTCAAGTCCAATGCCAAGACCCTCTACCTCAAGTCCACGGCATTCCTGCACCAGCACTTCGGAAACAAGGACCAGGCCCGGCGGTTCGCACGCTTCCGGCAGGAACAGCTCGGGATCACCGGTAGCCCGCTGCGCGAAAGACAGGAACTGGTCGAGGCGGCTGGCCGTTATGACCTGATCGTGGCCGGCAGCGACCAGATCTGGAGCCCGTCGGTTCAGTACGGCTTTGATCCGGCCTACTTCCTCGAGTTCGCGAAGGACGCGCGTGCGCGCAGGATCTCCTACGCGGCCAGCTTCGGCCGGGACACGCTGGGCGCCGACCAGATCACCTCCCTCGGCCCGCTGCTACGCCCTCTGTCCAGCATCTCCGTCCGCGAGCTGAGTGGTGTGGACATTGTCAGGCAGGCGTCCGGTCGCGATGCTGCCTGCGTGCCCGATCCAACCCTGCTGCACGAGCAATACGACCAGCTCCTTGCCGGCGCGTCCAGCGGCCAGGAGGGACATGTGTTCTGCTATGCGCTCCGCACTGCGGAAGTCATCCGCGAGGTCGCCGAGGGCGCGGCGCGGATGACCGGCACACCCATCCTGTCCCCATACAACGTGCACCGCCGCTGGCGCGAGATCGGTCAGACCGTGCATCCCGGCCCGGCCGAGTGGGTCTCGCACCTGGCCCACGCCAGTTTCGTGGTCACCAATTCCTTCCACGGCACGGTTTTCTCGATCTTGTTCCGCAAGCCCTTCCTGGTTGCCGAGCTTCCAGGTTCGCGCGTAGCCATGAACGCCCGCTCGCGAAACCTGCTCTCGCAGCTCGACCTTATGGACCGTTTCGTCCGCAAGGAGGACCTGCCCCGCCTCGATGAACTGCTCGCGCGGCCGATCGACTGGGATGCGGTGGAAGCTAGACAGCAGGGGCTCCGGGAGGTCGGCAGTTCGTTCCTTGCGCACGAGGTCGCACAGGTGGAGAACGGATGAGCGGATTCGACCAGTACAGGTACGTCGACACCCTGCCAGCCAGCGACAAGCTCAGGCGGTTGCTGTGGGAGTTGGTTTGGCTGTTGGCGTTCCGGCCAACTCCACGGTGGGCACTGCACGGATGGCGTCGCCTCCTGTTGCGGCTCTTCGGCGCACGGATCGGCCCGGGCTGCCGCATCGCCCCCAGCTGCAGGATCTGGGCGCCATGGAAGCTGGAGATGGGCACGCTGTCTGTGTTGGCCGACGGCGTGGACTGCTACACCATGGACCGGATCCGCATCGGCTCCAAGGTGGCGGTGAGCCAACGCACCTTCCTCTGCACGGGTTCGCACGACGTCACGAGCCTGCTGCGGCCGCTCACCACTGCGCCCATCACCATCGGAGACCATGCCTGGATCGCCGCCGAGTGCTTTGTGCATCCCGGCACCAGCATCGGCGAAGGCACCGTGGTCGGTGCACGGTCCGTGGTCACGCGCGACCTTCCTCCCTGGTCCATTTGTGTCGGCAATCCCTGCAGGTTTGTCAGGCAACGTACGCTTTCCGATTCCCCCACAGGCGCCTGAACCATGTTCTCAAAAGCCGCGAAGGTGCTGCAGTTCCTGTCCGAGTACGCCCAGGACCTGTGGCTGACGTTGCGCTACAACGGCTACTCGCCACTTGTCGAGCGGAACCGACGCCAGTTCTACAAGCTCATCATCGAGACGCATACGATCGAGAAGGGCTTGTCCCTGCCCCGTCGGCGCACACTGTTCGGGCGCGACAAGGTGCGCTTCGTGATGTCCGCGCTCGATGCCTATGAGCCAGACTTTTCGCCGCTGCCGGCGCAGATGGCCTTGGGTGCACTGGACGCGTACCTTCGCTTCCACCGCGAGCAGGGCATCCAGGACCCCTTGCTCGACGAGGTCGCCGCACTGCTTGCACGGTGGCAGGACCGGCAGCTTGAACTTCGTGGCGGGATCAAGCCATACAGATTCGAAGGCCACGACCCTGCTGGTCCTGTCGCATGGCTGCAGTCACGCTCCAGCCTTCGGATGTTCGATGGCCGCCCACTGCCCGCGGAGACGGTACGCCAGGTGGTCACCCTGGCGCAGAGCGCGCCGTCGCAGTGCAACCGGCAGTCCACGCAGGTCCATCTGTATCAGGACCGGGCGACGATCGACGCGCTGTTGGCCCTCCAGGGCGGATCGCGCGGCTTCTCAGAGAACGTTGGCAACCTGTTCGTAGTGACGTCCGAGATCGCTGCCTGGGGCGGCCCGGGCCAGCGCAACCAGACCTACGTGGATGGAGCGCTGTTCTCCATGTGCATCCTTCTTTCATGCCATGCGCTCGGATTGGGCGCCTGCCCCCTGAACCTTGCCGTCACCAACGCGGTGGAACGCAGGATCAAGGTCGCGGGAGGCATACCCACGGGAGAGCGGCTGATCATGATGATCGCGTTCGGAAAGACCGTCGATGAACCACTGCGAGTCGCCGCATCGCCAAGGCGCTCGTTGGATGAGGTTCTCCACATGCATACGGGCACCGTGTCGCCATGAGCCTTGCCGTCGTCATCCTCACCTACAACGAGGAATTGCACCTTGCGCGTGCGCTGGATTCGATCCGCGAGGTCGCCACCGAAGTCTTCGTAATCGATTCCGGCTCTACCGACGCAACGGCGCAGATCGCCCGTTCGCACGGCGCCACGGTGCTGGTACATCCGTTCGTGACCCAGGCCCAGCAGTTCCAGTGGGCGCTGGACAATGCCCCGATCCGGGCCGACTGGGTTATGCGTCTGGACGCGGACGAGGTGGTCGAACCGGATCTTGCCGAGGAGATCCGTCGGGAACTTCCCCGCCTTCCCACCGATGTGGTTGGCGTCAACCTGGACCGCAAGCACATTTTCATGGGGCGATGGGTTCGACACGGCGGCCGCTACCCTCTGCGCATGCTCCGTATCTGGCGACGAGGCCAAGGACGCATCGAGCAACGCTGGATGGATGAGCACATCATCGTATGGGGTGGGCGCACCGTAACCTTCAAAGGTGGTTTCGCCGACCACAACCTGCAGGACCTCACGTACTTCACCGAGAAGCACAACAAGTACGCGACCCGCGAAGCAATCGACGTGCTGAACCAGCGCATGGGCCTGTTCGCCCGCGACCATGCGCTCACCCGTGGAGGCGCGTCGCTACAGGCTTCGTTCAAACGCTGGGCCAAGGAGAGGATCTACAACCGGATCCCGTTCACGGTGAGCTCAACGCTCTACTTTCTCTGGCGCTACGTGTTCCAGCTCGGCTTCCTGGACGGACGCTCCGGACTGGTTTACCACTTCCTGCAAGGTTGGTGGTACAGGTTCCTCGTGGGGGCAAAGCTAATGGAGCTGGAAGCGGCCATCGCGCATCTGGAAGACCGGCAGGCAATCCTGGCCGAACTGTCCCGGCGCACAGGGTACTCGCTGGAACAGCTGGCGAGCCTCGAGATCCGCGGCAGTTAACTGACGGCAGCGGAATCGGCCCATGATGCGCACGAGACTGAGTTCCGGCCGGATTCCTTGGAAAAGCCAGGGCAACCCGGCCGGCAGGTGCTCACGCAGCACGCAGTTGGGTCTGGTTTTCCAGGAACCACTGGTAGGTCTGCTGGACGCCATCCCGCAGGCTGATCTGTGCACGCCACCCCAGTGCGTGCAGGCGCGAGACGTCGAGCAGCTTGCGTGGTGTGCCGTCGGGCTTGCTGGTGTCGTTCACGATCCTGCCCTGGAAGCCGGTGACTTCCTTCACCAGTTCGGCCAGCTCCCGGATGCTGACGTCCTCGCCGACCCCAACATTGACGATGCCCGGGTCGTTGTGGGTTTCGGTCAGGAAGACCGTCGCCGCGGCCATGTCGTCCACATGCAGGAACTCGCGTCGCGGAGTCCCGGTTCCCCACATGACAACCTCCGCGTCGCCGCGCAGCTTCGCTTCATGGAACTTGCGGATCAGCGCTGGAAGCACGTGGGAGTTGGCGAGGTCAAAGTTGTCGCCAGGGCCGTAAAGGTTGGTCGGCATCAGGCTGATGGCATTGAAGCCGTACTGCTTGCGGTAGGCCTGGCACAGCTTGATCCCGGCGATCTTGGCGATCGCGTACCACTCATTGGTTGGCTCCAGCGCGCCGGTGAGCAGGGAATCCTCGCGGATGGGCTGCTCGGCGAACTTCGGATAGATGCAGGACGACCCGAGGAAGGTCAGCTTCTTCGCACCATGGCGGTACGCGGCGTCGATTACGTTGTTCTGGATCTGGAGATTCTCGAAAAGGAACTGCGCGGGATAGGTGTCGTTGGCGTGAATACCGCCAACCTTCGCCGCCGCGAGGATGACCACCTGGGGCTTTTCCTTGGTGAAGAAGGCCTCCACGGAAGCGGCGTCACGCAGATCCAGGAGATCGCGCCCGGCCAGGAGGAGGTTGTTGTAGCCAAGCGCCTGCAGACGGCGGACGACCGCCGAGCCGACCAGGCCCCGATGCCCTGCAACGAAAATACGGTCCTGTTTTTCCATGGGACTTCTCGCTCGACTTGGGGGGGTATATGGATTCTAGCAACAAGTTTTTCCCGCCCCACCCACGCTTCTCACGTTGTTATTCTCAAAATCCCCCACTCACGGAAGCCCCCCATGATTCCCGTGATCCTTTCCGGCGGTTCCGGCACGCGGTTGTGGCCACTGTCCCGCGAAGCCTATCCAAAGCAGTTCCTTCCACTCCTCGGTGGGGACAGCCTGCTCCAGGCAACCTGGCGGCGTGTTGCACCGCTGGCCACCCAGCCACCAATCGTGGTGGCGAATGTCGATCACCGCTTCATGGTTGCCGAACATTTGCGCCAGGCCGGCTGCACGCCGGGGACAGTGCTACTGGAACCGGTTGGCCGAAACACCGCGCCCGCGATCGCGGCGGCCGCGCTACAGGCCGTCGCCGATGGCGGCGATCCGCTGCTCCTGGTCCTGCCTTCCGACCATGTCATCCGTGACGCTGCGGCCTTCCGCGACGCAGTGCACCAGGCCACCATCGCGGCCGAAGAGGGTCGGCTGGTCACGTTTGGGATCGTTCCCGGCGGACCTGAGACTGGCTATGGCTACATCAAGGCCGGCCCGGGCGAAGGCGCGCGGCCGGTCGAACAGTTCGTCGAGAAGCCTGATCTGGCCAAGGCTCGGGAGTACGTTGCAGCCGGTGCCTACTACTGGAACAGCGGGATGTTCCTGTTCCGCGCATCGCGTTACTTGCAGGAGCTGGAACGCCTGCAGCCGGAGATGCTGGCTACTTGCCGGGCGGCATTCGAGGGCGCCCGGCGCGACGAGGACTTCGTGCGCCTGGATGCGACTTCCTTCTCCGCCTGTCCGTCGGATTCGATCGATTACGCGGTGATGGAGAAGACCACCGCCGCCACGGTGGTTCCGCTGGACGTGGGCTGGAACGACGTTGGCAGTTGGGCGGCCCTGTGGGAAGTCGCCGAACAGGACGGCGAGGGCAATGCGCACCACGGCGACGTCATCTCCATCGGCTGTCGCAACACCCTGGCGTGGGGCGATGGTCGCCTGGTGGCCCTGCTCGGCCTGGAGGACATCGTGGTCGTCGATACCGACGACACATTACTCGTTGCGCACAAGGACAGGGTGCAGGAAGTCAAGGAAATCGTTACCCGGCTCAAGGCGCAGGGGCGCGCGGAAACCAGCCTGCACCGCAAGGTCTACCGGCCCTGGGGAGCCTACGACTCCATCGACAACGGCGATCGCCACCAGGTCAAGCGCATCACGGTCAAGCCTGGCGCAGCGCTCAGCCTGCAGATGCACCACCACCGCGCCGAGCACTGGGTCGTGGTCAGTGGCACGGCCGAGGTCACATGCGGCGACAAGGTCGTGCTGTTGACGGAGAACCAGAGCACCTATATCCCGCTGGGCGTCACCCACCGCCTGCGCAATCCCGGCAAGCTGCCGCTGGAACTGATTGAAGTGCAGTCCGGCAGTTACCTGGGCGAGGACGACATCGTTCGTTTCGAGGACGTGTACGGCCGGGGTTGAGGCGACCGCGATCCACCCGGGTTAGTTTCGCACCGGAATAAAGGAAGGCTCACGCCCGCCGCGTCTACATGGCGGGGAGACTGGTGCCGGGCGCAGGGCGCCCGGCCGGTCATTCAGTGCGTATCGCGCGCGTCGCTGGACGAGCGGCAGATGCCCAGCGCGACAGCTCCGAAGCATGCGCCACACAGCACGCCGGCAAAAAACATCAACATCGATGCATCCCCCTGAGACCTTCCCGCGGAGACCTTCTTCCGCGCGGGCTATGGTCTCAAGTGTACGTGGTGTGAAATTGTGATGCCATCCGCATTACGCCACTTCTTTCTGCTCACGGGCGCTTCACGCCCCGAGAGGGCCGTTCCAATGGCGGCAAACCAGCGCTCGCTTGGCAGGACCGGAGCTGCTCCCCGTGGGATGGTCATCGTCGCGAGCAGGACCAGACCGACAGCTGGAAGAAGTGTCCCCGGCAGGCGGTAATGGCGGAGCAACAGGCAACCCGCGGTGCCCACCAGGCCGCCGAGCAGGGTGCCCGCGATGACTTCGGAAGGCGGGTGCGCCCCCAACGGGATACGCGAGTACCCGATGAGACCCGCCAGGACGAGCCCGGAAACCGTTCCGATTGCACGTAATCCAGGGCGCGAAGTGGGCGCTGCGAGCATCCCGACTACCGGCCAGACCGCCATCGATATCACGGCATGGCCGCTGAAGCAGGTCAGGTCCCAGGCGCGGATGCCCGTACCCCAACCATAGAAGGAAATCTTGCTCGCCGCGGTCATGCCGCAAGCAAATGCAATCGCCGACCACCAGCCCATCACCGCCTTGCGCGCGCGTTCGCGATAAAGCACTGCGGCCCCGGCAAGGATTGCCAGCGGTCCAAGGTAGAGTGCGCTGCCCGGGGCAACGAACCACTGCCAGTTCATGCCGCAACGTCGCCTTCCGAGGCTTGCCCCGTGTGTTATCCGGTGCCTATTGTGTCACGCCACCTCTATTCCCCAAGAGGCCGTATGAGTGCACCGCCGCCGCTCGCCGTGGGTGATTTCCTTGCCGTTGTCCGCCATGCCCCGCTGGTATCCATCGACCTGGTTGTGGTGGATAAGGAGGGCCGTTACCTGGTCGGCCGACGCAACAATCCCCCGGCCAAGGGTTACTGGTTCGTACCCGGTGGCCGGATCCGCAAGAACGAGCCGCTGGACGCCGCTTTCCGGCGCATCACCGAGGCCGAACTTGGCTCGTCCATCGAGCGCGCGGCGTCCTCCCTCCTCGGGCTGTACGACCACTTCTACGAGGAGGATTTCACCGGAGGCGACGCCGGTACCCACTACGTGGTGCTGGCGCACCGGCTTGACGTGGCACAAGCCGACCTTCGACCGCCGGACGAGCAGCACAGCGCCTATCGCTGGGTCACGGCAGGGGAAGCACTGACCGACGCCTCGGTCCATCCAAACACCCAGGCCTATTTCCGGTGATGGCGGGGCTTTGGGTTCTCCCGGCTATCCGGTAAGCTATCCGGCCACGCGCCCGTAGCTCAGCCGGATAGAGTAGTGGCTTCCGAAGCCATTGGTCGGGGGTTCGAATCCCTCCGGGCGCGCCATATCGAAGCCCTCGCCTTGCGGCGGGGGCTTGTCTTTTGGGGTCACCGGCCTTCATCGGTCTGCGACGTGCGGGGCGACAGGCTTGCGGGCCTGATTCCCCCTGCGGAGACCCCCCATGCGACTTGCCCTCCTCGCCCTGCCCGGCTGCCTGGCCCTGGCCGGTTGCGCTTCCTCGCCCCTGGCCCAGACCATCGAACCGATCGACGGGATTGTCTCCGGGCAGTGCCATACCGACATGGTGCGCGGCGCGGTCGGGCTGGCGGCGTCGGCCACCACCGTCGAACGCGCGCGGGTGGACAGCGACAGCACCGAGGTCCTGCTGGTGCGGGGCCAGGGCGACCGCCCGGCCAGCGCCACCTTGCCGGAGCCCGAAACCGGGGGCGCCGGCGGGCCGCGCCTGGTGATCGAGACCGGCAGCAACAACGCCATCACCGCCCTGCGCTGCGGCTGACCTCTTACGGCAGCGCCGGCGGGCGGCCGGTGGCCGCCACCGACCTGCGGTGGGCACGGCGGAGGAAGGCCAGCGCCGCCTGTTCCCATTGCCGGTCGCCCCGGCAGCCGGCGCAACGGCGGCCCAGGCTTCCGTCCCGCCAGCCGTCGAACACGCAGGGGTCGATATAGGCCTTGCGGCAGACCGAGGGCGTGTTGCCGAGCAGCGAGGCCACCTCGCGCACGACTTCCACCTGCTGCCGGCTGCACTCGCGTTCGGAGGCCGCGGCTTCGCCCAGGACGGCCAGGGCCCGCATCGCGGCCACGGTGCCGCCCCAGGTCCGGAAATCCTTGGCGGTGAACGCCTCGCCCATCACCTCGCGCAGGTAGTCGTTGACCTGGTTGGACTGCACGGGCTGCACCTGTCCCTCGTCGTCGCGGTACTGGAACAGGCACTGGCCCGGCAGCTCGCGGCAGCGCCGGACCAGTTTCGCCAGGCGGCGGTCGTCGACCACCGCCTCCTGCATCTGTCCGGCCTTGCCGCGGAAGGCGATATACGCCCGCCCGCCGGCGAGGAAGCGCACGTGGTGGTTGCGCAGGGTGGTCAGGCCATAGGAACGGTTCTGCTGGCGGTAGGTCTCGTTGCCGACCCGCAGCAGGGTGTGGTCCATCAGGGCGACCACCATCGCCAGCACCTTTTCCCGCGGGTAGCCCGGCAGGGCCAGGTCGCGGCGCACCCGCCGCCGCAACACCGGCAGGGCCTTGCCGAAGGCGACGATGCGCTCGAACTTGCCCTGGCCGCGATGCCGGGCCCAGTCCGGGTGGTACCGGTACTGCTTGCGGCCGCGGGCATCGCGCCCGGTGGCCTGGAGGTGCCCGCGCGGGTCGGCGCAGATCCATACGTCGGTCCAGGCCGGCGGGATGGCCAGGGCCCGGATCCGGGCCAGGGTGTCGCGGTCGCGCACTGCCCGGCCATCCGCATCCCGGTAGCCGAAGCCGCGCCCCTGCCGGCGGCGGCGGATGCCGGGATCGCCGTCGCCTACATATATGAGTCCGGCGCGATCGGCATCGCGCCTGGCGGCTTCGGGGTCGGTGGCGGGAGCGGGCGTGGACAGGGGACGGGACCGCGTCGGGGGAGCGCCAGTCTCTGCGGCCGGCCGCATCGGGGGCGTCAACGCCGGCTGGTTAACGCTAAGCGAATGCGCCACCCTTACCCTGTTTCATCCCGCCTACACACCGGAGACTGCCAATGCGCATCCGTTCCAGCTTCATGCTTCCGCTGGTCCTGCTGGGGATGGCCGCCTGTGCCGCCAACAACGGCACGCTGAGCGAGGAGGAAGAGCAGGAACAGGCGATGCTCGCCGCACGCCGGGCGCTCGAGTCTGCATCCGAGACCACTGGTGCCGGCACGCCGCCGCCGCCGAGCTGCGATGCCACTGCGGTGCAGGGGCTGGTTGGCGACATGGCCGACGACGCAGTGGTCGAACAGGCCCGCGTCGATGCGGGCGCCGATACCGCGCGCATCCTCAAGCCGGGACAGGCGGTCACCCTGGAGTTCAACGGCGCGCGCCTCAACGTCGAAGTCGATGGCGAAAACCGCATCGTTTCCCTGCGCTGCGGATAAGCCTCGGCCCACGTGCTGGTGCGCGCGCAAGACGGTTGCAAATGCATGTATTTCCGGTGCCGCAAGGCAACTTGCGGCACCGCAGCAACTGTGTTTAATTCGGGTATTCCGGCGGCAAACGGGTAGCGCACGTTTCTTCTGAAACCGTGTGCGGTGCCGCCCTCGCCAGCGTTCGGGAACGCACGCCCGGATGCACGCTTTACTCGAGGCACAGATGGCCCTCCGCAACCGCCACGGGCACCAGCAACCGCACGGGCTCTACGATCCTTCCTCCGAGCGCGATGCATGCGGCTTCGGCATGATCGCCCAGCTCGACGACCAGCCTTCGCGCGCACTCGTCGATACCGCGATCGCTGCACTCTCGCGCATGACCCACCGCGGCGGCGTCGCCGCCGACGGCCTGACCGGCGACGGTTGCGGCCTGCTCATCCGCCGCCCCGAGAACTACCTGCGCACGCTCGCGCAGGAAGCCGGGATCGCGCTGGAAACCGGCGTGCGCTTCGCCTCGGGCCTTGTGTTCCTGCCGAACGATGCGGCGCTGGCCCAGCGCTGTCGCCAGACGCTGGCGGAAGAACTGCAGCGCGCCGGCGTCGCCGTGGCCGGCTGGCGCGACGTGCCCGTCGATACCGGCGTCTGCGGCGAACTGGCCCGCCAGACCCTGCCGTTGATCGAACAGATCTACGTCCAGGCTGGTGCGGACCAGGAGGAGGAGAACTTCAATCTCGCGCTGTTCCTCGCCCGCCGCCGCAGCGAGAGGCAGCTGGCCGACGTGGCCGACTACTACGTGGTGACCCTCTCGGCGCACGCCATCGGCTACAAGGGCATGGTCCTGCCGGACAAGCTCTCGCGCTTCTACCAGGACCTGCAGCGCCCGGAGCTGGCCTCCAGCGCGGTGGTCTTCCACCAGCGCTTCTCGACCAACACCCTGCCGCGCTGGCCGCTGGCCCATCCGTTCCGCCTGCTCGCCCACAACGGCGAGATCAACACCATCGAGGGCAACCGCCGCTGGGCGCAGGCGCGCAGCAAGGTGTGGAAGACGCCGCGCTTCGACATCGCCGAGCTTGAGCCGATCGTGTCCATGCACGGCTCGGACTCGCAGAGCCTGGACAACATGCTGGAGCTGCTGGTCAACGGCGGCATGGAGCTGATCCAGGCGCTGCGCATCCTGGTGCCGCCGGCGACCCAGTCGCTGGAGTTCAAGGATCCTGACCTGGCCGCGTTCTACGAGTTCTACGGCCTCAACACCGAGCCGTGGGACGGCCCGGCCGGCATCGTGTCGATGGATGCGCGCTACGCCTGCTGCACCCTGGACCGCAACGGCCTGCGTCCCTCGCGCTGGATGCTCACCTCGGACCGCCACTTCATCGTCGCCTCCGAGGCCGGCGTATGGGAGGTGCCGACCGAGCGCATCGTGCGCAAGGGCAAGCTGGGCCCGGGCGAGATGATCGCCATCGACCTGCGTCGCGGCGACCTGCTCGACAGCGAGGCGGTGGACCGCATCAACCGCACCCGCGCCCCGTACAAGCAGTGGCTGCACCAGGGCGTGACCTGGCTGCAGACCGAGCTGATCGACCCGTCGCTGGCCGAGGAGCCGTTCGACGAGAAGACCCTGCGCAGCTACCACAAGCTGTTCCAGCTCACGACCGAGGAGGTGGAGCTGGTGCTGCGGCCAATGGCCGAGACCGAGCAGGAAGCCACCGGTTCGATGGGCGACGACACGCCCATGGCGGTGCTGAGCCAGCGCAACCGGCCGCTGTACGACTACTTCCGCCAGGCGTTCGCGCAGGTCACCAACCCGCCGATCGATCCGCTGCGGGAAGACTGCGTGATGTCGCTGTACACCCAGCTCGGCAAGGAGACCAACATCTTCCATGCCGGCCCGGAGACGGTGAACCACGTCATCCTCAACTCGCCGGTGCTGTCCCAGCGCAAGCTGCGCCAGCTGCTGAAGATGGCGCAGTACGAGGACCGCAACCGGCTGATCGACCTGTCCTACTCGCCCGAGGAAGGCCTGAAGGCCGGCATCGAGCGGATCTGCCGCGAGGCCGAGCAGGCCGCGCGCGACGGCATCGTCATCCTGCTGCTGTCCGACCGCTACCCGGTGCCGGAGCGGCCGATGGTCCACGCCCTGCTGGCCACCGGCGCGGTCCACCACCACCTGTGCAACGTCGGCCTGCGCTGCGACGTCAACCTGATCATCGAGACCGGCACCGCGCGCGACCCGCACCACATGGCCTGCCTGCTGGGCTATGGCGCCACCGCGGTGTACCCGTACCTGTCTTACCAGACCCTGTTCGACATGGGCCGGCGCGGCATCCTGCAGTTGAAGAAGGGCGAGGTCGCCCAGGTCGGCCGCAGCTACCGCAAGGGCCTTTACAAGGGGCTGAGCAAGATCATCTCGAAGATGGGCATCGCCACCATCGCCAGCTACCGCGGTGCGCAGCTGTTCGAGATCGTGGGCCTGGAGAAGGAAGTCGTCGACCTGTGCTTCGGTGGCACGCCCTCGCGCGTGGGCGGCGCCGGCTTCGCCCGGCTCGACGCGGATGCGCGCGCGCAGCAGGCGGCGGCCTGGAACGAGCTGAAGAAGCCCGAGGTCGGCGGCCTGATCAAGTACGTCCACGGCGGCGAGTACCACATGTACAACCCGGACGTGGTCATGACCCTGCAGAAGGCCACGCGAAGCGGCCGTCCGGAGGACTGGAAGGCCTACACCGAGGCCGTGCACTCGCGTCCGCCGTCGGCGCTGCGCGACCTGCTGGAGCTCAGGCCGGCCGAAGCGCCGACGCCGCTGGAGCAGGTGGCGCCGGCCTCCGACCTGCTGCGCCGCTTCGACACCGCCGCGATCTCGCTGGGCGCGCTGTCGCCGGAGGCGCACGAGGCCCTGGCCATCGCCATGAACCGCCTCGGCGGCCGCTCGAACTCGGGCGAAGGCGGCGAGGATCCGGCCCGCTACGGCACCGAGAAGCGTTCCAAGATCAAGCAGGTGGCTTCCGGCCGCTTCGGCGTCACCCCGGAGTACCTGGTCAACGCCGAGGTGCTGCAGATCAAGGTCGCCCAGGGCGCCAAGCCCGGCGAGGGCGGCCAGCTGCCGGGCCACAAGGTCAACGAGCTGATCGCGCGCCTGCGTTACGCACGTCCGGGCATCGGCCTGATCAGCCCGCCGCCGCACCATGACATCTACTCGATCGAGGACCTGGCCCAGCTGATCTACGACCTCAAGCAGGTCAATCCGCAGGCGCTGGTTTCGGTGAAGCTGGTCTCGCATGCCGGCGTGGGCACGATCGCCGCTGGCGTGGTCAAGGCCGGCGCCGACCTGATCACCGTGTCCGGCCACGATGGCGGCACCGGTGCCAGCCCGATCAGCTCGATCCGCTACGCGGGCGGGCCGTGGGAGCTGGGCGTGGCCGAGTCGCACCAGGCGCTGGTGGCCAACGACCTGCGCGACCGCGCGATCCTGCAGACCGATGGCGGCCTGAAGACGGGCCTGGACGTGGTCAAGGCCGCGCTGCTGGGCGCCGACAGCTTCGGCTTCGGCACCGCGCCGATGATCGTGCTGGGCTGCAAGTACCTGCGCATCTGCCACCTCAACAACTGCGCCACCGGCGTGGCCACCCAGGACGAGCGCCTGCGCATGGACCACTTCACCGGCCTGCCGGAGCGGGTGGAGAACTTCTTCCGCCTGCTGGCGGAGGAAGTGCGCGGCTGGCTGTCCTACCTGGGCGCGCGTTCGCTGGACGAGATCGTCGGCCGCACCGACCTGCTGCGGCAGATCGAGGCCGCCCCGCGCGAAGGCGTGCGCCTGGACCTGTCGAAGCTGCTGGTGCCCAGCCCGCGCGACGAGGAACGCTGTGCCGCCGCTCGCCTGTACGAGTCGCCGGACAGCCTGGCCACCCAGCTGGACGTGCAGCTGGCCGGTGCGATCAAGGACAAGACCGGCGGCGACCACCGCTTCCTGATCCACAACACCGACCGCAGCATCGGCGCGCGCCTGTCCGGCACGATCGCCCGCCTGCATGGCAACCACGGCATGGAGGATGCGCCGCTCACCCTGCACTTCCGCGGCACCTCGGGCCAGAGCTTCGGCGCGTTCAACGCCGGCGGCCTGCACATGGAGCTGGAGGGCGAGGCCAACGACTACGTCGGCAAGGGCATGGCCGGCGGCCGCCTGGTGGTGCGTCCGCCGCGCGGTGCGCGCTTCGAGGCGCGCAGCACCCCGATCATCGGCAACACCTGCCTGTACGGCGCCACCGGCGGCGAGCTGTATGCCGCCGGGCGCGCCGGCGAGCGCTTCGGCGTGCGCAACTCCGGCGCGCTGGCGGTGGTCGAGGGCGCGGGCGACCACTGCTGCGAGTACATGACCGGCGGCTGCGTGCTGGTGCTGGGCCGCGTGGGCTTGAACTTCGGCGCCGGCTTCACCGGCGGCCTGGCGTACGTGCTCGACCAGGACCGCGACTTCGTCGACCGCTACAACCACGAGCTGATCGACATCCATCGCATCAGCCCGGAGGGTTTCGAGAGCTATCGCCAGCACCTGCACCGGCTGATCAGCCGGCACCGCGAGCTGACCGGCAGCATCTGGGCCCAGCAGATCCTGGACGAGTTCCGCGACTACGTGGGCAAGTTCTGGCTGGTCAAGCCCAAGGCCGCGAGCATCGAATCGCTGGCCGACAGCCTGCGGAGGGCCGCGTAATGAGTCGCAAGCAAGTCTTCCAGTTCCTCGAGATGCCGCGGGAAATGCCGCGGCGCATCCCGGTCGAACTGCGTACCGCCGGCGACTGGGGCGAGCTGTACGGCCGCTTCGGCGCGCAGGAAGCCCGCCACCAGTCCGGGCGCTGCCTGGACTGCGGCAACCCGTACTGCAGCTGGAAGTGCCCGGTACACAACGCCATCCCGCAGTGGCTGCAGCTGGTGCAGGAGAACCGCATCAGCGAGGCGGCGGACCTGTGCCACTCGACCAATCCGCTGCCGGAAGTGTGCGGCCGCGTGTGTCCGCAGGACCGCCTGTGCGAGGGCAGCTGCACGCTCAACGACGGCTTCGGCGCGGTGACCATCGGCGCGGTGGAGAAGTACATCGTCGATACCGCCTTCGAGCAGGGTTGGCGTCCGGACCTGTCGGCGGTGGAGCCGACCGGCTACCGCGTGGCGGTGGTCGGCGCGGGTCCGGCCGGCATCGCCTGCGCGGACCGCCTGGCGCGCGTGGGCGTGCAGGCCGTTATCTACGATCGCTACGAGCAGATTGGCGGCCTGCTGCAGTTCGGCATTCCCACCTTCAAGCTGGACAAGGCGGTGATCGCCCGCCGGCGCGAGGTGCTGGAAGGCATGGGCATCCAGTTCAGGCTGGGCGTGGAGGTCGGCCGCGACGTGAGCATGGAGCAGCTGCTCGAGGAATACGACGCCGTGTTCCTCGGCACCGGCGCCTACCGCTACACCGATGGCGGCCTGCCGGGCCAGGATGCCGAAGGCGTGCTGCCGGCGCTGCCGTTCCTGGTGCAGAACGGGCGCATCGTCACCGGCGCCGATCCGGCAACGGCGCAGAGCCGTCCGATCGCTGGCTGGGAAGACCACATCAAGCTGCCCGACCTGGCCGGCCGCCGCGTGGTGGTGCTGGGCGGCGGCGACACCGGCATGGACTGCGTGCGCAGCGCCATCCGCCTGGGCGCCGGCCGCGTCACCTGTGCCTACCGCCGCGACGAGGCTTCCATGCCCGGTTCGGCGCGCGAGGTGGCCAACGCCCGCGAGGAAGGCGTGCGCTTCCTGTTCAACCGCCAGCCGCTGGGCATCGAGACCGACGAGCAGAACCGGGTCACCGGCGTGCGCGTGGTCGAGACGAAGCTGGGCGAGCCGGATGCGCGTGGCCGCCGCGTGGCGGTGCCGATCGAGGGCAGCGAGTCGGTGATCGAGGCCGACGTGGTGATCATCGCCTTCGGTTTCTCGCCGACCGTGCCGGAGTGGATGACGAAGCTCGGCATCGAGGGCACCTCCAACGGCCGCATCGTCGCCGGTGGCGACGACCGCCTGCCGTACCAGACCACCCATCCGCGCGTGTTCGCTGGCGGCGACGCGGTGCGCGGTGCCGACCTGGTCGTGACCGCCGTGGCCGAAGGCCGCGACGCCGCCGCGAGCATCGCCGAGCTGCTGGGCACCCAGACCCCGGTGCGCACCCCGCAGTACGCCGAAGCGGTGGCGTGAGCGATAAACCCCTCCCCCACCGGGGAGGGGTTGGGCAGAGGGCCGTGTGCCCTCCCCTGCACGCACAACAGCGTCCCCTCTTCCGTCTTCCGGCAACACGTAGCCCGGATAAGGCCGAAGGCCGCATCCGGGGCGGCCGCCACGTAGTCCAGCGGTGATTCCGCAGCGTATCGCGCTGCCACGCGCGCGCGCGCAACCTCGCGTTATGCGGCGCCAGCCGGAAGGAGTGTTGCATCCTTCCCGTCACTAGCCCGCCGCCCTTGCCCCACAATCCCCGCATGCCGGCCGAATCCCTTCCAGTGCGCCTGTGGCGTGACCAGTCCGTGTCCGCGATCGCCGCGGGCTTCGTCACCGTGCTGGTGGGGTTCGCCAGCTCGGCGGCAATCGGGTTCCAGGCCGCACAGGCGATGGGCGCCACGCCGGGCCAGACCGCCTCGTGGATGTGGGCGCTGGGCCTGGGCATGGGCGCGACCTGCATCGTCCTGTCGCTGCGCTGGAAGATGCCGGTGGTCACCGCGTGGTCCACGCCGGGCGCGGCGATGCTGGTCGCCGGTGCGGCTGGCGTGCCGATGGCCGAAGCGATCGCCGGCTTCCTGCTGTCGGCGGTGCTGATCACGCTGGCGGGTTTCTCCGGGATATTCGAACGGCTGCTGGGGCGGGTCCCGCTGTCGCTGGCCTCGGGCATGCTCGCCGGCGTGCTGCTGCGGTTCTGCGTGGATGCATTCGGCGCGATCCAGGCGCAGCCGCTGCTGGTGCTCGGCATGCTGGTCGTGTGGCTGGCCTCGCGGCGGCTGTGGCCGCGCTACGCCATCATCCTCACCCTCGCCGCGGGCATGGTGGTGGCAGCGCTGACCGCGCAGCTGGACGTGGGCCAGCTGCGGCTGGAACTGGCGCGACCGGAGTGGACCACGCCGCGGCTGAGCCTGGCCGCGGTGCTGGGCGTGGGCCTGCCGCTGTTCGTGGTGACCATGGCCTCGCAGAACGTGCCAGGCGTGGCCGTGATACGCGCCTCCGGCTATCCGGTGCCGGTGTCGCCGGTGATCGGCTGGACCGGCGTGGCCACCCTGCTGCTGGCGCCGTTCGGCGCGTTCGCGCTGAACCTGGCGGCGATCACTGCGGCGATCTGCATGGGGCCGGAAGCGCATGCCGATCCGGCAAGGCGCTACATGGCTTCGGTCTGGGCCGGCATCTTCTACCTGCTGGTGGGCCTGTTCGGCGCTACCGTGGCCGGGCTGTTCGCCGCGTTCCCGCATGCGCTGGTGCTGGCGATCGCCGGCATCGCCCTGGTCGCAACGCTGGGCAACAGCCTCGCCACTGCGCTGCAGGAGCCGGACGAGCGCGAGGCGGCGCTGGTGACGTTCCTGGTGACGGCATCGGGACTGTCGCTGCTGGGCATCGGCGCGGCGTTCTGGGGCCTGGTCGCGGGCGTGATCGTGCGCCTGGTGCTGCGCGCGCCGAAGAAGGCCTGAGCCAGGCATGCAGTCGATCCGGCGGCGCGGCCGCATCGACAAGCCCAACTCCCCGGACTAAGTTGGCACGTCCATCCCGGTGGCCACGGCCTGGCCGTGCACCCGCCGGGCCGAACGCACCCGGCAGGCCCATCGGACGTGGGCCTGCGGAGCCACAGGAAACCGACGTTGCGCACGATTGCCGTTCCCGCCCTGCTCGCCCTGGCGCTCGCCGCCGCCCTTCCCTCCCACGCCGCCGACAAGGCCAGTGCCCGCGCCCGGGCTCTGCATGACCGCTTCCTGGTCCTGGACACCCACCTGGACACGCCGCTCAACCTGGGACGCCCGGGCTGGAGCATCGTCGACGACCACCGCGAGGAGGGCGCGTTCTCGCAGGTCGACTATCCACGCATGGTCGAAGGCGGGCTCGATGGTGGCTTCTGGGTGATCTACACCGGCCAGGGCGACCGCAGCCTGGAATCCAACCGCAGGACCCGCGACGAGGCACTCGGCCGGTTGCTGCAGATCCGGGAGATGGTGGCCGCGCACCCGGACCGTTTCGAACTGGCGCTTACCGCCGCCGACGCGCGCCGGATCAAGGCCGCCGGCAGGAAGGTCGTGTTCCTGTCGATGGAGAACGCCTCGCCGCTGGCGCTCGACCCGAGCCTGCTGTCGTTCTTCCATGCCCAGGGCCTGCGCATGCTGGGCATCACCCACATCGGCAACAACGAGTTCGGTGACTCCTCCAACCCGCGCGAGGGCGAAGGCGCCGAGTGGGGCGGGCTGAGCCCGGCCGGCAAGGCCCTGGTGGCCGAGGCCAACCGCCTGGGCATCGTGCTCGACCAGTCGCATTCGGCCGATGCGGTGTTCGACGACCTGATCGAACTGTCGAAGGTGCCGTTCGTGCTTTCGCACAGCTCGGCCGACGCGGTGTACGACCATCCGCGCAACATCGACGACGAACGCCTGCGCAGGCTGGCCGCGCATGGCGGGGTGATCCAGGTCAACGCGCTGGGCGCCTACCTGGTCGATACGCCGGCGAACCCGGAGCGTCGCGCAGCGCTGCGCGCGCTCGGCGACGACGTAAAGGCCATGGGCGGCCCCACTCCGGCCGTGCTTCGCAAGCTGGCACGCAAGCGCAGCGAGATCGAGCGCAGGTACCCGGTGCGGGAGGCCACGTTCGAGGACTACATGGCGCACCTGCTGCACATCCTTGAGGTCGCCGGTCCCGACCACGTCGGCATCGGCGCCGACTGGGACGGCGGCGGCGGGGTCGAGGGCCTGTCCGACATCTCCCAGATCCCGCGCATCACCGAACGCCTGCTGCAGGCCGGCTACACCGAGCAGCAGATCGCCAACATCTGGGGCGGCAACGTGCTGCGCGTGATGGAGCAGGCGCAGGCCTACGCGGCGAAGGTGGCGGCGGAGTCGAAGTAGCCGCGGGAGCACCCTCCTCGCGGGAGGGGTTGGGGTGAGGCGCCGCCTGCCCTGCCAGCAGCGTAGCCCGGACAAGGCCGAAGGCCGCATCCGGGATGGGTGCCGGCGGTGACCGGCTTCCCCGGCGTCGTCGCAGTCCGCAACGTGTGTCCCGGGTGCGCTTCGCTTACCCGGGCTACGCAGTCCGGCGGCCACTCTGCTGCGCGTGGCGACGCGTCAGGCCGCGCCAGCGCCCTGGCGCGGCAGGGGCGCGGTGCGCCTCGCTTGCCCGGGCTACGCAGTGGGTAGCCCGGATAAGGCCGTAGGCCGCATCCGGGATGGGTGCCAGCGGTGACCGGCTTCCCCGGCGTCGTCGCAGTCCGCAACGTGTGTCCCCGGGTGCGCTTCGCTTACCCGGGCTACGCAGTGGAGTAGCCCGGATAAGGCCGAAGGCCGCATCCGGGGATGGGTGCCGGCGGTGCCCAGCTTCCCAGGCGTCGTCGCAGTCCACAACGCGTGTCCCGGGTGCGCTTCGCTTACCCGGGCTACGCAACTGCGCAGTGGGGTAGCCCGGATAAGGCCGTAGGCCGCATCCGGGATGGGTGCCAGCGGTGACCGGCTTCCCCGGCGTCGTCGCAGTCCGCAACGTGTGTCCCGGGTGCGCCTTGCTTACCCGGGCTACGCAGCCCGGCGGCGACTCTGCAGCGCGTGGCGACGCGCCAGGCCTCGCCAGCGCCCTGGCGCGGCAGGGCGCGGTGCGCCTCGCTTGCCCGGGCTACGCAGTGGGGTAGCCCGGATAAGGCCGTAGGCCGCATCCGGGATGGGTGCCAGCGGTGACCGGCTTCCCCGGCGTCGTCGCAGTCCGCAACGTGTGTCCCGGGTGCGCTTCGCTTACCCGGGCTACGCAGCCCGGCGGCCACTCTGCTGCGCGTGGCGACGCGCCAGGCCTCGCCAGCGCCCTGGCACGGCGGCGGCGCGGTGCGCCTCGCTTGCCCGGGCTACGCAGTGGGTAGCCCGGATAAGGCCGTAGGCCGTATCCGGGATGGGTGCCAGCGGTGACCGGCTTCCCAGGCGTCGTCGCAGTCCGCAACGTGTGTCCCGGGTGCGCTTCGCTTACCCGGGCTACGCAGTCCGGCGGCCACTCTGCTGCGCGTGGCGACGCGCCAGGCCGCGCCAGCGCCCTGGCGCGGCAGGGGCGCGGTGCGCCTCGCTTGCCCGGGCTACGCAGTGGGGTAGCCCGGATAAGGCCGTAGGCCGCATCCGGGATGGGCGCCAGCGGTGACCGGCTTCCCAGGCGTCGTCGCAGTCCGCAACGTGTGTCCCGGGTGCGCTTCGCTTACCCGGGCTACGCAGTGGAGTAGCCCGGATAAGGCCGAGGGCCGCATCCGGGGATGGGTGCCGGCGGTGCCCAGCTTCCCAGGCGTCGTCGCAGTCCACAACGCGTGTCCCGGGTGCGCTTCGCTTACCCGGGCTACGCAACTGCGCAGTGGGTAGCCCGGATAAGGCCGTAGGCCGCATCCGGGATGGGTGCCAGCGGTGACCGGCTTCCCCGGCGTCGTCGCAGTCCGGAACGTGTGTCCCGGGTGCGCTTCGCTTACCCGGGCTACGCAGTCCGGCGGCGACTCTGCAGCGCGTGGCGACGCGCCAGGCCTCGCCGGCGCCCTGGCGCGGCAGGGGCGCGGTGCGCTTCGCTTGCCCGGGCTACATGGGTGCTGCAGCCCGCAGCCACACCGCTCCGCCCCGCCGGACGGCGATCCGGTAGCGGGCGGGCGCGGCTAGACTGGCGCTCCGTCCCCAATGGAGCCGCACATGCGTCTGGGCCTTGCCGCCAACCGCCTGCACCACGCCAACGAGGGCGCCGCGCTGTTCCGCCTGCTGCGCGCCAGCGGCCAGGGCATCCGCGAGCTGGGCCTGGAGCTGCACGCGGTAGGCCGTACCCACGACGCCATCGTCGGCGCCGGCATGCTGGCCGGCTATGCCGGGCTCAAGCGCTATCCCTACGGCCGCGAAGGCGGGCTGATGAAGCTGGTCGCCGAGGTCGTGGGCATGGAAGGCGACGCGCGCACCCTGGACGGCGCGATCTACCTGATCGATCCGGTCGATCCCTCGTCGGTGTTCCCCGAGGCGATCGCGCTCAAGCGCCAGTGCGTGATCCACGGCAAGCCCTTCATCTCCACCGTGGCCAGCGCGCGCGACTGGATCGAGAACGAGCGCGTCCACGCCGGGCTGGCGCCGGACCCGAATGCCGACCGCTTCCACGCGTTCGAGTCGCAGACCCTGGCGCTGATCGCACACGACGCGATGAAGCCGCAGATGCTGGCCTTCGCCGCAGAGAACTACGACGTGCTGTCGCGCTTCCGCCGGCGCGTGGCCACGGGAACCACCGGCCAGCGCCTCAACGAGATGGCCTGGAGCCGGGGGTGGCCGCAGGACACGCCATGGGTGCACCGCTACCTCAGCGGCCCGATGGGCGGCGACGCCCAGATCGCCGACCTGGTGCTGGAGCACCGCTGCCAGCGCGCGGTGTTCTTCGAGGATCCGCACGTGGCGCGCCAGCACGAGGCGGACATCCAGCTGCTGGAGCGCGCGGTGACCACGGTCACCGACGAGGCCGTGTGCATCACCTCACCGGCGGTGGCCGCACGCTGGATCGCCGCGGGGCGCAAGCGCCAGGCGCTGAGGCCGGCCTGACATGTGCGTCGTCGCCTTCGCCTGGGATGCGCATCCGCGCTGGCGGCTGGTGCTGGTCGGCAATCGCGACGAGTTCCATGCGCGGCCGACCGCGGCGCTGGCGCGCTGGGAGGATGCACCTGCGATCGTTGGCGGCCGCGACCTGGAAGCGGGCGGAACCTGGCTGGGCGTGGACAACGCCGGCCGCTGCGCGCTGGTAACCAATGTGCGCGACCTGCGCGCGCCGCAGGACGGGCTCTCGCGCGGCCTGCTGGCCAGCGACTGGCTGCGCGGCGACCGCGACGCCGACGGTGCCTCGCGCGAACTGCTCGCGCGTGCCGGCACCTATCGACCCTTCAACCTGCTGCTGGCCGATCGCCAGCACTGCACCTGGACCAGCAACCTGCCGGCGCCGCGCCGTGCCGTGGTCGCGCCAGGCGTGCACACGCTTTCCAATGCCGCACTGGATTCGGCCTGGCCGAAGGCCGTGGCGCTCGGCTCGCGCCTGCAGGCATGGCTGGATGACGGCGGCGATGGCGACAACCTCGCGCCCCTGTTCGATGCACTGGCCGACGACCGCATCCATCCGGACGCGGCGCTGCCGGACACCGGCATCGGCCTGGAGCGCGAGCGCTGGCTGTCGTCCGCCTTCATCCGCGGCGCCGACTACGGCACCCGCGCCAGTACCGTGGTGCTGCTCGATCGCGATGGCGGCGGCATGATCGTCGAACGCCGCTGGGGGCCGCTGGGCACGCCGCTGGGCGAAACACGGATGGAGCTGGCGGCGGACTGGATCTTCCCTGCGCCATCCTGGGGACGGGTGTAGTCCCTATCCCACCGGGAGCGGGGTTGGGGAGCGGGTCGGTTACGTTGCAACGAAGAGGCGCTTCGCCTCGCACTTCGTGCCCCGGACAAGGCCGAGGCCGCATCCGGGGTGGGTCGCGGCGACGTCCGGCTTCCATGCGTCGTCGCAGTCCGGAACGTGTGTCCCGGGTGCTTACCCGGGCTACGCAGTGGGTAGCCCGGATAAGGCCCTAGGCCGCATCCGGGATGGGTGCCAGCGGTGCCCGGCTTCCCGGGCGTAGTCGCAGTGTGTCCCGGGTGCGCTTCGCTTACCCGGGCTACGCAGCGCGGCGGCGGCTCCGCAGCGCGTGGCGACGCGTCATGCCTCGCCAGCGCCCTGGCACGGCGGGGGCGCGGTGCGCTTCGCTTACCCGGGCTACGCAACTAGCAGCAGGGTAGCCCGGATAAGGCCAAAGGCCGCATCCGGGGTGGGTCGCGGCGACGTCCGGCTTCCATGCGTCGTCGCAGTCCGGAACGTGTGTCCCGGGTGCTTACCCGGGCTACGCAGTGGGTAGCCCGGATAAGGCCCTAGGCCGCATCCGGGGTGGGCGCCAGCGGTGCCCGGCTTCCCGGGCGTCGTCGCAGTCCGGAACGTGTGTCCCGGGTGCGCTTCGCTTACCCGGGCTACGCAGCCCGGCGGCGACTCTGCAGCGCGTGGCGACGCGTCAGGCCTCGCCAGCGCCCTGGCACGGCAGGGGCGCGGTGCGCTTCGCTTACCCGGGCTACGCAGTGGAGTAGCCCGGATAAGGCCGAAGGCCGCATCCGGGGATGGGTGCCGGCGGTGCCCAGCTTCCCAGGCGTCGTCGCAGTCCACAACGCGTGTCCCGGGTGCGCTTCGCTTACCCGGGCTACGCAGCGCGGCGGCGGCTCCGCAGCGCGTGGCGACGCGTCATGCCTCGCCAGCGCCCTGGCACGGCAGGGGCGCGGTGCGCTTCGCTTACCCGGGCTACGCAGTGGGTAGCCCGGATAAGGCCAAAGGCCGCATCCGGGGTGGGCGCCAGCGGTGTCCGGCTTCCCGGGCGTCGTCGCAGTCCGGAACGTGTGTCCCGGGTGCGCTTCGCTTACCCGGGCTACGCAGCCGGCGGCAAACCTGCAGCGCGTGGCGACGCGTCAGGCCTCGCCAGCGCCCTGGCACGGCAGGGGCGCGGTGCGCTTCGTTTACCCGGGCTACGCACCTACCTGAGCACGTGACCTGTCACACGTGTCCTGGTGTCCGATCCTCTCCCCTGCCCTGGTTACGACTCGCCCGCCGGGCGCAGCTGCAGCAGCCAGTGGGAGCCGGCTTCCGGCAGGGGCTCGAACTCGAACAGCCACGGAGTGTGGCGGCCGTGCTCGTCGCGCAGGGGCAGCAGTTCGCGCAGCGACTCGCCGGTATCCAGCTTCGCTTCCAGGCCGCTTTCGACGATCGCGGCGGCGAGGGCCGGGTCCAGCTCGCGCAGGTCCAGGCCCAGCGCGGCGCTGGCGGGGGTCCCGCTGGCCCGCACGAAGGCGGGGTTCACGAACACCAGGCGGCTGCGCACGGGGTCGCCGGTGCGCTCGATGATCGCCACGCCGTGGCGCATCCGCGCCAGGGTGGCCTCCAGCAGCACCATGTCCTGGCGGTCGCGCTTGCGCTCCATCAGTTCGATCAGCACGCGCAGGCTGCGCGCCGAATCCAGGTGGAGCGGCGACCAGGCGCGCGAGCGGCCGCGCACGGTGTCCTGCCACAGCTCGAAGCTCTTGCGCGGCGACAGGCGGCCCGGGATGTTCTCGAGCTTGGCCAGCTGCGGGTTGCCGGCCCAGTTCACGGTGCGCACCTGCTCGCGGCGCGTCCACAGCAGCGCGCTGCGCGCCTTGGGCTGCAGGGGCACGTAGATCAGGCCGGCGGCTTCGGGCGCGAGGTCGGCCAGCTCGGGGAACATGCGGCCGATCTCCGACAGGTGCAGGAGGCCGGCGTGGTCGGTCTCGCGGCGCACGCCGGCGCTTTCCTCCAGCGCGGCGCGGATGCGGCGCAGGCCGGCTTCGTCCGGGGTGCGTCCCAGGCGGCTGAGCTGCTCGCCATGGAACACGGCCACGCCGTCGGCATCGACCACGTCCAGCAGGTCGCTGGCCATGTCCGTCAGCAGTTCGGGGGCAAAGCCCTCGGCCTCGGAGAAGGCGGTGATCAGCTTCTCGCGCACCGTCAGCAGCGACAGCTCCACCTCGCTGCGCGCGATCGCCTCGAGGCTGCCGACGCGTCCGGCCAGCGCCTGGCTCACCGCCTCGCAGGCCTCGCGGACGGTGTGGTCGACGAAGCGGGTCTGGTAGTGGTGGCAGGACACCAGTCCCCACAGGCGGTCGTTGACCACCAGCGAGGTCACCAGGGTCGCGGCCACGCCCATGTTGGACAGGTATTCGCAATGCACCGGCGAGACACTGCGCAGGGCGGAGTCGCTGAGGTCCAGCGGCTGGCCATCGCGCGGGTCGAGGGTGGGCTCCACCGGCACCGGGGTGTAGCCCACGTCCACGATCTGGCGGATGCGGTTGCGCAGGTACAGCGCGCGCGCCTGGGCCGGGATGTCGGTGGCGGGGTAATGCAGGCCCAGGTAACTCTCCAGGCCGGGACGGCGGACCTCGGCGATCACGTCGCCATGCCATTCCTCGTCGAAGCGGTAGACCATCACCCGGTCGTATCCGGCCAGCGCGCGGATCTCCGCGGCGGCACGGCGCGCGGCCTCGGCGACGCTGGGCGCACGGTCGATCTCGCGCTGCGCGCGCAGCGCATCGCCCAGCGCCAGCGACTGTGCACCCTGCGCCGGTTCCAGTTCCAGCAGCCAGCGTTCCGGGTACAGGTGCCAGGCGGCAGTCCAGCGTGACTGGCCATTGGCGACTACCCGGCACGGCGCATGCCCCAGGTGCACCGGCTCCTCAACCGGCCGCAGCATCGCGGCCTGGGCGGGATCGACCTGCAGCAGGGCATTCCACGCCTGGCCCTGCACCTGGTCCCCACCGAGCAGCTCGCCGGCGGCGTTGGCGCTGGCCTGCAGCACGCGGCCGTCGGCGGGATCGACCACCAGCAGGATGCCGTGCGGCTGGATCGAGCCGGGGATATGGATCGGCTCGCGCGCACAGGCGTCGAGGTCGGGCGCTTCGGGTGCTGCGTTGCTCATGCGTGGACGGTTCCTGCGTCGCCGGCGACGGCGAGGGACGGGGCAAGCTGCCCGTGGAAGTGTTCGAACATGGCCTGCGCGGCGGTGGCGGCGCGGTCGCGGCTGCCGGCATCGGGCAGGGCCCGTTCCAGCGCCTGGCGGAAAGCCGGCCAGCCCGGGCCGTCCTCGCTGGTCTCGAAATGGCCGACCGCGGCAGCGACCTCCGGCCGGTACGCGCGCAGGTGGCGGGCGATCAGTCGCCCACCCAGGGCCGAGCCCTCGATCACGTAGAGCATGCCCCAGGCCTCGGCATCGCAGGCAGCGACCGGGGCGGGCACGAGTCGTGGACCCGGGCGCGCACCCAGCGCCACCAGGTCGTCGCGCAGGCCCGGTGCACGGGGGCGCCACGGCCAGGGCAGCGCCCGCAGGCGCGCCGCATTGGCCTCCTCCCAACCGGCATGGATGCGCAGCAGGCGCTGCAGTACCTCGATGCAGGTGTCATGGTCGACGGCAGGCGACATCAGCGCCGCCATCGGCGGGGTCGCTTCGACCGGGACGTGGAGCTGTGCGGTGGCGGCCTGCAGCACGCGCCATGCGGCACCCGCGCGGGAACTGGCGGCGGGCGCAGAGCCGCGGCCCCGGGAAAGCGGATCGGATCCATCCATGCGATCCAGCCTAGCAAATGTGGCGTGGACATCTCCCGCCGCCCCGCCTCCTGAACGGCCCATCCACGCGTTCACCCTGCGCTGAGTCGGGGCGAGGCACGGTGCACCCACACCCAAGCAGGAGACTGCGATGAAGCCTTCCTCCAGCCTTTGCGCCCCCGCCGTCCTGGCGATGGCGCTGGCCGTGCCGGCTTTCGCCCAGGATGCCCGGCCCGCGTCCGCCCCGGCCCCCACGGCGGATCAGCAGCAGGCGGCCGCCAAGGCCCTTACCGCGGTGGAGGTGCGAGAGCTGCTCACCCGCGCCGGCTACACCAAGGTCGACGACCTGGAGTTCGACAAGGGCATGTGGGAAGCCGATGCCACCAGTGCCAACGGCAAGCGTGTCGACGTGCGCGTGGGTGCCGACGGCCGCATCTTCGCCGACGACCAGGTCTCGAGCCTCAACGCCGACGACGTGAAGGCACGGCTTACGGCCGCGGGCTACTCGAAGATCCATGACGTGGAGTTCGACGACGGCATCTGGAAGGCCGAGGGCGAACGCGCGGATGGGCAGAAGGTAGAGTTCCGGGTAGATCCGAAGGACGGCCGCATCCTCGGCGTCGAGAACGACTGATCCGCGACCTGCGCGCCGCGCAAACCGGAGTGGCGCGGCGTTGTCCAGGCAGTGCGTCGTGGCCACCGGGGTGGGGCCACGCGCGTCTTCAGCCCCCGATGGCGGCCGGGCGCGTATGCCGCCAGCCCACCAGGAAGCCCGTGCCCAGCAGCAGCGCGGCCAGCAGCCAGGGTGCACCGGGCAGGCGCACCGGGGCGCTGGCACCGATGAACAGCGCGAAGACGTTGGTGAAAAGCACTGGACCGACAATGCCGGCCAGGCTCACCAGGCTCATCAATGCACCCTGGATCCGCCCCTGCACCTCGGCCCCCACCTCGCGCGTGATCAGCGCCTGGGTGGCGGGTGCCGCCAGCGCCCACAGTGCGCTGACCGGCAGCGCGAGCAGGAACAACCACGGCGAACCGGCAACGCCATAGATGGCGAACCCCGCCACGCCGCAGCCCAGGCCCAGCAGGAGCGTGCGGCGCTCGCCCAGCGTACGCACCGCACGGCCGACCAGTAACGCGTTGACGATGATGCTCATCACGCCCACGCCGGCCAGCACCCAGCCCACCTCGCGCGGCCCCCAGCCGAAGCGGTAGTCGGCGAACAGCACGAATACGCTGGGATAGGCGTAGTGCGCCAGGTTGGCCAGCAGCACCACCGCGGCCAGGCCGAACACCTGCGGATAGCTGCGCAGCAGGGCGACGGCGCCGAACGGATTGGCGTGCGCCAGGTCGAAGCGCGCCGAGCGGCGTTCCGGCGGCAGCGATTCCGGCAGCACGAACACGCCGTACAGGAAGTTCAGCAGCGACAGGCCGGCGGCGAACCAGAACGGCAGGCGCAGGTCGATCCCGCCCAGCCAGCCGCCGATCATCGGCCCGACCACGAAACCCAGGCCGAAGGCCGCGCCGATCATGCCGAAGCTCTTCGCACGCTTCTCCGGCGGGGTCACGTCGGCGATGTAGGCGTTGGCGGTGGTGAAGCTGGCGGAGGCGACGCCGGAGATGATCCGCGCCACCAGCAGCATCGGCAGCGACGTGGCCAGCGCCATCACCACGAAGTCCAGGCCCAGGCCCAGGCACGAGACCAGGATCACCGGGCGGCGGCCGAAGCGGTCCGACAGCGCGCCCTGCACCGGGGTGGAGACGAACTGCACCGCGGCGAACACCATGCCGAAGATCCCGACCCAGCGCGCGGCGCTGGCCACGTCGCCGCCGGTGAACTCCTCCACCAGGTGCGGAAGCACGGGGATGATCACGCCGAACGACAGCACGTCGATCAGCACGGTGATGAAGATGAATACCAGCGCGGCCGTGCGCCGGTGGGAAGCGATTGGACTCACGCGGGGTGGCCGGCTGGAGACAGGCGCGCATTATCGGGCAGACGCCGCGCGGGCGCGCGGCGATGGGTGCCGACAACCACGCAGGCACGCACGCGGCCGGCCCCGGTCAAAGCGGCTGCACGGCGATGGCCTGCACCAGCGCGTGCGCCTGCCCGGGCGCCAGCGCGACCAGGTCCGGTCCGGCATTGGCCGCCTCCACGCACAGGAACTGGCGCCAGTGCGGGCCGACGTCGGCCATCTTCGCCGCCGCCTGCGCGCCGGGATTCCACACCACCGCGCTGCGACCGCCCTCCACCTGCAGTTCGATCGCGCGGCCCAGGCCCGGATCGACCAGGCGGTAGCGGCCGCCGGCGGCGGGATAGGTGCGGTCGCTGCGGCCGGGGTCGCGCGGATCGGCCAGGATCCAGTCGCCGTGCTGGGCGTGGGCGCGGTAGCCGTCGTTCTTGTCCAGGTAGGTGCGCCCGTCCAGGCCCTCGACCCGTACCTGCTCCACGTCGGCGACGCGGAAGTAGTTGTGCAGCGCCTCGGTGAAGACCACCGGCGCGCTGCCGGCGTTGGTGGTCAGCAGCGCCTGGCGCAGGTGGCGGCCGACGTGGACCTCGGTGCGCAGGCGCAGGTCAAGGCCCTGCAGCGCCGGCGGCTCCAGCACCACGGTGATGCCATCGTCCGCCGCGCGTGCCTCCACCAGTTTCCATGGCAGGGTGCGCACGAAGCCGTGCGAGGGCACGTCGTTGCCCTGGCCCTGGCGGCCGAAGAACGGCCAGCACACCGGGGTGCCACCGCGGATCGGCGTGGGCAGCTCCGCACGCAGCGGCGACAGCCAGAACACGTCCTGGCCGCCGCGCGGCACGTACGACAGCACCTGGCCGCCGAACAGCGCGATCGCCGCGCTGGCGTGCGGGGTTTCCACCAGCACCGCGTCCAGGCCCTCGAACCGGCCCAGGCGTACGCCAGGTACATCGATGGCCGTGTCGCTGGCGGTAGTGGCGGGCGACTGCTGCCAGGCGGCGAAGTCGGGAGGCATGCCGAAGACGGTGGGACTGGTCACGGTGGTAGCGGTCGCTGTGGGAGGGGCGGGCGCCGCGTCCGGCAGCGGCGCACGCGCCTCCGGCCCGCTGCAGGCGGTTGCCAGCAGGCAGCACAGGACCAGGCGGATGCGGGACGTCGCTCGGCTCATGCGGTATGCGGACGTGGAATCCGCTGCATGATAGCCGGCGCACGTGGCCTGCCCTCGGTCAACGCGCGGCCTGGCGCAGCAGGCGCAGGCCGAAACCCTCCGGCTCGCCGCCCCAGCCGGCGGCGACTTCCAGCCCGGCACGCGCGGCCAGCGCGGCGAAGCCCGCATCGCGGTACTTGTGGCTGTACTCGACCTCGATGGCCTCGCCGGCGGCGAAATCGAAGGCATGGCCGGCCACGTGCACGCGCTGGGGACGCAGGCTCACCAGGCGGGTCTCGATCCGCTCGCGCTCGGCCACGTACCGCGCCTGGTGGGCGAATCCGTCCAGGTCGAAGTCGGCATCCAGCTCCCGGTTGAGCCGCGCCAGCAGGTTGAGGGTGAATGCGGCGGTGACGCCGGCGGCATCGTTGTAGGCGGCCTCGATCGCCGCCGGGTCCTTGACCAGGTCGATGCCCACCAGCGCCATCCCGGTGTCACCGATGGTCCCGGCCATTGCCGCGAGCAGGGCCACGGCTTCGTCTGCGGCGAAGTTGCCCAGGGTCGAGCCGGGGAAGAACACCAGGGTGCGGGCCGGCGCGCGGCGCGGTCGCGGCAGGCGCAGCGGGCGGGTGAAGTCGGCACGCAACGGCAGCATCTCCACCTGCGGGAAGCGCGGGCGCAGGCGCGCCACGCACGCCTCCAGCGCGGCCGCGGAGATCTCCACGGGGGTATAGGCCAGCGGGCCTTCCAGGCCGGCCAGCAGGCGTTCGGTCTTCAGGCCGCTGCCGCTGCCGTACTCGACCACGTGCACGGCCGGTCCGGCCGCGGCGGCGATCTCGCCCATGTGCCCGGCCAGCAGCGCCAGCTCGACACGGGTGAGGTAGTACTCCGGCTGCCGGGTGATGGCCTCGAACAGGGCCGAGCCGCGATCGTCGTAGAGGTACTTGGAGGGCAGGCGGCGCGGCCGCGCCGACAGGCCGGCCAGCACGTCGGCGCGCAGCACCGGATCGGCGGCGGGACCGGGGGCGAACACGGCGGCTGGGGTCATCGGCTGCTCCGTCAGGCCTGGGCCAGGTCGCGGGCCAGGCGCAGTCCGGAGAACTGCCAGCGCGCGTGCGGCGGGAAGAAGTTGCGGTAGCTGGCGCGCACGTGGCCGCGCGGCGTGGCGCAGCTGCCACCGCGCAGCACGAACTGGCCGCTCATGAACTTGGCGTTGTATTCGCCGGTGTCGTCCTGCCAGGGACGGAAGCCCGGATAGGCCAGGTAGGCGCTGGCGGTCCATTCCCAGGCATCGCCGAACAGCTGCAGGAAGCCGTGTCCGGGATCGGGCGGGGTCGCGCAGGGTTCGAGCATCCCCTCGTCGGCGAAGCGTCCTTGCGGCGCCGCGGTGCGCGCGGCGCGCTCCCATTCGGCCTCGGTGGGCAGGCGCGCGCCGGCCCAGCGGGCAAAGGCGTCGGCCTCGTAGTAGCTGACGTGGCACACCGGCGCATGCGGCGGCAGCGCCCGCACCCCGCCGAGGGTGAACGCCTGTTCGAGGTCCGGCTCCCAGTACAGCGGCCGTTGCCAGCCCTCGGCCTGGACCCGGGCCCAGCCATCGCTGAGCCACAGCCGCGGATCGCGGTACCCGCCATCCTCGACGAACTGGCGGTACTCGGCGTTGCTGGCCGGCCGGCTGGCCAGCGCATGCGGCGCCAGGAACACCTGGTGCGGCGGGGACTCGTTGTCGTACGCGAAGGCCGGCGCCTGCGGCCAGGCCGGGGCACCGATCGTGGCCACCTGGCCGCCAGCCTCGATCCAGCGCAACGGCGCCGGCACGGCGGGATCGATGGCCGGATCCGGCAGGTCGGGACGGTAGGCCGGACGCAGCGGCTGGCTCCACAGGCCATGCTTGATGTCGGTCAGCAGCAGCTCCTGGTGCTGCTGCTCGTGGTGCAGGCCCAGCTCCAGCCGGCGCAGCTGCGCCGGCCCCAGCGCGCCGCCCTTCAGCGCGCGAAGCACGCGGGCGTCCACCGCCTCGCGCCAGGCCAGTACCGCCTCCAGCGGTGGCCGCGACAACAGGCCGCGCTGCGGCCGCGGCTGGCGCGGGCCGGCGCTGTCGTAGTAGCTGTTGAACAGGTAATGCCAGTGCGGTTGCAGCGGCTCCATGCCCGCGGCGCCGAGCACGAAGTGCTCGAAGAACCAGGTCGTATGGGCCAGGTGCCATTTGGCCGGGCTGGCGTCCTCCATGCTCTGCAGCATCGCGTCCTCGGGCGACAGTGGCGCGGCGAGGGCGACGGTCGCCGCACGCACGGCGGCATAGCGGGCAGCCAGGGCCTGGCCTTGGCGCAGCGGGGCTTGGACAGGGGCGGCCAGGGTCATCCCGGCCACGCTAGTCCCGGCGCCATGAGCGCTGCGTCAGCGAAGCGTTAGGGCAGGTGGAATCCGTGCCGCGGCCGACGGGCCGACACCGTAGCCCGGGTGAGCGCAGCGCAACGCGCCGCTCGGCGCCAGGGCACTGTCGAGGCGTGCGTCGCCACGCGCCCCGGGAGCACCGCTAGAGTGGGTCGTGGCTGCCCCCCGGATGCGGCCTTCGGCCTTTTCCGGGCTACCTCAGACGTGGCCCGCAACCGGCCCCAGTCCTCTCCGCCGGAGAGGGTGCAGCGCTCAGGAGACGTCGCCGTCGACGTAGTACCAGCGGCCGCCTTCGCGCACGAAGCGGCTGCGTTCGGTCATGCGCACCGCGGGGCGGCCGCCGGCACGGTAGCGGGCGACGAACTCGACCTCGGCGCGGTCGCCGGCGCTGCGGTGGGACTTGATCGCCAGGCCCAGCCAGACCACGCGCAGGCCGTCCGGATCATCCAGGTCCAGGGCCGACGGGCGGGTGGACGGATGCCAGGTGGCGCGCAGGTAGTCCGGCAGGCCCAGCACGTAGGCGCTGTAGCGGGAACGCATCAGCGCCAGCGCATCCGGCGCCGGCTCGCCGGCATGCCAGCGTCCGCAGCAGGCCTCGTAGGCCTTGCCCGTGCCACACGGACAGTCGCGGGTCTCCAGCGCGGCCATGGCCTCAGCGCCGGCCCTCGATGAAGCGCAGGAACTCCGAACGGGTACGGGCGTCCTCGCGGAAGCTGCCGAGCATGCACGAGGTCACCATGCTCACCCCGCGCTTGTGCACGCCGCGGGTGGTCATGCACTCGTGCGCGCCGACCACCACCACGCCCACGCCCTGCGGCTGCAGCACGTCCTGGATGGTGTGGGCGATCTGCGCGGTCATCTTCTCCTGGACCTGGAAGCGGCGGGCGTAGGCATCCACCACCCGCGCCAGCTTGCTGATGCCCACCACCTTGCCCGCTGGCAGGTAGCCGACATGGACCCGGCCGATGATCGGCGCCATGTGGTGCTCGCAGTGGCTTTCGTACTCGATGTCGCGCAGGACGATCATCTCGTCGTAGCCGGCCACCTCCTCGAAGGTACGGGCCAGGTACTCGCGCGGGTCGTCGCGGTAGCCGCTGAACCAGTCGCCGTAGGCCTCGGCCACCCGGCGCGGGGTATCCAGCAGGCCCTCGCGGGACGGGTCCTCGCCGGCCCAGCGCAGCAGGGTGCGCACGGCCTCCTCGGCCTGTTCCCGGGTGACCTGGGGGGAGGGGACGCTGGCAGTCATGGCGATGCGGCTGAGGCGACAGGGGACGGGCATCGTACCCGACCCGGTCGCCCGGAGGCCTCAACTTTCGCCGGACGCGGCCGCTCTTCCCGGGGACGACACGCCTTCGTGCGACCGATTGCCGGCGCCGGGGGCCCGAGCGGGAGCCACATGCCACCAGCAGGACCCATCGCCAGGCTGCGGGAACTGATGTCTGTATCGCCGGCCGACCCGGCGCTGCTGAAGGCACAGTATCGCGCGTTCGCCGGCCAGCTCCCCCTGATGTACCTCGTGGTCGCGGCCAACACCTGGCTGCTGGCCTGGACCCACTTCGGCCATGCGCCGGCCTGGCTGACCCTCGGCGTGCCCGCCCTGTTGACCGGCGTCTGCCTGGCGCGCTGCGTGCAGTGGTGGCGCGGACGGCGCGAGGAGCCGGACGCCTCGGCCGCGCACCGCGCGCTGGTCCGGGCCGGGCGGATGGCCTGGCCGGTGGCCCTGGCCTTCTCCCTGTGGCCGCTGCTGCTGTTCCCCTACGGCGACGCCTTCCTGCGCTCGCACGTGGCGTTCTGCATGGCCACCACCGCCGCGGTCTCGCAGCTGTACCTGATGCACGTGCGGCCGGCGATGCTGACCATCGCCCTGGTGTTCAACGGCGGCTTCATCCTGTTCTTCGCCGCCACCGGCGAGCCGACCTTCGTGGCCATGGCGGTGAGCGTGGCACTGATGACCTTCGTCCTGGTCACCACCCTGCTGCGCCAGTACCGCCGCTTCACCGACCTGGTCGGATCACGGCTGCGGGCCGAGCGCCTGGGCGCGGAGAACCTGCGCCTGGCCAACCTCGACAGCCTGACCCGGCTGCCCAACCGCCGCGCCTTCTTCGGCGCGCTGGTGCAGGCCTGCGAGCGCGCCGATGCCCGCGGCACGCGCCTGGCGGTGGGCATCATCGACCTGGACGGCTTCAAGCCGATCAACGACCTGTACGGCCACGCCGCCGGCGACCGCCTGCTCAAGCAGGTGGGCCAGCGCCTGTCGCTGATGGCCAGCGGCCGCATCCACCTGGCGCGCCTGGGCGGCGACGAGTTCGCGATGATCGCCGAGGACCTGGGCGGGGACGAGGCCTACGTGGCGTTCGCCCGCTCCCTGTGCGAGCAGCTGCGCGCGCCGTTCCAGCTGGAGGACCTGTCGCTGCAGGTGACCGCGACGATCGGCCTGGTGCTGTACCCGGACCTGGCCTGCCACGCCGAGGACCTGTACGAGCGCGCCGACTATGCGCTGTACCACGGCAAGCGCCTGCGCCGGGGCGGGGTCAGCCTGTTCTCGGCCGACCACCAGCGCCGGATCCAGCACGAGGCGGCGATCGAGCAGGCGCTGCGCAGCGCCGACCTGGAGGCGCAGCTGTCGGTGGTCTTCCAGCCGATCATGTGCATGGCCAGCGGCCAGGCCCTGGCGTTCGAGGCGCTGGCGCGCTGGCACCACCCCCAGCTGGGCCAGGTCTCGCCCGCCGACTTCATCCCGGTGGCCGAGCGCGCCGGCCTGGTGCACAGGCTCACCCGCGTGCTGCTGCGCAAGGCGCTGGCCGAGGCGGCCCGCTGGCCGGAACCGGTGGGCCTGTCGTTCAACCTGTCCATCCACGACCTCGGCTCCAGCGAGGAGCTGGAGCGGGTGCTGGAAACCATCCGCCACAGCGGCGTGCATCCGGCGCGGATCGACCTGGAGATCACCGAGACGGCGGTGTTCAGCGACATGGCCCAGCTCCAGCGCGCGGCGGGCCAGCTGCGCGGCCTGGGCTGCGGCGTCTCCCTGGACGACTTTGGCACCGGTTTCTCAAGCCTCAGCCAGCTGCTGGCCCTGCCGCTGACCAAGATCAAGATCGACCGCCGCTTCGTCGCCGGCATCCAGGACAAGCCGACCAGCATCAAGATCGTGCGCTCGCTGCTGGCCCTCAGCCGCGACATGGAGCTGGGCTGCGTGATCGAGGGCGTGGAGGCGCACGAGGAGCTGGCGGTGCTGCGCGAACTGGGCGGCAACCTGATGCAGGGCTACCTGTTCGCGCGGCCGATGTCCGCCGAAGCCGTGGCCCGCTGGCTGGCGCGCAGCGTGCCGGAGACCTGCCAGGGCTGAGCGCTCAGCGCGCCGGCGCGGCGCGCTCGCCCTCCACGGCCGCCGGGCGCACGTGCTGCAGCAGGGCCGCCAGGGTATGGCCCGGCTCCTCCCACGGGATCATGTGCGCGGCGCGCTCGAACCATTCGCCGTGGCGGTAGGGCGCCCGCACCTGCCGCAGCCACTCGGCGGTGGGCCCGGACGGCGTGGTGTAGTCGTGGCGGCCCATGAACATCACCACCGGGATCGGGAATTCGCGCACGCCGCGGAAATCCACTTCCAGGAACTCGTCCAGCAGGCGGCCCAGGGTGAACACGTTGCCGGCGTTGATCGCGCAGCGGTCGGCGTCGTCGTAGTCGGGCGACAGGCGCGGCCCCTGGAAGAACCAGTCGGAGTTGTCGCGGAACGCGCTCAGGCCGCCGTAGTACTGCGGCCACTTGCGGGCGATGACGATGCGGTCGCGGGTCAGCGGCGCATCGCCCGGGTACGGCGCGATCGATTCCATCTCCGCCACGGCGGCGGCATTGCCCTCGGCGCGGGCGCGGGCCAGGCCGTACTCGAAGCTCAGCCGTTCGTTGGTGCGCACGTGGATGACCTGGCCCATGCCGACGTAGGCGTGGAACAGGTCCGGCCGCTGCAGCGCGGCGTGCATGCCCACCACCGTGCCCCAGCTGTGGGCGGCCAGCACCAGCTTGCGCTTGCCGTAGCGCTGCCGCAGGTGTTCGGCCAGGGCGATGGCGTCGTCCACGTACTGCTGGACCTTGATCGTGCCCTCGACCGCCTCCGGCGGGTTGAGCCGGTAGGTGCGCCCGGAGGCGCGCTGGTCGTAGTGGACGATCGTGAAGTACTCCTCCAGCGGGCGCTGGAACTGCCACAGGGTGGGGATCACCGGGGAGGCCGGGCCGCCGTGCACGAACAACAGCAGGGGGTTGTCCCGGTCCTGGCCGCGGACGTTGACCCAGTGCCGCACGCCATTGACCTCGACCTCGTAGGCCTCCTGCACGCCACCGGGGGCGACGATGCGGTCGAGCTCGGCGATCAGGGCGCGACCCGGCGCGTAGGCCTCGCGGTCGGGGCATGGATCGGCGGCGGAAGCGGCGGGCAGCCACGAGGCAAGGCAGGCCAGCAGGGCGAAAGCGGTGCGGCGCATGGACGGCTCCGGTTTGGCTTGGTTCGATTCTGCGGGCCCGGTCCACGCCTGGCATATGCCGGATGTCCCACGCCGGTCGACCGCGGAGGCATGACCATCCGCACGGTGCCCCGGGATGGCTGCATGACGCAGAATGCGGGGACAACCCGACCCCGGAGAGCTCCAAGTGCGTCCCGTGACTGCCCGCAGCACCCTCGCCATCGCCCTGGCACTCGCCCTCCCCGTCGCCATTGGCGCCTGCAGCCGCGACGGCGAAGCACCCGCCGGCAATGCCGGCACCACCCAGGCGGCCGCGCCCGATGCGGCGGCCATCCAGGCCGAGACCCAGCGCCTCAACGCCTGGTTCGACACCAAGTACGAGGAACTGCTGAAGTTCAGCCCCGTCCAGCTGACCTTCCTCGGCCGCAAGGAGCTGTACGACCAGGTCGACGACATGTCCGAGGCCGGCCAGCGCAAGCGCCTGGAGTGGCTGGAAGCCTCGGTGCGCGAGATGGAGTCGCAGTTCGACTTCCAGAAGCTCGACCCGGAGGCCCGCCTGTCCTGGGAACTGTGGAAGAAGCAGGCCGAGAACGCCCGCGTGGGGCTGCAGTACAGCGCCCATGACTACCCGTTCGAGCAGATGGGCGGCATGCAGAACAAGGTGCCGACGTTCCTGATCGGCTTCCACAAGGTCGACGAGGAGCAGGACTACGTCGCCTACGTCGCCCGCCTGCAGAAGATCGGCACCGCCTTCGACCAGCTGCTGGAGCGTGCCCGCGCCTCGGCGGCCAGCGGCATCCGTCCGCCGAAGTTCGCCCTGGAGGCCGTGATCGACCAGTCGCGCAAGGTCATCGGCGGCGCGCCGTTCGGACCCGGCGCCGACAGCGCGCTGTGGGCCGATGCCCAGGCCAAGGCCGACGGCCTGGCCAAGGCCGGCAAGATCAGCAACGAGCGCGCCGAGGAGCTGAAGGCCCAGGCACGCACCGCGCTGCTGGAATCGATCAAGCCGGCCTACGAGCGCGTGATCGCCTTCGCCGAGGCCGAGCTGCCCAACGCCCTGGAGAACCCGGCCGGCGTCGGCACGACCCATCCGGACGGCGCCGCGTTCTATGCCGCCCAGCTCAAGCGCCACACCTCCACCGACATGACCGCCGACCAGATCCACGAGCTGGGCCTGTCGGAAGTCGCGCGCCTGCGTGGCGAGCTGGAGAAGGTGCAGCAGCAGCTGGGTGTCAAGGGCGACCTGCAGGCCTTCTTCAAGCAGGTCCAGTCCGATCCCAAGCGCCTGTTCCCGAACACCGATGCCGGCCGCCAGGCCTACATCGACGAGGCCACCACCAAGATCGAGAACATCAAGAAGCACCTGCCGGAGTACTTCGGGCTGCTGCCCAAGGCCGACCTGGTGGTCAAGCGCGTGGAGGCTTTCCGCGAGCAGGACGGCGCCGCGCAGCACTACTATCCCGGCACCCCGGACGGCTCGCGCCCGGGCATCTACTACGCGCACCTGTCGGACATGAACTCCATGCCGAAGACCGAGCTGGAGGTGATCGCGTACCACGAGGGCCTGCCGGGGCACCACATGCAGATCTCCATCGCCCAGGAGCTGACCGGCGTCCCGCAGTTCCGCACCCAGATGTTCGACACCGCCTATACCGAGGGCTGGGGCCTGTACTCGGAGTGGCTGGCCAAGGAGATGCCGGGCACCTACGAGGATCCGTACTCCGAATACGGCCGGCTGATGTCCGAGATGTGGCGCGCGATCCGCCTGGTGGTGGACACCGGCCTGCACGCCAAGGGCTGGACCGAGCAGCAGGCGGTGGACTACTTCCGCGCCAACAGCTCGGTGCCCGACGCGGCGATCCGTTCGGAAGTGCAGCGTTACCTGGTCAACCCGGGCCAGGCCACCGCGTACAAGGTCGGCATGATCCGCATCCAGGAACTGCGGCGGAAGGCCGAGCAGGCGCTGGGCGACCGCTTCGACATCCGCGGCTTCCACGACGCGGTGCTCGGCGGCGGCGCGATGCCGCTGGACCTGCTGGAGCGCCGCGTGGACGCCTGGATCGAGTCGCAGAAGCAGGCCTGATCCTGGCCCAGGAAGCAGGAAAGGCCCGGCGAAAGCCGGGCCTTTTTGCTGCACCACATGACGGCGGGACAGGGCCGTCCAGTTCCAGACCGTGGGGCTGGGCTACGCCGCCTGGGCGTGTCCCGACAGCGCTTCGTTGGCGTTTGCGCAGGTAGCTGCGACAAGTCCGGGACCGCGCCCCGGCTACCGGTCAGCGCTCTTGACGAATCACCAATCACGAATCCCGAATCACGGCCTCACGCGGCCCACCGCCCAGGACCCGTGCCGGCAGCATCAGCAGCGCGCGCAGGAACTCGAACAGCGCCGAACAGGTGATGCCCACCAGGCGCAGCGGCAGCGACAGCAGCCACACCAGCGGCCACAGGACCAGGGCCAACAGCGCCAGCGGCCAGCACAGGACCAGCAGCACGCACCAGGCGGACAGGGCGAACAGGGTCTTCATTGGCGGCAGTCCTCCGTCAGGCGTGCAAACAGCCTGTGCATCCCGATGCGGTCAGGCAAGGACGATGCGACGGAACCGCGGTTCGGCCGACGGGAGCCTGCCAGGGGCGACCACAGGCGGCCGCCTCCGGATCAGGGCGCCGCCCTGGGCGCGGAGAAGGCCTTGCTGTACATGCCGGACCGGTCGAAGCAGCAGGCCCGCCGCTTGCCGCTGGCGAGCATGTCGCAGGCGTTGGCGATGCGCCTGGTCCGCGTCCCGGCCTTCTTGCCGGAAGTGATCCAGTGGATCCAGTCGCGGCGCGCCACCGGGGTGATGTCTCGCCAGGTGGCCATGGCCTGCGGATTGGCGGCCAGCGCCTGGCCGAGGTCCTCCGGCACCTCGGGTTCGGGCTCGTGTTCCACCGGTGCGATCGCCAGCTCCACCTCGTCGCCCGGCTCCACTCCCGCCGCGGCCCGCAGCGCGGGTTCGACCTTCAACCAGTGGCTGCCCTGCCCGTCCGGCTGCAACGTGGCCTGGAAGGCGTGGCCGGCGAAGGTCCCGTCCACCGTGACCTGGCTGCGGGTGGGCAGGCGGGCACTGGCGTCGGCGGGAAGGACCAGGAAGGTCCAGTCGGCGCCGGCCGGATGCAGCGGGCGCGACAGGCGGGCGTGGAAGCGGATGCGGGCGGAAGCGGTCCGGGTCATGGCCTGGAACCCTACACCGGAGGCATGGAGCGGTCGTATACCGCCCGGGAAATCACCGTGGCCGCGCCCCTCCCCCCGGGGCGCGGCCACGGCCAGCGGGTCACCAGGTTGAGGCGATTGCAGCCGCGACCCCCGTCACGGCACCACATCCCGTCGCGCAGTGGCGTCGGCGGTGTGGCAGGTACTGCCAGCCAATTGTCCGGAACATCCCGAACCCCCTTTGGACCCCTGTCCCGGCCTGCGAAGCGCAGTCCGGGGGGAGGCCATGCCACGGTCCTGAAAACCGGGGCCTGGCGGAGGCGCTGCGCTCCCCCGAGTCGCGCGCCACTCCCGGGATGAACATAGCGTGCTTTTTCGCTGCTGGGAACGCTACCAACCTGCGACGTATGGAGGATGCCGGCCGCGATGTGCGCCTCCGGGTTGTCTCCCGGTTCCCTGACGGGGCGCTGAATCTCCACAAATCCTTCACGGGACAGGCACTTGCGATTTAATTAACTCGCCAATTAAATGCAAGGCATGACCCCATCCAGCCCCCCTTCCAGGACCCGGCCGCGCGTGACGAAAGTCACGCAGCGCGCCGAACCAGGCCCCGAACGCGCAAAACCCCACCCCGGAGAGGCCGCCGCGGGCACCCCGCGCCGCGCCCGCGGCCGGCGCCCGCAGGGTGACGGACCGGACCTGCGCCAGCAGCTGCTGGACGCCGCCCTGGCCTGCTACGTGCGCCATGGGATCGCCGCCACCCGGCTGCGCGACATCGCCGCCGAGGCGTCGGTCACCCCGGCGCTGGTGCACTACTACTTCAGCGACGCCGCCGGGCTGCGCCAGGCGGTGATCGGCGAGCGCCTGATGCCGGTGTTCCAGCAGGTGCGCGACACCCTGCTGGGCATGCCCGACGCCCCGCTGCGTGACGTGGTGGTGGCGTTCGTCGACGTGATCTGCGCCCAGGTCCGGCACCACCCCTGGCTGCCGGCGCTGTGGATCCGCGAGGTGGTCAGCGAGGGCGGCGAACTGCGCGACCTGCTGGTGTCGCGGCTGGCGCCGCAGCTGGCGGCGGTGATGGCCGCCCGCTTTGCCACCGAGCAGGCGGCCGGGCGGCTCAATCCCGGGCTGGACCCGCGCCTGCTGATGGTCTCGCTGGTCGGGCTGACCCTGTTCCCCGCTTCCGGCACGCCCATCTGGCGGCAGCTGTTCGACGCCGAGGACCTGGGCATCGACGACATCCGCGGGCATGCCCTGGCCCTGCTCGACCGCGGCCTGGAGCTTCCCGCATGACCCGCTTCGCCTTCCCCATGGCCGCGCGCGCGGCCGGCGCCGCCCTGCTCGCCGCCCTCGCCCTGGGCGCCTGCACGCCCGCCACCGACCAGGCGCTGGGCACGCTGGAGTACGACCGCATCACCCTGCCCGCCCCGGCCGCCGAGCGCATCGCCAGCATCGAGGTGCGCGAGGGCGAGCGGGTCGAGCCCGGCCGGCGCCTGCTGGTGCTGGAACGCACCCGCGGCGACGCCCAGCTGGCCGCGGCCGAGGCCGAGGTCGCGCGGCAGCGCCAGCTGCTGGAGGAACTGCGCAACGGCGCGCGCCGCGAGGACATCGCCCAGGCCCGCGCCAACCTGGCCGCCGCCCAGGCCCAGGCGCGCGACGCGCGGGCCTACTTCGAACGCGTGCAGCCGCTGGGTGCGCGCCAGCTGGTCTCGGCCGCCGAGGTCGACCGCGCCCGCGCCGCCGCCGGCAATGCCGAGGCCCAGGTCGCCGCCGCACGCGCGGCGCTGCAGGAGCTGGAGAACGGCGTGCGCCCGGAGCAGGTCGCCCAGGCCGAGGCCGCGTTGGCCGCCGCCGAGGCGCAGCTGCGCGGCCAGGCCGAAACCACCGGTCGCCTGGACGTGGTCGCCCCGCGCGCCGGACGGGTCGACAGCCTGCCCTACCGCGCCGGCGACGAGGCCCCGGTCGGCGCGCCACTGGCGGTGCTGCTGGTCGGCGAGCGTCCCTACGCGCGCATCTACGTGCCCGAGCCGTTGCGGCCGCGGGTGCAGGTCGGCCAGGCGGTGCGCGTGCAGGTGGGCGCCGATGGCGAACGCAGCTACCCGGGCCGGGTGCGCATGGTCCGCAGCGAACCGGTGTTCACTCCGTACTACGCGCTGACCGGCAAGGACGCCGCGCGCCTGAGCTACCTGGCCGAGGTCGAGCTGGAAGGCGAGGGCGCCGGCGAGCTGCCGGCAGGGCTGCCGCTGCGGGTGGAATTCGGCGATGCACGCTGAAGCCACCGAGGCCATCGCCATCCGCGCACGCGGCCTGAGCAAGTGCTTCGGCCAGCTGCGCGCGGTCGACGGCGTGGACCTGACCGTGCCGCGCGCGCATGTGTACGGCTTCCTGGGGCCCAACGGCTCGGGCAAGTCCACCACCATCCGCATGCTGTGCGGGCTGCTGACGCCCAGCGAGGGCCAGATCGAGGTGCTAGGCCTGCGCATCCCGGAAGAAGCCGACGCGCTGCGCCTGCGCATCGGCTACATGACCCAGAGGTTCTCGCTGTTCGAAGACCTGTCGGTGCGCGAGAACCTGGAGTTCCTCGCCGCGGTGTACGGCCTGCCGCGCCAGCGCAGCCGCCAGCGCATCGATGAACTGGTCGAGCGCTACCGCTTCGGCGACCGCCAGAAGCAGCTGGCCGGCACCCTCAGCGGCGGCCAGAAGCAGCGCCTGGCCCTGGCCGGGGCGGTGATCCACGGGCCGGAGCTGCTGTTCCTGGACGAACCCACCAGCGCGGTGGATCCCGAATCGCGGCGTGATTTCTGGGAAGCGCTGTTCGCGCTGGCCGATGCGGGCACCACCCTGCTGGTGTCCACCCATTACATGGACGAGGCCGAGCGCTGCCATCGCATCGCCATCCTCGACCGCGGCCGGCTGGTGGCCGATGGCAGCCCCGGCGAACTGGCCGGCCAGCTGTCCGGACGCACGGTGGAAGTGCTGGCGCCGCAGCCGCGGCGCGCGCACGAGGTGCTGGTCGGCCTGCCGCAGGTGATCAGCGTGGCCCAGATCGGCAACAGCCTGCGTGTGCTGGCCACCGCCGACGCGGGCCAGGTCGAGGAGGCGGTGCGCGATGCGCTGCGACGCGCGGGCGTGGCCGGCGAGGTGGGCGCCTCCGAGCCCAACCTGGAAGACGTGTTCGTCGCCGCCACCCGCGGCCGCGCCGGCATGGAGGACGCGGCATGAACCTGCGCCGGGTATGGGCCGTGGTGCTCAAGGAGCTGCGCCAGATCCGCCGCGACCGCATCAGCATGGCGCTGATCGTGGTGATCCCCGTGATCGACCTGCTGCTGTTCGGCTACGCGATCAACTTCAACCCGCGCAACCTGTCGGCGGCGGTGGCCGACCAGGCCATGACCGCGACCTCGCGCGCGGCGGTGATGGACATCAATGCCACCGGCGTCATCCGCACCACGGCCGTGGCCGATACCCCGCAGGAACTGGTGGACATGCTGCGCCGGGGCGAGGTCAGCGTGGGCATCGCGGTGCCGCCGGATTTCGACCGGCGCCTGGCCGACGGCCGCCCGGCGCTGCAGGTGATGGTCGACGGCACCGACACGGTGGTGCAGGCGGCGGCGAACCAGGTCGCGCAGACGCCGCTGGAGCGCGCCTCGGGCGGACGCCCGGCGCGGGCCACGCCGCAGATCGAGGTGGTGAGCTTCTACAACCCGCAGCGGCGCAGCGCGGTGAGCATCGTGCCGGGCCTGATCGGCATCATCCTGACCATGACCATGGTGATGTTCACCGCCATGGCGATCGTGCGCGAACGCGAGCACGGCAACATGGAGCTGCTGATCGCCACGCCGCTGGACCGCAGCGAGCTGATGGTGGCCAAGGTCCTGCCCTACGCGGTGATCGGCCTGGTCCAGACCACGCTGATCCTGGCCCTGGGCATCTGGATGTTCGACGTGCCGCTGCTGGGCAGCCTGCTGGATGTGTACATCGCGGCGCTGCTGCTGATCGTGGCCAACCTGGCGCTGGGCCTGCTGATCTCGACCCGGGCGCAGTCGCAGTTCCAGGCCATGCAGATGACGATCTTCGTGTTCCTGCCGTCGATCCTGATGTCGGGCTTCATGTTCCCGTTCGCGGGCATGCCGAAGCTGGCGCAGTGGGTGGCGGAGGTGCTGCCGATGACCCATTTCCTGCGCCTGGTGCGCGGGGTGATGTTGCGCGGCGCCAGCCTGTGGGAGCTGTGGCCGTCGGTGGCGGCGCTGGTGGTCTTCACCGCGGTGATGATGACCGCGGCGATCCTGCGGTTCCGCAAGCGGCTGGATTGAGCGGGTGATCCAGCGGCTGGGGCGTGGCCGGGCGCCGGGATGCCATGCCTGTTGCCCTCCATGTCCCCTGGCGCCGGGAAGCGTCGCAGTCGCGTAGCCCGGATAAGGCCGAAGGCCGCATCCGGGGCGGGGCAGCGGCGTCTAGTTCCATTGCACCGTAGCGGTCTGGCTGCGCTTCGCTTTCCCGGGTTACGGAGCACAGACTCGGGCTGGGGCGTGGCTGGGTACCGGGACGCGATGCCTGCTGCCCTCCATGTCCCCCGGCTCCGGCCTCCACGAGGCCGGAGCCTCCTCCTTTACTTCCGGGCAACAGGCATCGCATCCCGGCCCTCGACCGTTGCCGGGAGCCTTCCGGAAAAGCCAGAAGCACCGCAGTCGCGTAGCCCGGATAAGGCCGAAGGCCGCATCCGGGGCGGGGACGGCGGCGCCTGGTTCCATTGCACCGTAGCGGTCTGGCCGCGCTTCGCATTCCCGGGCTACGGAGCGCGGACTCGGGCTGGGACGTGGCTGGGCGTCGGGACGCGATGCCTGCTGCCCTCCATCCCCCGGCTCCGGCCTCCACGAGGCCGGAGCCTCCTCCTTTACTTCCGGGCAACAGGCATCGCATCCCCGCCTCGACCGTGCGGGAGCCTTCCGGAAAAGCCAGAAGCACCGCAGTCGCGTAGCCCGGATAAGGCCGAAGGCCGCATCCGGGGCCGTTAGCCGGGACACACCCCGGGTGCGCTGCGCTTACCCGGGCTACGGCGGCCTGCACCGTAGTGGCCTGGCCGCGTGGTCCCGGGGATCGCTTCGCTTACCCGGGCTACGGAGCGCGGACTCGGGCTGGGGCGTGGCTGGGCGCCGGGACGCGATGCCTGCTGCCCTCCATGTCCCCCGGCTCCGGCCTCCGCGAGGCCGGAGCCTCCTCCTTTACTTCCGGGCAACAGGCATCGCATCCCGGCCCTCGACCGTTGCCGGGAGCCTTCCGGAAAAGCCAGAGGCGTCGCCGTCGCGTAGCCCGGATAAGGCCGAAGGCCGCATCCGGGATCGTAGCCGGGACACACCCCCGGGTGCGCTGCGCTTACCCGGGCTACGGCAGCCATGCGTGGAGCGCTGCGGCGCGTGGCCTGGCGACCGGACGCAAAGGCAGAGGCTCTGGCCGGGGGGGCGGACCGGGGGACATGGAGATTGGCAGGCCACGCGCCGGCGCGCCGCGTCACCTTGAAAACGGCCGTCCCGCCAACACATCGGACCCCTGCATTCCCCGTCCCAAGGGACCTTCCGATGACCACCGAGACCACCGAAACGTCCGCCCCCGCTTCCGAGACCCGCCGGTTCGAGGCCGAAGTGGCCCAGGTACTGCACCTGGTGACCCACTCGCTGTACTCGCACAAGGAGATCTTCCTGCGCGAGCTGGTGTCCAACGCCTCCGACGCCTGCGACAAGCTGCGCTTCGAGGCCATCGGCAAGCCGGAGCTGCTGGCCGGCGAGGGCGACCTGCGGATCGAGATCAGCCACGACCGGGATGCCCGCACCCTGAGCATCCGCGATACCGGCATCGGCATGGACCGCGACGAGGTGATCGCCAACATCGGCTCGATCGCCAGCTCCGGCACCCGCCGTTTCCTCGAGGCCCTCGGCGAGAACCAGAAGGCTGATGCGCGCCTGATCGGCCAGTTCGGCGTGGGCTTCTACTCGGCCTTCGTCGTCGCCGACCGGGTCACCGTGCTCACCCGCCGCGCCGGCACCCCGGCGGAGGCCGGCGTGAAGTGGGAAAGCGATGGCCGCGGCGAGTACACCCTGGAGCCGGCCACCCTCGACAGCCACGGCACCACCATCGTGCTGCACCTGAAGGACGGCGAGGACGAGTTCCTCGAGGACTGGAAGCTGCGCTCGCTGGTACGCAAGTACTCCGACCACATCGCCTTCCCGATCCGCATGCCGAAGGAAGCGAAGGACGGCGAGGCGCCGGAGTGGGTGACCGTCAACGGTGCCTCGGCGCTGTGGACCCGGCCGAAGAACGAGATCAGCGACGAGGACTACCGCGGCTTCTACAAGTCGCTGGGTCATGACTTCAACGACCCGGCGGCGTGGACCCATAACCGCGTCGAGGGCAGCCAGAGCTTCACCACCCTGCTCTACCTGCCCTCGCAGCCGCCGTTCGACGTGCTCATGGGCGGGCGCGACGAGCGCAAGGGGCTGAAGCTGTACATCAAGCGCGTGTTCGTGATGGACGCGGCCGAGGAGCTGCTGCCCAACTACCTGCGCTTCGTGCGCGGCGTGGTCGATGCCGACGACCTGCCGCTCAACGTCAGCCGCGAGATCCTGCAGCAGAACCGCCAGCTGGAGCGGATCAAGGGCGCCTGCGTGAAGCGCGTGCTCGACCTCATCGAGAAGCTCTCTCGCGAGGAGCCGGAGAAGTTTGCCGCTTTCCTCAAGGCCTTCGGCAACACGCTCAAGGAAGGCATCGTCGAGGATCCGTCCAACCGCGAGCGGATCGCGAAGCTGCTGCGCTTCGCCTCCACCCGTGGCGGGGACGCGGCGCAGACCGTGTCGCTGGACGACTACATCGGGCGCATGGCCGTCGGCCAGGACGCGATCTGGTACGTCACCGCCGACAGCCATGCCGCCGCCGCCGGCAGCCCGCAGCTGGAGGCCTTCCGCAGCAAGGGCATCGAGGTGCTGCTGATGTCCGACCGGATCGACGAGTGGATGGTCGGCCACCTGCACGAGTACGCCGGCAAGCCGCTGCGCCACGTGGCCAAGGGCGAGCTGCCGCTGGACGAGGCCGAGAAGAAGCAGCAGGAGGAGGCTGCCCAGGCTGCCGCGCCGCTGCTGGAGCGGCTGAAGAAGCTGCTGGACGGCAAGGTCGGGGACGTGCGCGTGTCCGCGCGCCTGACCGATTCGCCGGCCTGCCTGGCGCTGGCCGAGTACGAGATGGCGCCGCACCTGGCGCGGCTGCTGCGCGAGGCTGGCCAGGCCGGGCCGGAAAGCCTGCCGACGCTGGAGATCAATCCGCGCCACGCCCTGCTGCAGCGGATCAGCGCGACCGAAGACGAGACCCAGGCCGGCGACCTGGCGACGCTGCTGCTGGAGCAGGCGCAGCTGACCGCCGGCGCGCCGCTGGCCGATCCGGCGGCCTTCGTGCAGCGGATCAACCGCCTGCTGGCGGACTGACCGCCTTGCGTCGTCCGCCGCCGCCTGTCCCGCGCAGGCGGCGCGCGGCCGCCGCTTCCATCCGCTGCAGGCGCCGCGCCAGCGCCTGCGGATCGGTGATCGCCTCCACCCGCGCGCTCCCCAGGTCCTCGCCCAGGTAGCGCGCGTTGGCGCCGCCCAGCCAGACCGGCACGTGCGCCGGCAGTCCGGCATCCAGCACGCGCAGCTGCGCCAGCGCTTCGCGCGCCTGGCCCGGATCGACCGAACTGACCGCCACCGCACCTGCATCCAGGCGCGTGGCCACCCGCACCAGTTCCTCCGCCGGCAGTTCGGTGCCCAGGTAGAGCACCGGAGCGGCGGCCTCGTACGCCAGCAGCGCCGCACCCAGCAGGCCCAGTTCGTGCGGCTCGCCCGGCAGGGTCGCGAACAGCACCCGCGGCCGCTGCTCGCGCGGATGCTGGTTGAGGATCGACAGCAGGCGCGTGCGCAGCAGGCTGCTGACCAGCCGCTCCTGGGCGATCGCCAGGCGGCCGTCGGCCCAGCGCAGGCCGACCTCGCGCAGCAGCGGCATCACCACCCGCGACACCAGTACCGGGACCGGCAGGGTGGCGATGGCGATCGAAAGGTCGCGGTCGAACTGGTCCACGCGGTAGTCGGCCACCGCGTCCAGCATCCGCTCGGGCAGGGTTTCCAGGGCTCCGTAGCCGGTCTGCCGGCTCTGCTCGAGCAGCGCATCCAGGGCCGCGTCGTCGAGCGTCGCCAGGTCGCGGATCGGATGGCCGCGTGCGGTCAGGCGGTGCAGGCGGGTGATGCGCTCGATCATCGTCGCGTCGTACAGACGCCGCCCGCCCTCGCGGTGCGGGACCACGGCAGCGTGCCTGCGCTCCCACGCGCGCAGGGTCTCGGGCGTCAGCCCGGTGAGCGTGGAAGCGACCTTGACCGGATACATGCAGCGGAGGCTAGGGCACGCGATGTACATGGCTTGTACATGGCCTGGTTGGACATGCGGGTAACGGCGCCGCCCCAAGACTGGACACGTTCCCCAATACCACCGGAGCCGTCCATGTCCCGCAACGCCCGTTCCAACCGCCCGCAGCTGCTGCGTGTGCTGGCCGCCGCCCTCGTCCTGGGCCTGGCCAGCCCCGTGGCCTTCGCCGGCCAGACCGCCAAGGCAACCAGCGCCAACACCCGCGCCCAGGCCGATATCGTCGATACCGCCGTGGCGGCCGGCCAGTTCAACACCCTGGCCGCGGCGCTCAAGGCCGCTGGCCTGGTCGACACGCTCAAGGGTCCCGGCCCGTTCACCGTGTTCGCGCCCACCGACGCCGCGTTCGCGAAGCTGCCGGCTGGCACCGTCGAGAACCTGCTCAAGCCGGAGAACCGTCAGCAGCTGGTGAAGGTGCTCACCTACCACGTGGTCCCCGGCAAGGTTCCGGCATCGCGCGTCGCCGCGATGGATTCGGCCACCACGGTGCAGGGCGGGAACCTGGCCATCGCCGCCTCCGGCGATGGCGTGACCGTCGACGGCGCCCGGGTTACTGCAACCGATGTCGCCGCGAGCAATGGCGTCATCCACGTGATCGACACGGTCCTCATCCCCGAGGGCTGAGCATCGGCCCGCCCAACCCCACGGAGTCCAGCATGAAAACCCTCAACCTCATCACCCTCGCCCTCGTGATCATCGGCGGCATCAACTGGGGCCTGGTCGGCCTGGCCCAGTTCGACCTGGTCGCGGCCATCTTCGGCGGCCAGGATGCCGCGCTGGCCCGGGTGGTCTACACCCTGGTCGGCGTGTCCGCCCTGTGGCAGATCGGACCGCTGCTGCGCGCCGGCAACACCGGCGAGGTCCACGCCCAGGCCCATACCCACCGCTGAGCCCGGCGGCGGCCGTCCCGGTCCCGCCAGCCCAGGCCGTCCGGCGTTGCCACGCCGGGCGGCCTTCCTTTTGCACGCGCTGCCGCCGGTCCGGGACCTCCGGCACTGCCTGCGCTTCCACCGGGCGGCGCATGCTGGGACGATGGCCGGCGATCCTGACCGGCCCCTCCGGAGCCCTACATGCTGCGCAAGCTGCTACTTTCCTCGGCGATCGCCCTGGCCCTTACCGCCTGTGGCGACCGTTCCGCCAACGACAACGCCATGCCCGATTCCAGTTCCGCCACCGCCGTCCTGGGCGACAACGCCCTGCTGGCCGCCAGCCCCCTGCCCTTCCAGGCGCCGCCGTTCGACCGCATCAGCGACCGCGACTACCAGCCGGCCATCGAGGAAGGCATGCGCCAGCACCTGGCCGAGGTGCGCGCCATCGCCGACAACCCCGAGCCGCCGACCTTCGCCAACACCTTCGAGGCGCTGGAGCGCAGCGGCGCGCTGGTGAACCGCGCCGTGACGGTGTTCTTCGCCATGGCCTCGGCCCACACCAACCCGACCATCCAGGCCGCCGAGGAAGCCCTGGCGCCGAAGCTGGCCGAGCACAGCGACGCGATCCACCTGGATCCGAAGCTGTTCGCCCGGGTCAAGGCGATCTACGACCAGCGCGACAGCCTGGGCCTGACCGAGGAGCAGAAGACCCTGGTCGAGCACAAGTACGACGCCTTCGTGCGCGCCGGCGCCCTGCTGTCGGAAGCCGACCAGGCCGAGCTGCGCAAGCTCAACAGCGAGGAGTCCTCGCTGACCACCGCCTTCGGCAACAAGCTGCTGGCCGCGACCAATGCCGGCGGCGTGCTGGTGACCGACAAGGCACGCCTGGACGGCCTGGACGAAGGCACGATCGCCGCCGCCGCCGAGGCCGCCAAGGCCGCGGGCAAGGAAGGCTGGCTGCTGGTGCTGCAGAACACCACCCAGCAGCCGGTGCTCGGCTCGCTGAAGGACCGCAGCCTGCGCGAGGAGGTGCTGGCCGCCTCGATGAACCGCGCCGCCAAGGGCGACGCCAACGACACCCGCGCCACCATCCAGCGCCTGGCCGAACTGCGTGCGCGCAAGGCGCAGCTGCTCGGCTACGGGAACTACGCCGCCTACTCCATCGCCGACCAGATGGCCGGCACTCCGGAAGTGGCGCTGAAGCTGCTGACCGACACCGTGCCGGCGGCCACCGCCCGCGCCCGCGCCGAGCTGGCCAGGATCCAGTCGGTGGTCGACCAGCAGGGCGGCGGCTTTACCGCCGGCGCCGCCGACTGGGACTTCTACGCCGAGCAGGTGCGCAAGGCCGAGTACGACCTGGACGAGTCGCAGATCAAGCCGTACTTCGAGCTCGACCGCGTGCTCGAGGACGGCGTGTTCTTCGCCGCCAACCAGCTGTACGGCATCACCCTGAAGGAACGCACCGACCTGCCGGTCTACCATCCCGACGTGCGCGTGTTCGACGTGTTCGACGAGGACGGCACCCAGCTGGCGCTGTTCTACCTCGACCCGTTCAAGCGCGACAGCAAGCAGGGTGGCGCATGGATGGGCAACTTCGTCGAGCAGGACGGCCTGACCGGCGCCATCCCGGTGATCTACAACGTCGAAAACTTCACCAAGCCCGCGCCCGGCCAGCCGGCGCTGCTGAGCTTCGACGACGTCACCACCCTGTTCCACGAGTTCGGCCACGCCCTGCACGGCATCTTCTCGAAGACGACCTACCCGAGCGTAGCCGGCACCAATGTGCCGCGCGACTTCGTCGAGTTCCCCTCGCAGTTCAACGAGCACTGGGCGCTGGACCCGAAGGTGTTCGCCAACTATGCCAAGCACCACCAGACCGGCGAGCCGATGCCGGAGGAACTGGTGGAGAAGATCGTGCGCGCCCGTACCTTCAACCAGGGCTACGCCACCACCGAGTACCTGTCGGCGGCGCTGCTCGACCTGGCCTGGCACACCCTGCCGGCCGGCGACGCGAAGAAGGACGTGGACGCGTTCGAGAAGGAGGCCCTGGCCAGGTACAAGGTGGACCTGGCCGCGGTTCCGCCGCGCTACCGCACCAACTACTTCAGCCACATCTGGGGCGGCGGCTACGCGGCTGGCTACTACGCCTACTTCGGCGCCGAGGTGCTGGATCACGACGCCTTCCAGTGGTTCCGCGAAAACGGCGGCCTGACCCGCGAGAACGGCAAGATCTTCCGCGAGAAGATCCTCTCCATCGGCCACTCCCGCGACCTGGCCAAGGCCTACCGCGAGTTCCGCGGCAAGGAGCCGAGCGTGGAGCCGCTGCTGGAGTTCCGCGGCCTGAAGTAAGCCGCGCGCCGGCATCGCAGCAGCAGGAAGGCCCGCGCAAGCGGGCCTTCTTCTTTCCTCCCCCTCCAGTCGGAAAAGGCCAGGGAGAGGGCTGGGCACCGGCTACATCAGACAGCAACCGACCCTGTCCCGCCCCGCCCCCCACGGGAGAGGGACTTTTCGTAAGCGCGATGCCGGGATGCAACCCCGCAACCGTCAGCGCTTCAAGCTGGTAACGATCTCGGGAACGGTCAGGCCGATCTCCAGCTGCACGCGCACGTACTCGCGTTCCTTGCGCGACAGGGTGCGGCCGACCTCCAGGCGCACGTCCTCGGCCTGCAGGATGCGCATGATCCGCGGCAGCGCCGAGCCCACCACGTCGGGGCCATAACCGGCTTCGAGCAGCGCGGCGCGCATTACATCTTCAACGTCCATGACCATCCGGTTCATGCGGGGGAGGCGGCCATTCTGCCTGATGCGGCCCCGGCGACGTCCCCCCGCTTTCAGTAGCGGGGCTCTTTAGAGTCCGGGTTTCATCGTAGCGGCTTTGGCCGCCAACTGTTCGGCATAAGCGGCCGGCGTCAGACCGCCCAAGGTCTTCTTCGGTCGTTCCT
>NZ_PDWP01000022.1 GCF_010093235.1 Pseudoxanthomonas suwonensis | reverse complement strand
AATACGGCATTCGTGCTGCTCAGTAGTCTCGTGGGCTCTGAGCTCGGTATAAGCGACAGGCTCGGGCCGCTGGGCACGCTCGCGCTGGCCGCCGGCATCGTCGCCGGCGTGGCGATCCTGGGGCGGATGGCCTGGCGCTACCTGGCCGGGCCGCGGTATCCGGCGGGGCATCCGGCGGTGATTTCCCTGCTCAACGCCCGCGACGCGGCCATCGATGCCGCGCCGGCAGCCGACCGCGCCAGCCTGGACGACTACATGGCCGAACTGGAGTCCCTGCTGGTCGCGCGCCTGCCGGAGGACATCAACGAGGCGTCGCTGCACATCGCCGAGGCCACCTGCGCCCGGGACATCCTCGCCGGGCGCGCCGCCAGCGATCCGGACGCGGCCGCGCGGCTGCTGGGCGCACTGCAACGCTCCGGCTTCGCCGTGCCGGCCCACCTGGAGTTCCTGCAGACCGGCCCGCGCGCATCGATGTCGCTGGCGATCTCCTGAGCCGCCGCCGACACCCGGCCTGCGTCCCGGGAATCGGTCCACGTCCCGGGACGCCCGTCCTCACATTGCTGAAGCCATCGCCTGCAGGTGGCGCCCATTGACTTGCATCAAGGACAGGCCCGGCGGGCAAGCCTAACGTCTCCCGCATGGCCAGCCTGTCCTCCCTGTTCGATCCCGAGCTGCTCCAGCGCTACGACGTGCCGGGGCCGCGCTACACCTCCTACCCGACCGCGCCGCAGTTCACCCCCGGCTTCGGCGAAGCGGACCTGCGCGCGGTGGCGGCCGCCAGCAACGGCGACCCGATCCCGCGCCCGATCTCGCTGTACCTGCACGTGCCGTTCTGCACCAGCCCGTGCTTCTACTGCGGTTGCAACCGGATCATCACCCGCGACAAGTCGCGCGGCGCGGCCTACCTGACCCGGCTGTACCGCGAGATCGGCATGGCCTCGGAGCTGTTCGACCGCGACCGCGACGTGGAGCAGGTGCACTTCGGCGGAGGCACGCCGAACTTCCTCGATCCGCAGCAGATCGCCGAGGTGATGGACGTGCTGCGCCGGCATTTCCACTTCGCGTCCGGCGAACGCATGGACTGCTCGATCGAGCTGGATCCGCGCTTCATCACCCCGGCCGAGGTGGGCGAGCTGGCCGCGGCCGGCTTCAACCGCGCCAGCCTCGGCGTGCAGGACTTCGATCCGGTGGTGCAGCAGGCGGTCAACCGCGTCCAGGGCGTGGAGCAGACCCTCGGTATCATCGACGCCTGCCGCGCGCATGGCTTCCGCTCGGTCAACGTGGACCTGATCTACGGCCTGCCGAAGCAGACGCTGGAGGGCTTCGAGCGCACCCTCGACATCACCCTGCAGGTACGGCCGGACCGCCTGGCGATCTACGGCTATGCCCACCTGCCGAACCTGTTCCGCCCGCAACAGCGCATCCATGCCGCGGACCTGCCCTCGCCGGAGCAGAAGCTGGACCTGCTGCGGCTGGCGATCGAGAAGCTCGGCCAGGCCGGCTACGAGTACATCGGCATGGACCACTTCGCCCTGCCGACCGACGAGCTGGCGCGCGCGCAGCGCGAAGGCGGCCTGCACCGCAACTTCATGGGCTACACCACCCATGCCGAGAGCGACCTGGTCGGCCTGGGCGTGAGCGCGATCAGCCACGTCGGCGCCAGCTTCAGCCAGAACCCGCGCGATATCGGCGGCTGGGAGCAGGCGATCGACGAGGGCCGCCTGCCGGTGTGGCGTGGCATGCGCATGGACGAGGACGACGTGATCCGCGCCGACGTGATCCAGCAGCTGATGTGCCATGGCCGCCTGGACTACGACGCCCTCGGCCGCCGTCACGTCATCGATTTCCGCCGCTACTTCGCCGATGCGCTGGCCCGCCTGGAGCCGTTGCAGGCAGACGGCCTGGTCGAGCTGGGCGAAGCCGGCCTGCAGGCCACGTCGCGCGGACGCCTGTTGCTGCGTATCATCGCCATGTGCTTCGACCGCTACCTCCAGCCCGCCAACGATTCCGCCGCGCCCCGGTATTCGCGTACCGTCTGACGGCGGTGGAGCGCTGCGCATGAACAGCCCCGGCGTCGTCTTCCCGCGCACCGGCCCGGCGGTCATGGCCGACGACGGCGATGCGCTGACCTTCTGCTCCACCTGCGCCTTCTCCCAGGCCTGCATGTCCGAGGGCATGGACAAGGCCGCGCTCATGGACCTGCACGTGCTGGTCGAGCATGTCGGCCCGCTGCACCCCGGCGAACACGTGTTCCGCGAGGGCGATGCGTTCGGCGCGATCGCCGCCGTGCGCGCCGGCACGGTGAAGACCTACCAGGTCGACCGCAACGGCCACGAGCAGGTACTGGGCTTCCACCTGCCCGGCGAGGTGATCGGCCTCAACGCGATCCACGACGACCGCTATCCCTGCAACGCGGTGGCGCTGGACACGGTGATGCTGTGCCGGTTCTCGTTCCCCAAGATCGCACTGCTGGCCCAGCGCCTGCCCAACCTGCAGCAGCACCTGTTCCGGCTGATGAGCCGCGACATCGGCGTGGCCTCGCTGTTCGCCCGCGACAACACCGCCGACGAACGCATGGCCGCGTTCCTGATCGGCCTGTCGCGGCGCCTGGCCGCGCGCGGCTTCTCGCCGCGCCGCTTCCAGCTCACCATGTCGCGCACCGACATCGCCAACTACCTGCGCCTGGCGCCGGAGACGGTCAGCCGCGTGCTGCGCCGGTTCGAGACCGACGGCCTGCTGCACATCAAGCTGCGCGACGTGGAAGTGCTGGACATGGAGCGCCTGGAAGCGCTGGCCCTGGCGGTCCTGCGCGACTGAAGTCCCGCTAGGCCGGCATGTCCCGGGCGACATCCCCCGCATCGGCCGTGTTCCCGGGATCGGCCGCGCCCGCGCACGGCAGCCCGCGTTCCTCGCGCAGGATCTCCAGCACGCGGCCGATGACCACCGGATCGCGGTAGAGCGTGTGCCCCTGGTCCACCACCAGGGTCGAGCGCGCGCCCGGCAGCAGGGCGCTTTCCAGCGGCCGCAGGCCGTCGCCGCCCTGCCCGTGGAGGTAGCCGGCGATGGTGTGGTAGCGGATGCCCGGCGCCGGCAGCAGCGATTCGCCGGTCCGCCGCACCGGTTGCGGCGCGCGCAGGGTCCAGATGCTGTCGAGCCGGGCGAAGCGGTAGCTGTCGCGCACCTCGTCGCGCACGTCCTCCGGGTGGGCCAGCGTCACCTCCCTGAGTGCCTGGATCTCCGGTGCGCGGCGGGCCACCAGCGCCCGGGCCAGTCGCCCGGCGAACCCCGATGCGGCCGGGCTGCCCTTGTGCGGAGCGGCGAGCATGACCACCGCGCAGACACCCGGATACGGATCGAACAGGAAGATGTCCTGGATCGCCGCCACGTCCTCCGCCGCCCCGTGGAGCTGCCCGGGGGCGACGGTGAACGCCGCATCCCACAGCACCCGTCCGCTGTCGACCGCGAGCAGGCGCGCGACCACTCCGCCCAGGCTGTGGCCGACCAGCACCATCTTCCCGCGCGCCGGGTCGTCGCCTTCGGGGTCGAGCAGTTCCCACATCCGGTCCAGGTACGTGCGGACGCGTTGCGTGGACACCAGCAGCGGGGCGTTGGTCTGGAATACGACGTGGATGACCTGGTAGCTGTCGCGCAGCACCGGATCGGCCCAGATGGCACCTGACAGTTCGGCCCAGATGATCGGGTGGCTGCCCAGCCCGTGCACCATTACCACCGGCGTCTTGCGCGGATCGTAGTCCGTGAGCAGGTAGGCGCCCGCGCGCCGGCCGATGCCATCGCCTCCGAGCAGCCCGTAGACGCCCAGCCGCGGAAGGCGCGAGGCCATCGCGCCCTTCCAGTAGGCCGAGAACGCATCGAAGGAGAGCCGCATCCCGCGCCCGCCCACGGTGGTCGACGGCGTCGCCACCGGGTCGACGATGCGTACGACGGGGACGTCGTCGCCATGCTCGATCCAGGCGGTGGCCCAGCGGTAGATCCCTTCCGGCGTGTACAGCGCACAATCGGGCGCATCGGTGCAGCGGTCGGCGCGCAGCACCAGTGGCAGGCCGAACCCGGGTTGGCGGAAGTCCCAGCCCGGCGGCACCGGGACATCCTGCGCCGGGGTGATCGTATAGGCACCACGGGCCATCGGGCTGGCACCTTCGATCCGTAACTCCAGCTCGCGTCCGGCGATGCGCCGCCGCCCGGGTTGCCATCCGCCGGGATGGCGGCGGAACAGGTCCAGCAGCGCCTGCGTCGAACAATGGTCCGCCAGTGCGATTCCCGCATCCGGCGGGGCCGCCTCCCCGTCCAGCGCGGCATGGACCGCGGACGCGCAGTCCAGCCACAGGCGCGTGCGGATCGACGGGTCCGGCTCGCGCGCGGCGCGGCGGGCGAGCGCGGCGGCCTCCTGCTGCGTGCGTGGACCAGCCGCTGCGGCGGCAGCGGAAGGTTCGCGGGGCGTGGCCACGCAGCCGGCCAGCACTGCGGCCACCAGCAGCGTCCCGCGACGGATCGCCGGTGCCGTCGCGCCCCGGCCGCGGATGCGGCCTGGGTGCCCCGGCACCTGTTCGATCGCTGGAGAGGGCTTCCTGTGCACCGGCATGGCACCCGGGAAGGCGGCGGGATGGGAACTGGAATTTACCGGGCCATGGCCCCTGCCGCGTCAACGCGATGGGCCGTCCTGTGCGGTGCATGCATGCGGCGCCCGGGCACCTGCACCGCCGACCGGCAGGGCGCCGCCGGGGTTGCGGTGCGGAAGCCTTCTGCTCCCGCCACGGCATGCCGGCCACCTGGGACCGGACGCGCATCGCGCCCGTACTGCCTATCCCGTCACGCGACAACTGCGCCGGCTCACCGCTCCAGCACCGCCAGTGTCCGCGGCTTGACCTGCGTCAGGGCCGCCGCCGGCCCCGCTGCCGAAGATGCGGCCGTTCCTTCCCCGGAGAGGCCGCATCATGGATCCAACACGCAAGCTCTGGGCAGGCCTGGCGGTCCTGCTCTTCGCCTCGTTCGCCGCCCTGTTGTGGGTCGGCAGCGAGATCCATCGCCAGGCGCCACCCATGCCCGAACAGGTGGTCACCACCGACGGCACCGTGGTCTACACCCGCGCCGACATCGAGACCGGACGCCAGGTCTGGCAGTCGATCGGCGGCCAGCAGCTGGGCTCGATCTGGGGCCACGGCGGCTACGTGGCGCCGGACTGGGGCGCGGACTGGCTGCACCGCGAGGCCGAGGCCATCCTCGATGCCTGGGCCGCGCGCGAGCATGGCGTCGATTCGTACAAGCAGCTGGACGAACCGACCCAGGCCGCGTACGCGAAGCGCGTGCAGGCCCTGCTGCGGCCCAACACCTGGGACGCGGACAGCGGCACCATCACCCTCGACGCCGAGCGCGCCGCGGCGATGGCCAAGGTCTCCGCGCACTACGAGAGCCTGTTCTCCAACGACCCGGCGACGGCGGAGCTGCGCGAGGCCTATGCCATGCGCAACGACGCGGTGCCGGACGCCGGGCATCGCCGCCAGCTGGCGGCGTTCTACTGGTGGGCGGCCTGGGCCTCGGTGACCGAGCGTCCGGGCTCGGAGATCAGCTACACCGCCAACTGGCCGCATGACGAACTGGTCGGCAACACCCCGCCGTCCAACCTGCTGATCTGGACGGTGTTCAGCGTGCTGTTCCTGATCGCCGGCGTCGGCCTGCTGGGCTGGCACTACGCCACCGGCCACGGCGAGGAAATGCAGCCGGTGCTGCCCAAGTCCGATCCGCTGGCGCTGATCAAGGTCACGCCCTCGATGCGCGCCACCGCCAAGTACTTCTGGGTGGTGATCGCGCTGTTCCTGGTGCAGATCCTGCTGGGCGCGACCACCGCGCACTACCAGGTCGAGGGCCAGGAGGCCTACGGCTTCGCCCTGTCCGAGATCCTCCCCTACGCGCTGACCCGCACCTGGCATACCCAGCTGGCCGTGCTGTGGATCGCCACCGCGTGGCTGGGCATGGGCCTGTACATCGCCCCGGCCATCTCCGGGCACGAGCCGAAGTTCCAGCGCCTGGGCGTCAACGTGCTGTGGACCTGCCTGCTGGTGATCGTGGTCGGTTCCTTCGCCGGACAGTGGATGGCGGTGATGCAGAAGCTGGGCCTGGCCCACAACTTCTGGTTCGGCCACCAGGGCTGGGAATACGTCGACCTTGGCCGGTTCTGGCAGTGGTTCCTGTTCGTCGGCCTGCTGCTGTGGCTGGTACTGGTCGGCCGCGCCCTGTGGCCGGCGATGCGCAAGGGCGCCGAATCGCGCTCGATCGTGGGCCTGCTGTTCCTGTCGGTGGTCGCGATAGGCGTGTTCTATTCGGCCGGCCTGATGTGGGGCGAGCACAGCCACCTGTCGATGGTCGAGTACTGGCGCTGGTGGGTGGTGCACCTGTGGGTGGAAGGCTTCTTCGAGGTGTTCGCGGTGGCGGTGATCGCCTTCCTGTTCACCCGCCTGGGCCTGCTGCAGGTGCGTTCGGCCACCGTCGCGGTGCTGTTCGCCACCATCATCTTCATGGCCGGCGGCGTGCTCGGCACCCTGCACCACCTGTACTTCACCGGCACCCCGACCGCCGTCATCGGCCTGGGCGCCAGCTTCTCGGCGCTGGAAGTGGTGCCGCTGGCCTACGTGGGCTTCGAGGCCTGGCACAACTACAGGCTGGGCAAGGCCACGCCGTGGATGGCACGCTACAAGTGGCCGATCATGTTCTTCCTGGCGGTCTCGTTCTGGAACCTGGTGGGCGCCGGCCTGTTCGGCTTCCTGATCAACCCGCCGCTGCCGCTGTACTACATGCAGGGCCTGAACCTGACCGCCAACCACGGCCACACCGCGATGTTCGGCGTGTACGGCATGCTCGGCATCGGCCTGATGCTGTTCTGCCTGCGCGGGCTCAAGCCCGACCTGCAATGGAGCGAGCGCCTGCTGAAGACCTGCTTCTGGTCGCTCAACATCGGCCTGGCCGGCATGTCGCTGTTCACCCTGCTTCCGCTGGGCATCCTGCAGCTGGATGCGGCGATCGAGCACGGCTACTGGTTCGCGCGCTCGGCGGAGTTCATGCAGCAGCCGATCATCGACCTGCTGGTGTGGATGCGCGTGCCGGCCGACACGCTGTTCAGCGTCGGTGCGCTGGCCCTGGCCTGGTTCGTGTTCCGGCTGTGGGTGGCGCCCAAGCGCGGCGCGCCGGTCTCGTCGGCCACCACCGTGGCCGCGGCGGCGATCGTGCCGCGCCGCTGATCCGCCAGGAAGCTGGACACAGGACGGGCCGCATTCGCGGCCCGTCTTTTTTTGCGTCAGGCCCGGGGTTGTGGCGGTTGCCGTGGCCTGTGCTTCTCGCCGCCCGTTGCAGTTCGGCGGGCATCGCAGCAACGGTCGGCCGTAGAGACCCATATGTCCGGGTGGGTCATGGTCCACGACCGCCGTCGCAAGGAGCGCGGGCACCGGCTGGCCAGGCCACGGCGAGCGGGTCGGGCTTTGCTGTCCTTTGGTTGCTTTTGACCAGCCATCCGGCTGCTGAAAAGCGCTCTTGCACAAGCAGGGAACAGGTGGCCCGCCAAAGCCGCGAGACGGCAGGCCAAAGCCCTTGCTCCTGGAGCTTCGCCTTTCCGGGGCGAGGCGCAACCGGCATCGCGAGCCTTCCCTTCCCGCCTGCCCCAACCCCTCGCGGTGGGGGAAGGAAGCATGGAACGGGTCAGCGCAGCAGCAGGGGAATCGGCTCGCGTGCGGCGTGCTCGCTGCGCACCGAGCGGCAGTAAGGGCCGTTCATCACGAAGCGCCGGCAGGTATCCGGGCGGTCGTCATAGATGCCGCAGTTGCGGTGCTCCGCATCCAGCGCCACGCACCAGCCATCGGCACCATGCGCCATCACCCGCGCCCCGCCCGGCAACAGCTCGGTCAGGTGTTCGGGAACATGGTCGCCCTCGTCCAGCACCACCGTCAGCCGGCAGCACACCGCATCGCAGTGGCTGCACTCGGCCGCGCAGCGCGCGTGCCGGGCGCCGTGGCGGCTCACGCGTGGCCGCCGCGGGTGTAATGCAGCAGGCGGCCGCGGAAAGGCGGCGCCTCGTCGGGATGCAGCGCGCAGCGCCGTTCCTCCAGTTCGAAGCCGCGCCCGCCCATCTGGCGGTTGAGGTGGGCACTGTTGCCGCGGCCCGGATCGGCCACCAGCACCTCCGCCTCCGGCTGCGCGTGGCGGTCGACCACGCCGCCAAGCAACGCCGCGTGGCCGCTCTCGTACAGCACGTCGCTGGCGATGATCAGGTCGAAACGACCCAGTTCCGGCAGCGGCTCGTCCCAGTTGAGGTGGCGGTAGTGCAGCGCCGGCAGTTCGTTGAGCGCGGCGTTGTAGGCCAGGAACACCTCGGCCAGCGGATGCATGTCCGAGGCCACCACGTCGGCGCCGCGACGCTGCAGGACCAGGCTGGCCAGGCCGATGCCGCAGCCCAGTTCGAGGATGCGCTTGCCACGGATGTCGAAGTCCTGCATCGCCCGCGCCAGCAGCTCGCCGGCGGGCCACAGCTGCCCGAACAGCGCCCACTGCGCCGAGGAGATGCCCAGGCGTTCGCCATGCCCGTCCGGATCCCAGAACTGCTGGCGGTCGGCCAGCACGCGCAGGCGGTAGTCGTGGCCGCCGATGGCGACGTGTTCTTGGCGGGTTTCGTAACCTGGCATGTGCGGCTCCCCGGGCTGGCCGCGCACGGGCGGGCCTCTCAGTGTGGAAGGGAGCGAATCGGGGCCGTATGGCCGCGCGGGACGCGCGTGGGAGCACGGGGCTCGGCGGCCATGGTACCACCCGGCCCCATGAACCCCGCCCAAGCGCCGGGTGGGGCGCCGCGGCGCGCGGCACCCGGGAAGGCCGCGACGCCAGGCTCAGCCGCCGCCGCAGGAACAACCGCAACCGCAGCCGCCGCCGGACCTGGCCTGCGCGGGGGCAGTCGGGATCCCGGCCGCGGCGAGGATGCGGTCCACCTCCTCCGGATCAAGCACGGTGAGGACCTGGACGCTGCCGTGGTCCGGGTCCAGGGCCACCTGCGCGCCGGGATCGTGCGGGCGCAGGGCCGCGCTGATGGCGGCCAGGCGCGACAGGCCGGCTCCGGTATCGGCAGGGTCGGATGGATGGCTCATGCGTTCCTCGTGGCGTGGTCGATGCGGCGGCACGTTAGGCAGCGCACGCGCGTCCCGCCTTGACCCTGGTCAAACCCGCCGCAACGCTCCGGGCTGACCTGGGTCAAGGCGCCCCCCACGGGTGGCGGACAGACTGCGGCCATGCACATCGAGACCGTTCCCCTGCCCCGTCCCGGTCGCGTCCGGCCCTCGCCGGCCTGGCTCGCGCATGCCCCGCACCGGCTGATGTTCTTCATCGGCGCGGCCAACGTGCTGCTGGCGATGCTGTGGTGGGCGTTGTGGCTGGTATCGGCGCGCTGGGGCGCATGGAGCATGCCGGAGCTGCCGGTTCCCGCCGGCTGGCTGCACGCCTTCCTGATGCAGTACCTGGTCCTGCCCAGCTTCGTGTTCGGCTTCCTGCTGACCGTGTTCCCGCGCTGGATGGGCCTGCCGGAGCTGCAGCGCCGGCATTACCTGCCGGTGGGCGCCGGACTGATGGGTGGCCAGCTGGCCATCCTGCTCGGTGCCGCCGGCCTGGAAGCGGGCCTGACCATTGGCCTGTGGATGGCGCTTGCCGGATGGAGCACGGCCCTGTTCCTGCTCGGCCGGCTGCTGGCCGACGAGCGCGGACGCACCATGCATGCATGGTCCTGCTTCGCCGCGCTGGTGCTGGGCTGGCTGGGCCTGGCGATGTTCCTGGCCTTCGTGCTGGGCGCATCCGCGCAGTGGGCCTTCGCCAGCATCAAGCTCGGCGGATTCGGCCTGCTGCTGCCGCTGTACGTGACCGTAGCCCATCGCATGTTCCCGTTCTTCGCCGGCAATGCCGTGCCCGGCTACCGCGCGTGGCGGCCGCTGTGGTGGCTGCTGGCGGTGTGGGTGCTGGCGCTGGTCCATCTCGGCCTGGAACTGGTGCATGGCTACGCCTGGCTGTGGATCGCCGACGCACCGCTGCTGGCGCTCACCACCCTGGCCGTGTGGCGCTGGTGGCCGCGCACGCGCATGCCCGGCCTGCTGGCGGTGCTGTTCATCGGCACCACCTGGCTGCCGGTCACCTTCGCCCTGTACCTGGCGCAGAGCGCGGTATATGGCGTCACCGGGGAATTCATCCTGGGACGCGCGCCGATGCACGCGCTGTTCATCGGTTTCTTCGGCAGCCTGCTGGTGGCGATGGTCACCCGCGTGACCCAGGGCCATTCCGGGCGTCCGCTGCGGATGTACGGCATCGCCTGGTTCGCGTTCGCGGCGATCCAGGTCGTGGCCACCCTGCGCATCCTCGCCGACGTGCTGCCCGATCCGGGGCTGTGGCAGGCACTGGCCGCGATCGGCTGGCTGCTGGCGCTGTCGCCCTGGGTGGCGCGCATCGGCCATGTCTACCTCACCCCGCGCCGCGACGGTCGTCCCGGCTGAGCCACTCCCATGATCGAGTTCTATCCGCAGATCAAGCTCGTCCACATCAGCGCCGTGATGCTCAGCGGCAGCTTCTTCGCCCTGCGCGGACTGTCGCTGCTGGCAGGCCTGCAATGGCCGCGGCACGCGCTGCCGCGCTACCTCAGCTACACGATCGATACCGTGCTGCTGACCGCGGCGCTGATGCTGCTGACCATCCTGCCGCGCGAGCTGTACGCCAACGGCTGGCTGCTGGTGAAGCTTGGCTTCGTCGCCAGCTACGTGGTGCTGGGCATCCTGGCCTTCCGTCCGCGCCGCGGGCCCGGCGTCCGCGCGGGGCTGCTGGCCGGCGCGGCGCTGTGCTTCCTTCAGGCCTACTGCATCGCCCGCGCCCACCATCCGCTGGGGGCGCTCTACCTGCTTGGCGGCTGAGCGGAGGAACCATGGAACACGAGTGCCCCGAACTTCCCGATCCGTGCCTGGCGGCCAGCCTGCTGCTGCAGGAATCCTGCGACGCAGCAGGCGTGGCGCTGTTCCTGGAAACCGTGCCGCCGGCGGATCCGTCCGCCGGCTAGCCACGCCGCCTCAGTAGCTGTACTGCAGCTGCAGCCAGAGCTTGCCGGTGTCGGCGCTGTAAGCCGCGTCGTCGCTGCGGTAGCGGGCCAGCTTGAGCAGGCCGGACAGGCCCTGCACGCCCGGTACCGCGTGCGCGTAGGAAACATCCAGCTCCTGGCCATAGCTGCCGCCGCCGCGCTCGGCGGCGAAGTCGTGGTACCAGGCCTGCAGGCTGCCGCCGGCCAGCGGCACCGTGGCGCCCACGTAACGGTCGTCCACGCCCTGCGCCGGCGTGGTCAGGAACACGTCGGCCCAGCCCTGGAAGGCATGCCGGGTCGCCAGCGGGGTCTGGAAGGCGCGGTTGCCCTCGCCTTCGCCGCCGCCCAGCGACTCGTATCCGGCCTTCAGCACGGTGCCGCCCGCGAGGCCATAGCCCAGCTCCGCCAGTACGTAGCGACTGTCGAGCCCCCACGGGTTGCCCGCCAGGTCCCGCTGGCCTGCGTATTCGGCCGCATAGCTCCACGGACCCCGGGTTCCCTCCAGGCGCAGGCCGCTGGTACGGCTGTCCAGGGTGCCCAGCGGCGCTGCCGCAGTGACCGCCATGTCCTCCAGTTCCACCCGGTAGTGGTAGGCGACCAGGCGCAGCGATGGCGCAAGCTGCAACGCGGCGCGCAGCACGTGGCTGTCGCCGCCGCTGTCGGAACGGTTGGCGCGGGTGGAGGCGCTGCTGTCGGCCGGCCCGAAGATGGTGCTGACGCCGCCGATCCAGGCGTAATCCAGCGCCAGGCGCGGCGTGGCGGCCAGCTGCAGGCGCACGCCGTCGTAGGTCTGCTCGTTCTGCCGCCAGGCGCTGCCGCCGACGAAGCGCTGGTTGTCCAGGTTGATCCGCTGCCGCCCCAGGGTCGCGACGGTGCGCGTGCCGGCGTGGCGCAGCAGGGCCTGGTTGATCTCCGCGCCGGCCGGATCGGCGACCACGGGATAGGCCCGGCGGCCATTGCGGGTGTCGTTGTAGCGACCATCGTCCTGGCCCAGCACCGCGTCGGCCTCGGCCAGCGCCGACCAGCCGTGCCACGGCGCGCTGCGCGCGCCCACGCGCAGGCGCAAGGTGTCGGCGACCGCATCCTCGCCGAAGCCGGACTGGTCCACGCGTTCGTGGCGGTAGCGCAGGTCGAGCCAGGTTCCGGGGCCTTCGTCCTGCGCGGCCAACGCCGGCAGGGGAAGCATGACCAGGGCAAGCAGGGGGACGATGTGGCGCGGACGGTATTGGACAGGCATCGGGGGAGCCGGTGTGTGGGGTTGCGCGCACGCTGGGCCCGTCGGCGCCGGGGAGCCATGACCAGGGTCAAGACGCCGCGGCGGCGGGGTGATACGCGCACGCGGCTGATGTACGTCAATGCATCGCGGCGGCCGCGCTGCGAACGTGCAGCGGCCCGCACCCGCCCACCGATCGCCATGTCCCCTCTGCTCGACCTCCGCCACCTGCCGCCGCCCGAACCGCTGCAGCACATCCTCGAAGCGCTGGATGCCCTGCCCGCACGCGCCGTCCTGGTGGCGCTGACGCCGTTCCGTCCGGTACCGCTGCTGCCCATGCTGGAAGCGCAGGGCTCGGCATGGCGGCTTGCGGATCTGCCCGAAGGGGGCTGCCGCATCGCGATCTGGCGGCGGCCGCGCACCGGGTCTGCCTCCACCTCTGCGCCCGCTCCGGGCGCGGCAACGGCACGGGCGTGAGCGGCCTGGCCTTCGCGGCCGCGCCGCCGGCGGCGCGGCCGCTGCGCTTCCTGCTGTGCGCGCCTGCATGGGGCATCGTTGCCGGCACGATGATGGCCGCCGACCCGCACCTCCTGGACGGCGGACGCTGGTCGCCGCCGGTGGTGGCCCTGGTACATGTGTTCACCCTGGGCGTGCTTGGCAACGCCATGCTCGGCAGCCTGCTGCAGTTCCTGCCGGTGGCCGCGGGCACGCCGGTGCGCGCCGTGCGCCTGCTGCCGCTGGCGCATGCGGCGCTGAACCTGGGCCTGGCCCTGTTCGTACTGGCGCTTTGCCACTGGCCCGCGCTGCTGCCCGCGGCGGCGACCCTGCTCGCGGCATCGCTGTTGCCCGTGCTCGCCCCGCCCCTGCCGGCGCTGCTGCGCCGGGGAACGCAGCGGCTGCTGCGGGCGGGCATCGGCGCGGCGCTGCTGGCACTGGCGGCGACGGCGCTGCTGGGCGTGGTGGCGACCGCACTGTTGCGCGGCTACCTCATGCTGCCCCTGGACCAGGTGGTGGACGCCCACGCCATGCTTGGCGGCGGCGGCTGGCTGCTTGGCCTGCTGGCGGCAGTGGGAGGCGTGACCGTGCCGATGTTCCAGGGCACGGCGCAGGTGGGGCCACGCGCGCAGCGTGCCTGGACCGTCGCAGCGGTGGCCCTGCCGCTGGCCGCGGCAGTGGCGCGGTTGCTGGGCGCACCGGCCGCCGTGGTCACGCTGGCCCTCGCCCTGCAGGCCGGCGTCCTCGCCGCCGCAGTGCTGTGGCTGCAATGGCAGGCGCCGCACCGGCGCAATCCGGTCCTGGTGCGCTTCTGGTGCGCCGGCTGCATCGCGCTGTGCCTGGCGGCCGTGGCGGCCTGCGCGGGTGCGGCCGGCGCTCCAGGCCTGGAAGCACCGGCGTGGGCCATGCTTGCCGGAGCGCTGGGCCTGGGGGTCGGCACACCGCTGCTGGTCACCGGCATGCTGCTGGAGATCGTCGCGTTCATCGCCTGGGTGGACCTGCGCGGCCGCTGCCCGCGCGGCATGCGCATTCCCGCGGTGGGCCGCCTGCAGCCGGAGGAAGACAAGCGCCGCGCCCTGGCCCTGCATCTTGTCGCGGCGGTGCTGCTGCCGGCTGCGCTTCTCGGACCGCTGGCGACGCTTGCCGCCGGCCTGGCCCTGGCCGCGGCCCATGCGGCGACTGCGCTCTGCCTGCTGCGTTGCCTGCGACGCGCGCGCCACTTCCGGATGCATCCGGAAGCCTACCGCTGAAGGCGCGGATGTCCGGCGGCGGCGATCATGCCGCCGCCGGCGACAGCCGGCTCAGTACCTGAAGTTGAGCTTGATCCAGGCCGTGCGCCCCGGTTCGGCGATGCGCTCCGGCTCGGCGGGATAGCCGAAACCGCTGTTGCCGGCGGCGTTGAGGTGCTCGCGGTAGTGGCGGTCGAACAGGTTGTCGATGCCCGCGGCCAGCTGCAGGTGTTCGTCCAGGCGGTAGCCGCCGTTGAGCGAGAACACCGCAAAACCCGGACTCGGGCCCAGGTCGCGGCCGACCACGTTGCCCTGGCCGGTATTGCCGCGGTGCTGGTGCGCGGCCACGCGCAGCAACGCGCCCCAGGACCAGTCGCCCTGCTCCACGCTGGCGCTCAGGCGCGCCTCCAGCGGCGGCATCTGCGGCAGCGCGCCCTCGCCGGTGCGACCCCAGGCATAGGCCAGCGCGCCGCCGAGCTTCAGCCCGGCACGCGGCTTCCAATCCATGCCCAGTTCGCCACCGGCGATGTCCGCGTCCAGGTTCCGCGCGCGCGTGGCGCTGCCCGTCATCCCGCCGGACAGGTAGTCGAACACGATGTAGTCGTCGATCCGCCCGGCATAGACCGAGGCCCAGGCCTCGAAGGCGCCGGCACGGTACTGCAGGCCGGCATCGAGCTGGGTGGTGCGCTCCGGCTGCACGCCGGCGAAGGCATTGGCCGCGCCCTGTGGCCCCATCGTGGGCGAGAACAGCTCCCAGTAGTCCGGCATGCGCTCGGCATGGCCGAGGCCGGCATACCAGCCGAAGCGCCCGGCCATGTCGTGCTCGTAGCGCAGGAAGCCCCCGGCGAGGGTCTCCTCGCGGCGATGCCCGGCGGTCGGGTTGGGCATGGCCGACATGCCGCTGCCGACCTGGGCGCGGCGGTCCGCGACGCGGGCGTGGTCCACGCGCAGGCCGGACATCAGGTGGTGGACCTCGTCGATGTGCCAGTGCGATTCGGCGAACACACCCAGGCTGCGGGTACGCGCGTCATGGCTCCACGGCGCCTGCTGCCAGGCGCCGCGGCCCATGGCGCTGCGCCGACGGTGCTCGCCCTGCCTGCCGTCGACGCCGGCGGTCAGTTCCCAGCGGTCGTGCTGGAAGGTCAGGGCCACGCGTCCGCCTTCGCTGGTGTCGCCGACGTTGCTGGCCATCGGCATGGGCATGGCCGAGCCCGGATCCGGGTCGCGCAGGCTGTAGTTGTCCATCACGTGGTCGACCTCGTTGCGGTAGAGGTTGGCCACCACCGCATCGAGCACGCCGCCCATGTGCTTCTTTTCAAAGCGCAGGCCGAGGCTGTCGCGACGGAATTGCGAGCCGTCCATGCCGCGGCCGGCGTAACGGGCCTGCGCGTCGCCGGCGCCGGCGGACAGTTCCAGCACGGTGTCGGCATCGGGGGTCCAGCCGATGGCTGCATCGGTATTCCACCTGTCCCAGGCCGATGGCACGCGGCGGCCATCGCCGCCGCGGTAGTCGTCGGCCTCGGAGCGGTTTCCGGCCGCGCGCAGGTAACCGCGCGGGGTGCCGGCGCTGACGTCCAGCACCTGGTCGTTGCGGCCGTTGCCGCCGGCCAGGACGCTGCCCTGCGCGCGCAGGCCGGGGCGGTCGAAGTACGGGATCTCGCGTTCGAAGCGCACCGTGCCGGCCGAGGCGCCACCGCCCCACAGCACGGTCTGCGGACCCTTGACCACGGTCAGGCGGTCGTAGGTCTCCGGCGCGATGTAGGACATGGCGTTGTCCATGCGCGAGGGACAGGCGCCGCTGAGCGCGCCGTCGTTGACCAGCAGGGCGATGCGCGAGCCGAACATCCCGCGCAGCACCGGGTCGCCGTTGGTGCCGCCACTGCGCAGGGTGGAGAAGCCGGGGATGGTCTTCAGGTAGTCGGCGCCGTCGCTGGCCGGGACCGGCTGGCGCGGCAGCTTCGGATCGGTGGTGAAGGTCGCGGCGGCCACGGGGGCCACGCCCAGCACCACGACGCCTTCCAGGTCGGTGGCCGCGATATCCGTATGTACATGGCCGTCCGCGGCGATGGCGGCGGGGGCGGCGACGACGCAGAGCGCCGTGGCGAGGGCGCTTGCGAGCAGCGTTCGGGTCATGGTGCGCCTCTTGCGCGTGTTCCCTTGGAGTGCGCGCAGTCTTGGCCGCGCCCATGGCGCGCGCCTTGATGGTGGTCAATCGCCGGGCCGCGCAGGCCGGTTCCCGGGGGCGGCTTGACCTGGGTCAAGCCGGACGCAGGTCGCACCCGCCGCGGGCCGCCGATTGATGCAAATCAAGGTCCGTGCGGCCCCGTACGCGCACTGTTCGTCCCGCAGCCCAACGAGACGAAAGAGACGAAACATGAAGATCCGTCACCACCTGGCCATCGGCGCCCTTTCCGCGGCGATCGCCCTGGCTTCCGCTCCCGCCTTCGCCGCCAAGGCCAAGGCTTCCGACGCCCCGCTGCCGGTCGTGCAGGCGCAGCTGACCGCGCCGCCGCTGGTCCCGGCTCCGATCTCGCGCAAGACCCCGGCCAAGGTCGTGGTCGACCTGGAGATGGTCGAAAAGGAGATGCAGCTGGACGACGGCGTCACCTACAACTTCTGGACCTTCGGCGGCTCGGTCCCCGGCAGCTTCATCCGCGTCCGCGAGGGCGACACGGTGGAGTTCCGGCTGAAGAACCACCACAGCTCGCACTTCTCCCACAACATCGACCTGCACGCGGTGACCGGCCAGGGCGGCGGCGCCGAGGCGACCTTCACCCTGCCCGGCCGCGAGACGCAGTTCACGTTCAAGGCGCTGAGCCCGGGCCTGTACGTCTACCACTGCGCGATGGCCCCGGTGGCCATGCACGTGGCCAACGGCATGTACGGCCTGATCCTGGTCGAGCCGGAGGAAGGCATGGAGCCGGTGGACAAGGAGTTCTACGTGATGCAGGGCGACTTCTACACCGAGGGCGCCACCGGCGAGAAGGGCCTGCAGGCCTTCAGCCTGGAGAAGGGCATCGACGAGACGCCGACCTACGTGGTCTTCAACGGCTCGGTCGGCGCGCTCACCGGCGACAACGCGCTGCAGGCCACGGCCGGCGAGAAGATCCGCATGTACGTCGGCAACGGCGGCCCCAACCTGACCTCCAGCTTCCACGTCATCGGCGAGATCTTCGACAAGGTCTACTTCGAGGGCGGCAGCAAGTACCAGGAGAACGTGCAGACCACGCTGATCCCGGCCGGTGGCTCGGCCATCGTCGAGTTCAAGGCCGACGTGCCCGGCAACTTCGTGCTGGTCGACCACAGCCTGTTCCGCGCCTTCCACAAGGGCACGCTGGGCATCCTCAAGGTCGATGGCGAGGAGAACGAGGCGATCTACAGCGGCCAGCAGCACGACATCGAGTACCCGGAAGGCGAGCCCCAGGGCGCGCACCACTGAGCAACGAAGGCACGACGATGGCCCGCAGCACGCTCCTGGCAACGACGACCGCCCTCCTCCTGGCGCTGGCCCCGGCATTGCCGGCGGCCGGCGCCACGGATGCGGCGGCCGCCGGCGCCGGGATCGAGTGGCGGGCCGTCCCCGGCGGCATGTTCCGCTCGGCGGTGCGCTTCGAGGATGACCGGCAGCATCTGCCGGTCGCCGCGTTCCAGCTGATGGAGCGCCCGGTCAGCAATGCCCAGTTCGCGGCCTTCCTCGCGCGCCAGCCGCAGTGGCGGCGCGACCGCATTCCCGCGCTGTTCTCCAGCCCCGGCTACCTGGGCCACTGGGAAAGTGCGGACGCGCCCGGCGCCAGGCTCGAGGCCGATGCGCCGGTGGTCCACGTGAACTGGTACGCCGCCGACGCGTTCTGCCGCGATGCCGGCGGCCGCCTGCCTGATTTCATCGAATGGGAATACGCCGCGGCCGCCGACGCGACCCGTGCCGACGCCCGCCACGACCGGCAGTGGCGCCTGCGCCAGGCCAACGACGGCACGCCGCACGCGCCGGACGCCGCGCCCGATGCACCGGCCAACGTCCACGGCCTGCGCGGCATGCATGGCGCGTACTGGGAGTGGACCGGCGACGCCACCTCGCTGCTGGGCGACGGCGACCGCCGCGGCCAGGACGACGGCAATGCCCTGCAGTACTGCGGCGCCTCGGCCATGGCCTTCAACGATCCGGCCGACTACGGCGTGGTCAAGCGCTTCGTCCTGCTGTCGGCCCTCACGCCCTCTGCCACCCTCGGCAACCTGGGCTTCCGCTGCGCGAGGAGCCAGCCATGAAACATCGCATCAACCCGCTGCGCACCGCCCTGGGCCTGGCCCTGGCGCTTTCCGTGTGCGGTCCTCTGCCGGTCGCGCTCGCCGCGCTGGCCACGCCTGGCCCGCAGGCCGTGGATTCCCTGCCGGGCGAATCGCTCTACCAGGTGCAGGCCGACCTGACCGACCAGCACGGGCGCCAGCTGCAGTGGTCCGCCCTGCGCGGCCAGCCGCAGCTGGTGTCCATGTTCTACGCCAACTGCCACCTGATGTGCCCGCTGATCCTGGAGAACGCCAAGGCGCTGCAGAAGCAGCTTGGCGAGGACGGTGCCCGCCTGGGCGTGGCCGTCCTCACCCTGGATCCGGCGCGCGACACGCCCGAAGCCCTGGCCGCGGTCGCGGCCGACCACCGCACGCCGGACGCCTGGCGCTACCTGCGCCCGGAACCGGACGCCGTGCGCGCCCTGGCCAGCGTACTGGGCGTACGCTACCGCTTCCGCGAGGACGGCAGCATCAACCACACCAGCGTGCTGGTGCTGCTGGACGCGGAAGGCCGGGAGGTCGCGCGTTCCGAAGTCACCGGCATTGCCCCCGATCCCGCATTCCTGCAACAGGTCCGCACCCTCCTTGCCGCGGACTGACGCTTTCCATCCACCCCTGCCATCACGGAGCAACACCATGAAGAACCGCACCCGCATCCTCGCCGCCCTCGCCCTGCTGGGCGCCGCCGGCATGGCCCAGGCCGCCGGCAACTGCACCATCTCGCTCAAGGGCGACGATGCGATGAAGTTCGACCTGAAGGAGGCCACCGTCTCGGCCAGCTGCCCGACCATCACCGTCGAGCTGGCCCACACCGGCAAGCTGCCGGTCACCGCGATGGGCCACAACGTGGTCATCAGCAAGACCCCGGACATGGCCGGCATCGCCCGCGACGGCATCAAGGCCGGCGCCGCCAACGCCTACGTGCCCAAGGGCGACGCCCGCGTGATCGCGCACACCGACCTGGTCGGCGGCGGCCAGAGCACCAAGATCACCTTCCCGGGCAAGGCCCTGGCGGCCGGCGGCGACTACAGCTTCTTCTGCAGCTTCCCGGGCCACTCGGCCATGATGAAGGGCAAGCTGGTCGTCACCAAGTAAGCCGCGTGCCGCCCGTGCCACGGGGCGCGGGCGGCCTCCACCGGGCCGCCACGCGGCCATTTCCGGAATCCGCCATGGAACTGGACATCCGCATCGATCCGTCGCGGGTCGACCTGACGCGCATCGAGCGCGCCCTGCTGGAAAGCGATCCTGCCGCCCTGGTCGACCTGGACCCTGCCAGCGGCCACCTGCGCGTGGCCACCTGCGCCGGCACCAGCGAGGTCCGGGCGATCCTTGCCGCCGCCGGTGTTGCGGTGCCGCAGCAGGCCATCCACATCGTGCCCTCGGTCTGTTGCGGCGGCTGCAGCGGCTGAAGGCCGGCGCCGACGCATTGATCGCCGGCATCAATACAAGGCGCGCATTCAGGGCGTAATGCGCCCGGAAAAAGCGCGTTTCGGCGGGCCGGGCGGTACCGCGGGGGTAAGATCGACCTCCCGATCCATGCCCGGCACGCCCGGCAGGCCGGTGCAGCAGCACCGGCGGCAGGCTGGCCGGCGCGACGCCAGCGCACCTGCCCGCCATGAACACCAAGCACCGCAAGCCCCTCTCCGGTACCCCCCTGCACTGGTACGACGCCCGCGAGGCGGTCGAAGCCCTGCAGCCCGGCGCCTGGGCCACCCTGCCCTACACCTCGCGCGTGCACGCCGAGAACCTGGTCCGCTGCGCCGATCCGGCCCACCTGGACGATTACCTGCGGCAGCTGGTCGAGCGCCGCCGCGACCTGGACTTCCCCTGGTTCCCGGTGCGGGTGGTCTGCCACGACATCCTCGGCCAGACCGCGCTGGTGGACCTGGCCGGCCTGCGCGACGCGATCGCCGACAAGGGCGGCGACCCGGCGCAGGTCAATCCTGTCGTCCCGGTGCAGCTGATCGTCGACCACTCGCTGGCGGTCGAGTGCGGCGGCTACGACCCGCAGGCCTTCGAGAAGAACCGCGCGATCGAGGACCGCCGCAACGCCGACCGCTTCCACTTCATCGAGTGGACCCGGCACGCCTTCCGCAACGTGGAGGTGATCCCGCCGGGCAACGGGATCATGCACCAGATCAACCTGGAGAAGATGTCGCCGGTGGTGTACGTGCGCGACGGCGTCGCCTTCCCCGACACCTGCGTGGGCACCGACTCGCACACCCCCCACGTGGACGCGCTGGGCGTGATCGCCGTCGGCGTCGGCGGCCTCGAGGCCGAGAACGTGATGCTCGGCCGTGCCTCGTGGATGCGCCTGCCCGACATCACCGGCGTGCGCCTGGCCGGCCGGCCGCAGCCGGGCATCACCGCCACCGACGTGGTCCTGGCCCTGACCGAATTCCTGCGCAGGGAGCGCGTGGTCGGCCACTACCTGGAGTTCTTCGGCGAGGGTGCCGCGGCGCTGACCATCGGCGACCGCGCCACCATCTCCAACATGTGCCCGGAGTACGGCGCCACCGCCGCGCTGTTCCACATCGACCAGCAGACCCTGGACTACCTGCGCCTGACCGGGCGCGAGGAGCAGCAGGTGCAGCTGGTGGAGAACTACGCGAAGACCGCCGGCCTGTGGGCCGACGACCTGCAGCAGGCGCAGTACGAGCGCGTGCTGGAGTTCGACCTGTCCTCGGTCGTGCGCAACATGGCCGGCCCGTCCAACCCCCACCGGCGCCTGCCGACCACGGCCCTGGCCGAACGCGGCATCGCCGACGAGGCCAAGCTGCAGGCCGCGCGCGAGGAAGAGGCCCGCGGCCTGCTGCCCGATGGCGCGGTGATCATCGCCGCCATCACCAGCTGCACCAACACCTCCAACCCGCGCAACGTGATCGCCGCCGGCCTGCTGGCGCGCAATGCCAACGCACGCGGCCTGCTGCGCAAGCCGTGGGTGAAGACCTCGCTGGCGCCGGGCTCCAAGGCCGTGCAGCTGTACCTGGAGGAGTCGGGCCTGCTGCCTGACCTGGAGAAGCTGGGCTTCGGCATCGTCGCCTTCGCCTGCACCACCTGCAACGGCATGAGCGGCGCGCTGGACCCGAAGATCCAGCAGGAAATCGTCGACCGCGACCTGTACGCCACCGCCGTGCTCAGCGGCAACCGCAACTTCGACGGCCGCATCCACCCGTACGCCAAGCAGGCCTTCCTGGCCTCGCCGCCGCTGGTGATCGCCTACGCCATCGCCGGCACCGTGCGCTTCGACATCGAGAAGGACGTGCTGGGGCTGGACCCGCAGGGCAACCCGGTCACGCTCAAGGACATCTGGCCCTCGGACGAGGAGATCGACGCGATCGTCCGCGCCAGCGTCAAGCCCGAGCACTTCCGCAAGGTCTACGGGCCGATGTTCGACGTGCGCGTGGAGCACGGCGAACCGGTCAGGCCGCTGTACGACTGGCGCCCGATGAGCACCTACATCCGCCGCCCGCCGTACTGGGAGGGCGCGCTGGCCGGCGAGCGCACGCTGCGCGGCATGCGCCCGCTGGCGGTGCTGGGCGACAACATCACCACCGACCACCTGTCCCCGTCCAACGCCATCCTGCCCAACAGCGCCGCCGGCGAATACCTGGCGAAGATGGGCCTGCCGGAGGAGGACTTCAATTCCTACGCCACCCACCGCGGCGACCACCTCACCGCGCAGCGCGCGACCTTCGCCAACCCGAAGCTGCTCAACGAGATGGTGCGCAACGAGGATGGCAGCGTGCGCCAGGGCTCGCTGGCGCGGCTGGAGCCGGAGGGCAAGGTGATGCGCATGTGGGAGGTGATCGAGACCTACATGGAGCGCCGCCAGCCGCTGGTCATCATCGCCGGCGCCGACTACGGCCAGGGCAGCTCGCGCGACTGGGCCGCCAAGGGCGTGCGCCTGGCCGGCGTGGAGGCGATCGTGGCCGAGGGTTTCGAGCGCATCCATCGCACCAACCTGATCGGCATGGGCGTGCTGCCGCTGGAGTTCAAGCCCGGCCAGAACCGCAACACCTGGGGCATCGACGGCACCGAGACCTTCGACGTGGTCGGCACCCGCGCCCCGCGCGCGGACCTGACCCTGGTCATCCACCGCCGCAGCGGCGAGACCGTGGAGGTCCCCGTGACCTGCCGCCTGGATACGGCCGAGGAGGTGTCGATCTACGAGGCCGGCGGCGTGCTGCAGCGCTTCGCCCAGGACTTCCTGGAGGCGTCGAAGGCGGCCTGACCGGTTCGTCGCAGTGGCATGACCCACTGCGAAGGAGCCACGACCATGACCGAGACCACCGCCACCGGAACCGTCCGCCTGCACCGCATCCTGGCCGCACCGCCGGCCAGGGCGTTCCGCGCGTTCACCGATCCGGACGCGCTGGTGCGATGGATGCCGCCGTACGGCTTCACCGCGCGCATGCTCGAGTTCGAAGCGGGCGTGGGCTACCGCATGGCCTTCACCAACTTCTCCACCGGCAACAGCGAATCGTTCCGCGTGCGCTTCGTCGAGCTGGTCGAGAACGAGTTGCTCCGGCACACCGACACCTTCGACAACCCCGGCCTGCCCGGGGAGATGCAGGTGACCGTGTCGTTGCAGCCCAGCGTCGCCGGTACCGCCCTGACGATCGTGCAGGAAGGCATTCCCGCGGCCATCCCGGTGGACATGTGCCACCTCGGCTGGCGCGATTCGCTGGACATGCTGGCGAAGCTGGTCGAACCCGAAATCCCGGACGGGGCATGAGCCGCGTCCTCCACTCCTGCCTGCCCCCTGCCAAGCCCATCCCATGAGCCACAAGCCCCAGCTCCGCATCCCCGCCACCTACATGCGCGGCGGCACCTCCAAGGGCGTGTTCTTCCGCCTGCAGGACCTGCCCGCCGCGGCGCGGGTGCCGGGTCCGGCGCGCGACCGCCTGCTGCAGCGGGTGATCGGTTCGCCCGACCCCTACGGCAAGCACACCGACGGCATGGGCGGCGCCACCTCCAGCACCAGCAAGTGCGTGATCATCGGCCCGGCCACGCGCCCGGGCCATGACGTGGACTACCTCTACGGCCAGGTCGCGATCGAGGAGGACTTCGTCGACTGGAGCGGCAACTGCGGCAACCTCAGCACCGCGGTCGGTCCGTTCGCCGTGGCCAACGGCTTCATCGACCCGGCGCGCATCCCGCAGGAAGGCACGGTGGAAGTGCGAGTGTGGCAGGCCAACATCGGCAAGACCATTGTCGTGCACGTGCCGGTCAGCGGCGGCCAGGTGCAGGAGACCGGCGATTTCGAACTGGACGGCGTGACCTTCCCCGCCGCCGAGGTGGTGGTCGAGTTCCTCGATCCGGCCGAGGAAGGCGACGACGGCGGCAGCATGTTTCCCACCGGCAACCTGGTCGACAGCCTCGAGGTGCCCGGCATGGGCACGCTGGAGGCGACCCTGATCACCGCCGGCATCCCCACCGTGTTCGTGGAAGCACAGGCCATCGGCTTCACCGGCACCGAGCTGCAGCCGGCGATCAACGGCGATCCGGCGATCCTGGCGAAGCTCGAGGCCATCCGCGTCGCCGGCGCGCTGCGCATGGGCCTGATCTCCTCGCCCGAGGAAGCAGCCAGGCGCCAGCACACGCCCAAGGTCGCCTTCGTGGCGCCGCCGCGCGACTACCTCGCCAGCAGCGGCAAACAGATCGCCGCCGGCGACATCGACCTCAACGTGCGCGCGATGTCGATGGGCAAGCTGCACCACGCGATGATGGGCACCGCCTCGGTCGCGATCGCCACCGCCGCCGCGGTCCCGGGCACCCTGGTCAACCGCGCCGCTGGTGGCGGCTCGCGCGACGTGGTGCGCTTCGGCCACCCTTCCGGGACGCTGCGCGTGGGCGCATCGGTCGCCCAGGTCGATGGCCAGTGGACCGTGACCCGCGCGGTGATGAGCCGCAGCGCGCGCGTGCTGATGGAAGGCCACGTCAGGGTTCCGCAGGCCTGACTTCCTTGTCGCCAGCCGGCCCGCCGCACCTCCCCCCGGCGGGTCGGTCCAGGCGGCACCCTGTGGCGCCCGGTCCTACTTCTCCTGCAGTTCGCGCGGCCGTGGCGGCAGGCGGTTGTGTGCACCCAGTGCGGCGATTGCCGCCTGGCCCACCGCCACCGAGATCTGGTTGAGCCCGCTGACCACGTCGCCGGCCGCATAGAGTCCGGGCACCGAGGTCCGCTGGCGCGCATCGACCGGGATCTCGCCGGTGTCGGACAGCACCACGCCCGCCTGCCTGGCCAGGTGCGCGCTGCTGTCGCATCCGAGGAACGGATAGATGGTGTCGAAGCGGTGGCAGTGGCCGTCGACCACGTAGCCGCAACGGCCGTCCGCGTACACCAGGCGGCCGCCTGCCGGCAGCACTTCCACGTCCAGTTCCGGCGGCAGCGAAGCCGGCACCGCATCGGTCGGCAGCAGGGCCAGGCGCGGACTGTAGCCGCGCAGGAACGGTACGTGGTCGATGATCGTGTCCCAGGGACCGTGGATGCCGATGGCCTGGTCGCTGGCCTCGTAGGCATCGCAGACCGGGCACAGGCGAAGCGCGCCGCAGCCGATCGCTTCTTCCACGTCGGCAAGATCGGGCAGGCGATCCTTCAGCCCGGTGGCGAGGATGACCGCCGGCGCGCGCCAGACCCTGCCATCGCCGGCCTGGGCGACGAACATGCCTTCCGGGTCGCGCTCCAGGGACTCCACCATGCCGTGCTCGAGCACGGCACCGAACGACTCGGCCTGGGCCCGCAGCCGCGCCAGCAGCGTGGTGCCGGCAATCCCCTGGGGAAAGCCGGGGCAGTTGTTGCTTTCGGGAATCCAGCGCGCGCGGCTGTCGCCGGCGTCGACCACCACGCAGCGCCGGTGCAGCCTTCCCAGGTAGGTGGCGGCGGTCAAACCCGCCGGGCCACCGCCGACACCAGTACATCCGCCTCGTCCACCTGCCACCTCCTTCGTCCACCCGGGAACGATAGGAAGCGGGCGTGAACACGGCGCGAGGCTTCAGCCCGCGGCCCTCGCCGCCGCCACGTCCAGCAGCACGTCCATCACCGTCGGATCCTCGCGGTCCGGCCTGACCTTGAAACCCAGCTGCTGGCACATCGCCAGCATGGTCACGTTCTCGCGCAGCACCTGGCCCTCGACCGCCTTCAGGCCGATGCTGCCGGCCCACTCGATCATGATCCGCATCAGCTGCCAGCCGATGCCCAGGCCCTTGAGGTCGGAACGGACCATGATCCCGTACTCGCCGCGCTCGTAGTTGGCGTCGGCCAGCAGGCGCACCGCGCCGAGCATCTCGCCGTTCTCCGGATCGATCGCCACCAGGGCGATGGAACGCGCGTAGTCGAGCTGGGTCAGGCGGGCGATGAACTCGTGGCTGAAGTGGCGCACCGCGGAGAAGAAGCGCAGGCGCAGGTCCTCGTCGCTGACCCGCGAGAAGAACTCCAGGAACATCTTCTCGTCCTCAGGCCGCACCGGGCGCACGAACATCCGCCGCCCCTGGGCCAGGTCGACCATGCGCTCCCATTCCTTCGGATACGGGCGGATCACGAAGCTCGAATGCCACGGCCCCTTCTGCGCCGGGCCCGGATGGGGCGCGATCGCCACCCGCGCATCCACCGCGATCACGCCCTCGCGGTCGGCCAGCAGCGGATTGATGTCCAGCTCGCGGATCTGGGGCACGTCGGCCGCCAGCTGCGCCAGCTTGACCAGCACCAGCGCCACCGCGCGCTCGTCGGCCGCCGGCACGTCGCGGTAGGCCTTGAGGATGCGGCTGACGCGGGTGCGCGAGATCAGGTCGTGGGCCAGGTGGAGATCCAGCGGCGGCAGGGCCAGGGCCTTGTCGTCGATCACCTCGACCGCGGTGCCGCCGCGGCCGAACACGATCACCGGCCCGAAGGTGGGGTCGTCGGCAATGCCGGCGATCAGCTCCCGCGCCTTGGACCTGGCCACCATGGGGTGCACGGTCACGCCCTCGATCCGCGCCTGCGGCCGCAGCTCGCGGGCGCGGGCCAGGATGGACGCGGCCGCCTCGCGCACCGCGGCCTCGCTGGACAGGTTCAGGCGCACGCCGTCCACGTCGGACTTGTGCACGATGTCCGGCGACAGGATCTTCAGCGCGACCAGCTTGCCGTCCGCCAGCAGCGGGCGCGCGGCCTCGACCGCGGCGTCGGCGTCGGCGGCCAGCCAGGCCGGCGTCACCGGGATGCCGTACGCACCCAGCAGCGCGACCACTTCCAGCGGATCGAGCCAGTTGCGTCCCTGCTCCAGCGCGCGGCCGACGATCGCCTGGGCGGCGGCGGCATCGACCACGAAGTCCTCGGGCAGGCTGGGCGGAGTCTCCATCAGTGCCTGCTGCGCCTCGCGGTGGCGCACCAGGTAGGTGAAGCCGCGAACGGCGTCCGCCTCGGTGGCGTAGGTCGGCACCCCGGCCGCGTCCAGCCGCGACAGCGCTTCCTGGCCGCCGCCCAGCCACACGCCCAGCACCGGCTTGCCGGCGCCGGGGCGCGGCCGCCGCTGCAGTACCGAAGCCACCGCATCGGCCGCCTCGATCGAGGACGACAGCGCCGTGGGCACGTTCATCACCAGCACCGCGTCGTTGCCCGGATCGGCCAGCAGCGCCTCCAGGGCGGCCGTGTAGCGGGCCGCGTCGGCGTCGCCGACGATGTCCACCGGGTTGGAGCGCGACCAGGTCGGCGGCAGCACCCGGTCCAGGGCGCGCACGGTCCCTGGATCCAGCGTGGCCAGGGTGCCGCCGAGGTCGACCAGCCGGTCCACCGCCAGCACGCCGATGCCGCCGCCGTTGGTGAGGATGGCCAGGCGCCGGCCCGGGGCCTGGCGCAGGTGTCCCAGGGTCTCGGCCGCGGCGAACAGCTCGTCCAGCGCGTGCACGCGGAGCAGGCCGGCGCGGCGGAAGGCAGCGTCGTACACCGCGTCGGACCCCGCCAGGGCGCCGGTATGGGTGGCGGCGGCCTTCGCGCCCTGGGCGTGGCGCCCCGACTTGACCACCACCACCGGCTTGGAGCGGGCCGCGGCGCGCGCGGCGGACATGAACTTGCGCGCGTCGCGGATGGATTCGATGTACAGCAGGATGGCGCGCGTCTTCGGATCCTGCGCGAACCAGTCCAGCAGGTCGCCGAAGTCCACGTCCAGGGCGTCGCCCAGCGAGACCACGGCCGAGAACCCGATCGAGCGCGCGGCGCCCCACTCGACCAGCCCGGCGGCGATGGCGCCGGACTGGGAGACCAGGGCCAGGTCGCCCGGCAGCGGGCTGCGCGCGGCGAAGCTGGCATTGAGCCCGGCGTGCGGCGCCATCACCCCCAGGCAGTTGGGACCGACGATGCGCAGGCCATGCGGACGCGCCTCGTTCCTCAGGTTCTCGAGCAGCGAGCCCGGGCCCTGGCCCAGGCCGGCCGTGACCACGACGGCCGCCCGCGCGCCCACTTCCACGGCCTGGGCGATCACCCCGGGCACGGTTTCGGCCGGGGTGGTGACCACCACCAGTTCCGGCGAAAAGGGCAGCTGCCGCAGCGAACCCACCGCCGGCACGCCCTCGATCTGGCGGTACTTGGGGTTCACCAGGCCCACCTGGCCGGCGAAACCCGCCTGGCGCAGGTTCTGGACCACGGTGCGGCCGACCGACCCGGCCCGGGGACTGGCCCCGACCACGGCTACCGACTTCGGGGAGAAAACGGCTTCCAGCGCGTAGATGCTCATCCGCAACGGCTCGGTACGTCTCAGTGCTAAACGATACAGCGGTACGCCCATGGGCGCTTCGAGGGGCCGGAACCGGGACGCAGTTCCCCTATTCCAAGGGATAACGCGTTAACGGGGCTTGGCGCCTTGATCCTGATCAATGCCCCGCTTGCCGGCGCTGCCGATGATGCCTCCCATCCACAGGAGGATAGGGAAGTGTCGACCGTTCAGGGGACATATAACGACAAGGTGGTGCGTCAGTTCGCGGTCATGACCGTGGTCTGGGGCATCGTGGGCATGCTGGTAGGCGTGATCATCGCCGCCCAGCTTTACTGGCCGGCGCTCAATTTCGACCTGCCCTGGTTCAGCTACGGGCGCCTGCGCCCGCTGCACACCAATGCGGTGATCTTCGCGTTCGGCGGCTGCGCGCTGATGGCGACCAGCCTGCACGTGGTGCAGCGCACCTGCCACGTGCGGCTGATCTCGGACGGGCTGGCGGCCTTCGTGTTCTGGGGCTGGCAGCTGGTCATCGTGCTGGCCGCCGTGACCCTGCCGCTGGGCCTGACCCAGGGCAAGGAATACGCCGAGCTGATCTGGCCGATCGACATCCTGATCGCGGCGGTGTGGGTGGCCTACGCGGTGCTGTTCATCGGCACGATCGCCAAGCGCCGGGTCAAGCACATCTACGTGGCGAACTGGTTCTACGCCAGCTTCATCATCGCCGTGGCGCTGCTGCACATCGTCAACAACATCGCCATCCCCACCGGCGCCCTGCACTCCTACCCGGTGTACAGCGGCGCGGTCGACGCGATGGTGCAGTGGTGGTACGGCCACAACGCGGTCGGCTTCTTCCTGACCGCCGGCTTCCTGGGAATGATGTACTACTACGTGCCCAAGCAGGCCGGCCGCCCGGTGTACTCCTACCGGCTGTCGATCGTGCACTTCTGGGCGCTGATCGCCGTGTACATGTGGGCCGGCCCGCACCACCTGCAGTACACCGCGCTGCCCGACTGGGCGCAGTCGCTGGGCATGGTGTTCTCGCTGATCCTGCTGGCGCCGTCCTGGGGCGGCGCGATCAACGGCGTCATGACCCTCTCCGGCGTCTGGTACAAGCTGCGCACCGACCCGATCCTGAAGTTCCTGATCGTCGCCATCTCGTTCTACATGATCGCCACCTTCGAGGGGCCGATGATGTCGATCAAGACGGTGAACTCGCTGTCGCACTACACCGACTGGACCGTCGGCCACGTGCACGCAGGCGCCCTGGGCTGGGTCGCGATGATCTCCATCGGCTCGATCTACGCCCTGCTGCCGAAGCTGCTGGGCCGCGAGCAGATGTTCTCGATCAAGGCCATCGACCTGCACTTCTGGCTGCACACCGGCGGCGTGGTGCTGTACATCGCCTCGATGTGGATCGCCGGCGTCATGCAGGGCCTGATGTGGCGCGCCACCAATCCCGACGGCACGCTGACCTACAGCTTCGTCGAGGCGCTGCACGCGACCTACCCCTACTACCTGATCCGCCTGGGCGGCGGCCTGCTGGTGCTGTCCGGCATGTGCGTGATGGCCTGGAACGTGCTGCGCACCTGGCGCTCCGCCCCGGCGATCGCTCCCCAGCCGGTGCTGCCCGTCGCGGCCTCCGATGCGCGCGCCTGAGGAGGAAGGACAACCATGAGCGACAACCAGAATCCGCACGCAAAAGTCGAGAAGAACGTCGGCCTGATGGCCGTCCTGATCGCGGTGGCCGTCTCCTTCGGCGGCCTGGCCGAGATCGTGCCGCTGATGTTCCAGGCCGAGGCGATCGAGCCGCTGGAGGGCGTGGAGCCCTACCCGGCGCTGGAGCTGGCCGGGCGCGACATCTACGTCCGCGAGGGCTGCTACAACTGCCACTCGCAGATGGTCCGCACCCTGCGCTTCGAGTCCGAGCGCTACGGCCACTACTCGCTGGCCGGCGAGTCGGTCTACGACCGTCCGTTCCAGTGGGGCAGCAAGCGCACCGGTCCGGACCTGGCCCGCGTCGGCGGCCGCTACTCCGATGACTGGCACCGCGTGCACCTGATCAATCCGCGCGACGTGGTGCCCGAGTCGAACATGCCGGCCTTCCCGTGGCTGGCCAAGGGCAAGCTCGACGGCCAGTCCGTCGCCTCGCGCATGCGTGCGCTCAAGGCACTCGGCGACCCCTACACCGACGAGCAGATCGAGCAGGCCCCGGCCGAGCTCGAGGGCAAGACCGAGCTCGACGCGGTGGTCGCCTACCTGCAGGGGCTCGGCCGGCACGCGCCGAAGGGAGGCCAGCAGTGATTTCCGGAATCGTGACCGCGCTGCTGCTGGTGCTGTTCATCGGCGGCTGGATCTGGGCCTGGAGCCCGGCACGCAGGACCGAGTTCGAAGAGGCGGCGCACCTGCCGCTGGAAGAGGACTCGCATCAGGGCAACATTAGGGGGAACCGCGCATGAGCATGGGATGGACGTGGTACGTCATCGCCCTGGTCGCGCTGAACATCGTCGGCTACGTCTGGCTGCTGTGGTGGACGTCGCGCCGGCGCCCGGGCGATCCGAAGCCCGAGGACACGCTGCACACCTGGGACGGCGACATCACCGAGTACAACAAGCCGCTGCCGCGCTGGTGGATCAACCTGTTCTACCTGACCATCGTCTTCGCCATCGGCTACATCATCTGGTACGGCGGCCTGGGCAGCATTCCCGGCTACAGCGGCTGGACCTCGCAGAAGGAGCATGCCGAGGAGAAGGCGGTGCAGGACGCGCGCCTGGAGCAGACCTTCAAGCCTTACGCCGGCAAGGCGATCGACGAGCTGGCGCAGGATCCGAAGGCGGTGGCCCTGGGCCGCTCGATCTTCAGCAACACCTGCGCCACCTGCCATGGCTCCTCGGGCCAGGGCGCGGTCGGCTACCCGAACCTGACCGACGAGATCTGGCACTGGGGCGGAACGCCGGACCGCATCCTGGAGACCATCCTCGACGGCCGCGAGGGCGTCATGCCGGAATGGGGCACCGTGCTGACCGGGATGGGCGGCCCGGAAGCGGTGGACTACACCATCGCCTACGTGCGCACCCTGTCCGATCCGGAAGCCATGCAGAACAACTTCATGGCGGCCCAGGGCAAGAAGCTGTACGAGGGCGTTTGCGTGGCGTGCCACGGCATCGACGGCAAGGGCAACCAGGACCTGGGCGCCCCCGACCTGACCGACAACTACTGGTTGTACGGCAGCAGCCGCGAGAGCCTGCGCAAGACCATCACCGAAGGCCGCCACGGCAGCATGCCCGCGCACCGCGAGCTGCTCGGCGAGACCCGTGCCCGCCTGGCTGGTGCCTACGTCTGGTCGCTGTCGCATAATCGGACCCAGTCCGGGGAACCGACGGCACAACAGTGACCGACTTCAGCGAGCCACGCCTTGACCACCCCCCACGTCCGCTGGCCCAGCGCGTGGGGGCCATCGCCTGGCCCAGCTTCTTCGCGGCCGGCGTGTCGACGATGGTGTTCTTCGCCTTCGTCGACCCGCTGGTCCTGCGCGACATCACCTTCCCCGGCCTGCCGATGACCCGCGAGCTCGGCTACACGCTGGGGTTTTTCATTTTCTGGCTCGCGACCGCCTCATCCAGCCTCTTTACCTGGATCCTGCTGCGTCCCTCCAGCCGCTTCAACCGCGCGCTTCCGCCTGAATAAGCGCGCTCCGGCGCGCGGCCCTGGGACAATCTGTCGCTTTCGCGCGCGAACCGGATGCGGATACTGGGACATGCGGCGGACTCCCCCGCACGCCACGCCGCGGACGCGGCCAAGCAAAACGCCATGACTGCCCAAGAACGCATCCTTTCCCTTTCCTGCCACGCCCCCGGCGTACGGTGGACGCCGTGAGCAAGCGCATTCCCCTGGACGTGGTCGACGACCAGGGCAACTCCTTCTACGTCAGCGAGCGCAAGGTCTATCCGCGCGACGTCTCCGGCCGCTTCAACCGCCTGCGCGTTGCCGCGGTGGTGTGGCTGCTGGGCATGTTCTACCTGTTCCCCTGGCTGGAGTGGGACGGCCGCCAGGCGGTGCTGTTCGACCTGCCGGCGCGCAAGTTCTACGTGTTCGGCCTGGCGTTCTGGCCGCAGGACTTCCTGTTCCTGGCGCTGCTGCTGATCATCGCCGCGTTCGCGCTGTTCTTCTTCACCGCGCTCGCCGGCCGCCTGTGGTGCGGCTACGCCTGCCCGCAGACGGTCTGGACCGAGGTGTTCCTGTGGATGGAGCGCTGGACCGAAGGCGACCGGCCCAAGCGCATGAAGCTGGATGCCGGCCCCTGGAACCGCGAGAAGATCCTGCGCAAGGGCGCCAAGCACGCGCTGTGGCTTGCGTTCGCGCTGTGGACCGGCTTCACCTTCGTCGGCTTCTTCACCCCGATCCGCGACCTGGGCTCGCGCCTGGTCCCGTTCGAGCTGGGCGGCTGGGAAACCTTCTGGGTGTTCTTCTACGCCCTGGCCACCTGGGGCAACGCCGGCTTCCTGCGCGAGCAGGTGTGCAAGTACATGTGCCCGTACGCGCGCTTCCAGAGCGCGATGTTCGACCGCAACACCCTGCTGATCGCCTACGACCCGATGCGCGGCGAGCCGCGCGGCCCGCGCAAGCGCGGCCTCGCCAGCGTGCTCGAGCGCGCCCGCGGCCTGCTCGACCCGCGCACCGCCTACGACTACGTGTTCCGCGCCAGCGCGCACCCGACCGCGGCCGACAACCGCGCCCAGGCGCGCGGCACCATCACCCTGGCCGGCGCGGGCGAGAAGCCGGCGCCGCTGCCGAAGTTCGCGCCGGAGGAGCTGGGCGACTGCATCGACTGCACGATCTGCGTGCAGGTCTGCCCGACCGGCATCGACATCCGCAACGGCCTGCAGTACGAGTGCATCGCCTGCGGCGCGTGCATCGACGCCTGCGACGAGGTCATGGGCAAGATGGGCTATCCGCGCGGCCTGATCCGCTATGCCACGCAGAACGGCATCGACGGCAAGCCCAGCCGGGTCCTGCGCCCGCGCATCCTCATCTACGGACTGGTCCTGCTGGGCCTGTGCGTGGCCTGGGCCTGGGGCGTGACCCACCGCAGCGAGCTGATCGTGGAAGTGCTGCGCGACCGCAACGCGCTGTACCGCCAGTCCGGCGACGGCAGCGTCGCCAACGACTACACGCTCAAGGTGGTCAACAAGAGCCAGCAGGAGCAGCGTTACCGGATCATCCTTGAAACGGACGCCCCGCTGCGCCTTGCCGGCGCCGGCGAGGTGGACGCGGGACCGGAGCAGGTGGTGCCCGTGGCGGTGAGCGTGGTGGCGGGCGAGGGCATTCCCGCCGGGCGCCACGACCTGCGGTTCGTCGTCGGGAGCATCGATGGCAGCGAAAGGCGCATCATCGAGAGCAGCTTCTTCGGACCGGTCCAATGAACGATTCAAACCCGCACAAGCATCCCTCGCCCTGGCGCAATCCGGTGATGTGGCTGGTCGTCGGCCTGCCGCTGCTGTCGATCGTCGCCGGCGTGGGCCTGGTGGTGATCGCGGTCCGATCCGGCGGCGCCGACGTGGTGACCGATCCGGTGCGCCGGGTGTCGCAGATCCAGACCGCCGACCTGGGCCCGGACGCCCGGGCGAGGAAGCTGGGCCTGAGCGTGGTGCTGCGGGTGGAGGACGGCATCGTCGAAGTGCTGCCGGCCACCGGCAGGTTCGACCAGAAGGCGCCGCTGAGCCTGCAGCTGGAGCACCCGACCCGCCAGGCCGACGACCTGCAGCTGGAGCTGCAGCCGCATGGTCCGGGCTGGCGCGCCGGGCAGGTCGTGGACGGCTCGCATGACTGGATCGCCCGCCTGCGCGCGGCCGATGGCAGCTGGCGCCTGCAGGGCCGGCTGCCCAGGGAACAGCACGCGGCGCGCCTGGCCCCGTCGCTGGGCGGCGGCGAAGGCTGATCGCGATGGCGGCGGCCCTGGCCATGCCGGCCACCGCATCCGGGGCCGGCCACTGCCATCACTGCGGCGAGGCCCTGCCGGCCAACGCCTGCGTGCTGGAGCTGGACGGCCAGGCCCGTTCCTTCTGCTGCCAGGGCTGTGCCGCGGCGGCCGAGTGGATCGCCCAGGCCAACCTCGACGGCTACTACCGCCTGCGCAGCGCCGCCGCCGGCAAGGTCGGCGAGCAGCTGCCGGACCTGGCGGTGTGGGACCGCGCCGACGTGCAGGCCGCGCACAGCCGTGCGGTCGAGGGCGGCCGCGAGATCACCCTGCTTACCGACGGCATGCGCTGCGCTGCCTGCGCCTGGCTGATCGACCGCGCCCTGGCGCGCGAGCCGGGCATCGTCGACTGTGGCGCCAATGCGGTGACCGGTCGCATCCGCATCGTCTGGGACCCGGCCCGCACCGCGCTGTCGGCGCCGCTGCGACGCCTGGCGATGCTCGGCTACCGGCCCTACCTGGCCGGCAGCGAGGCGCTTGAACGCGAACGCACGCGCGAGCGCCGGCGCTGGCTGCTGCGGCTGGGCATCGCCGGCCTGGGCATGCTGCAGGCCATGATGATGGCCGAGGCGCTGTACCTGGACTTCGACAGCACCATGCCGGAGGCGACCCGCGACTTCTTCCGCTGGCTGACCTTCCTGCTGTGCGCGCCGGTGGTGTTCTACTCCGGCTGGCCATTCCTGGCCGGCGCCGCGCGCGAGCTGCGCCAGCGCCGCCTGGGCATGGATTTCCTGATCGCCAGCTCCACCCTGCTGGCCTACTTCGCCAGCCTGGTGGAGACCATCCGCGGCGGACCGCACGTCTGGTACGACGCGGCGGTGATGTTCGTGTTCCTGCTGCTGGCCGCGCGCATGCTCGAGCAGCGCGCGCGCAGCGTGGCCTCGGCCCAGGTCGACGCACTGGCGCGTGCGCGCCCGGCCTTCGCCACCCGCGAACTGGCCGACGGCCGCCGCGAGACCGTGCCGCTGGCGGCGCTGGCGCCCGGGGACGTGGCCTGCGTGGCCGCCGGCGAGGCGGTGCCGGCCGACGGCGTGCTGCTGGCCGATGGCGACAGCGCCGAGGCCTGGTTCGAGGAAGCACTGCTGACTGGCGAGTCGGCCCCGGTGCGCCGCACCGCCGGCGAGGCCGTCTACGCCGGCACCATCTGCCGCGAGCGCCCGGCCCGCCTGCGGGTCACCTGCACCGGCACCGCCACCCGCCTGTCGCAGCTGGCCCGCCTGGTGGAGCAGGCGCAGGCCCACCGCCCCACCCTGGCGCGGGTGGCCGACCGTATCGGCAGCCGCTTCGTGATGTCGCTGCTGCCGGTGGCGGCGGTGGTGTTCGCCGGCTGGTGGCACTGGCAGCCGGAGCGGGCGCTGGAAGTCACCCTGGCCCTGCTGGTGATCAGCTGCCCCTGCGCGCTGTCGCTGGCCGTGCCCACCGCCCTGGCCGCCGCGCACGGGGCGCTGGCGCGGATCGGCCTGCTGGCCATGCGCCCGGACGCGCTGGATACACTGGCCCGCGCCACCGACGTGGTGTTCGACAAGACCGGCACCCTCAGCGACGGCCGCCCGGTGCTGGCCTTGGTCGAAGTACTGGAGGACGGCCTGGACGAGGCCGGCGTGCTGGCGATCGCCGCGGCGCTGGACCGCGATACCGGCCATCCGCTGGCCACGGCGTTCGCCGGCGCCACGCCACTGGCCGCCAGCTCCGTGGACACCGTGCCGGGGCGCGGCGTGCAGGGCGTGGTCCAGGGCCGTGCCTGGCGCCTGGGCCGGGCCGATTTCGCCGCCGGCCGCCAGGACGATGGTGCGCTGTGGCTTGGCGACGGCGGGCGCGCCGCCGCGCGCTTCGTGCTGGAGGAACGCGCCCGGACCGACGCCGTCGACGCCCTGGCCGGGCTGCGCGCGCAGGGCCTGCGCCTGCACCTGGCCAGCGGCGATGGCGAAGCCGCAGTGGCCCGCCTGGCCACGACGCTGGGGCTGGACGAGCGCCATGCCCGGCAGTCGCCGGAGGACAAGCTGGCGCTGGTGCGCCGCCTGCAGGCCGAGGGGCGCATCGTGGCCATGGTCGGCGACGGCCTCAACGACGCCCCGGTGCTGGCCGGCGCCGACGTCTCCGTGGCCATGGGCCAGGGCGCCTCGCTCGCCCACCGCGCCGCCGACCTGGTGACCACCGGCGCGGGCCTGCTGCGGAACCCGGCCGCGGTTTCGCTGGCCCGCCGTACCCGCGCCATCATCCGCCAGAACCTGGCCTGGGCCGCCGCCTACAACGTGCTGGCGATCCCGCTGGCGGCCGCCGGCCTGGTCACGCCCTGGCTGGCGGCGCTGGGCATGGCCCTGTCCTCGCTGCTGGTGACCCTCAACGCGCTGCGCCTGGCGCGTCGCGCGCCGCTGCCCGCCAGCGGCGACAATGGCGCTTCCGCCCCTGGCCGCGAGGCACGCGCATGAGGATCCTGCTGCTGCTGATCCCGATCAGCCTGGTGCTGCTGGGCGTGGCCATCGCCGCCTTCGTCTGGGCGGTCAAGCGCGGCCAGTTCGACGACCTCGACACGCCCGCGCTGGACATCCTCGAGGACGACGACCGCCCGGCCCCGCCCCGTGGGCACCAGCGCGAGGGCGACACCCCGCCGCCATGATCTTCCCGGTCGACCTGCCCACCCTGCTGGCGGCGCTCACCGCCGGACTGCTCGGCGGGCTGCACTGCGCGGTGATGTGCGGCGGCATCGCCACCGGCTTCCACGCCATGGCCGCCGGCCCGGCGCGCACGGTGGCCTGGCAGGCCAACGCCGGGCGCATCCTCGGTTATGTGCTGGCCGGCGCCCTGGTCGGTGGGCTGGGCGGTGGCGTGCTGCGGCTGCTGCGGATCGAGGCGCTGGGCGTGGGCCTGCGCATGGCCGCCGGGCTGGCTCTGGTGCTGGTTGCCCTGCGCCTGCTGGACCGCGGCGGCCGCTTCGACCTGCTGGCCAAACCGGGGATCCAGGCCTGGCGCTGGCTGCAGCCGCTGCGCCGGCGCCTGATCCCCGCCGACCGCAGCTGGAAGCGCCTGGCACTGGGCACGCTGTGGGGCTGGATGCCCTGCGGCCTGAGCCTGGGCCTGCTGACCGTGGCCTGGCTGCAGGCCAGCGCGGCCGGTGGCGCCCTGGTGATGGCCGCCTTCGGGCTGGGCACGCTGCCGGTGATGCTGCCGCTGACCTGGACCGGGGCGCGCATGGGCCGCTGGCTGCAGCGGCCGGCGTTGCGCACTTCGCTGGCGATGCTGGTGCTGGGCGCGGGACTGCTGACCCTGGCCGCCCCCTGGCTGATGCAGGTACCGGCGCTGCACGGGCCGCTGGCCGCGCTGGGCTGCCGCCCGGCGGCGGGCTGAGTCCTGCCGGGAACGCTGGCTCAGTCGCGGACGCAGTTGCGTCCGGCGAGCTTGGCCCGGTAGAGGGCCGCGTCGGCAGCGCCGGTCCACGATTCGAACTCGTCCAGCCCGGGGCCGATCTCGGCCACGCCGATGCTCAGCGTGACCGGGCGGCCGGCGCTCATGACGCACTCCCGCACCGCCTGGGCCAGGCGCCGGGCGACATCCAGGGCGGCCTCGCGCGCGGTGCCCGGCAGCAGCACGCCGAACTCGTCGCCGCCGAAGCGGCCGGCGGCGTCGCCGCCGCGCAGGTTGTCCAGCACGCAGGCGGCGACCCTGCGGATCACCTCGTCGCCGGCCAGGTGGCCCTCGGCGTCGTTGATCTGCTTGAAGTGGTCGATGTCCAGCATCATCAGCGAGGCCACCGTGCCGTGGCGACGGTAGCGCCGCACCTCGGCCACCACCTGCGCCTGCCACTGCCGGCGGGTGTTCAACCCGGTCTGCGGATCGATGCGCGAATCCTGCTCCAGCTCGCGCTTGCGCATGCGCACCTGCTCGGTCAGGCGCCACGCCACCGTGCCGGTGCCCAGCGGATAGAGCAGGAAGAACGGCATGCACCAGAGCATGGTGCGGAAGGTGGTTTCAGGATGGAAAGGAAAGCCGGCGACCACCCAGCCCACCACGGCACCGGCCAGGGTCGTGAGCAGCGCGCGTCCGGCCAGGCTCCAGCCGCCGGCGATCAGCCGGTCCAGCAGCATCACCGCCAGCAGCATCGCGCAGGGCAGCAGGTCGAAGCCCATCATCGCCATCCAGAAACCGGCGATGGCGGTATCGACCAGGAGCAGCCGGTAGGCGGTACGCAGCGGTTGCAGCGTGCTCTCGCCACGCCACCAGGCAAAGGCCGGCCAGGCCACGGTATTGACCGCCAGCAAGGCCAGTACCCAGGCCGGGGCACCCTGCCCGTCCAGCGACGACACGATGCCGAGGGCCGCGACGACAAAGCCGATGGCCCGCATCAATGCGGTGTGCCTGACGAATCGCGCAAGGGAACTCTGTGCGGTTCCCGGGCTGGTAGGCATGAGGTGGTCCGATGGCAGCCCTAGGATCATCGGCACGAAAAAGCCCGGCTTGAGGCCGGGCTTCTTCTTTGGATATGGCAGCCCCGGATGGATTCGAACCACCGAATGCCTGAGTCAGAGTCAGGTGCCTTACCGCTTGGCGACGGGGCTGTAGCTGCAGGTCGGCAATTATACCTGCATCCACCGGAATTTCCATACCGGTGGCTGAAGGAAGTGGCGCCCGGGCGGGGTCGCCACCTCCCTCCGGGCCACCCCCGGCAGGGGATGGCCCATCCAGCGCATCAGCGCTTGGAGAACTGCGTGGCGCGGCGGGCCTTGTGCAGGCCGACCTTCTTGCGCTCGACCTCGCGGGCGTCGCGGGTCATGAAGCCGGCCTTGCGCAGGTCGGACTTCAGCGACTCGTCGTACTCGACCAGGGCGCGGGCGATGCCCAGGCGGATCGCACCGGCCTGGCCGGTGGTGCCGCCGCCGGTGGCGGTGACGACGACGTCGAACTTGTCGGTCGACTGGGTCAGCTCGAGCGGCTGGCGCACGATCATGCGCGCGGTCTCACGGCCGAAGAACTCGTCCAGCGGACGGCCGTTGACGGTGATGTTGCCGCTGCCCTTGCGCAGGAACACGCGGGCGGTGGAGGACTTGCGACGGCCGGTGCCGTAGTTTTGCGTGGTAGCCATCGTATGTGCCTCAGATTTCCAGCGGCTTCGGCTGCTGCGCCGCGTGCGGGTGTTCGGAACCGGAATAGACCTTGAGCTTGCGGTACATCGCACGGCCCAGCGGGCCCTTGGGCAGCATGCCCTTGACCGCGATCTCGATCACGCGCTCCGGGTGGCGCTCCAGCGCCTGGGCCAGGGTCTCGCTCTTCAGGTTGCCGACGTACCCGGTGAAGCGGTGGTACATCTTGTCCTGCAGCTTGTTGCCGGTCACGGCGATCTTCTCGGCGTTGACCACGACCAGGTAGTCGCCGGTATCAACGTGAGGGGTGTAGGTGGGCTTGTGCTTGCCGCGGAGGCGGTGGGCAAGCTCGGCGGCCAGGCGGCCCAGGGTCTTGCCGGAGGCGTCGACGAGATACCAGTCGCGCTGGACGGTCTCGGACTTGGCGATGAAGGTCTTCATGGGGACTCGAAGGTTGGTCGGGCGGATTCCGCACCCGGAATTGCCCGGACGGAACTTTGCCTCGCGTTGTGAAGGGTGCAGCAAAGACGCGGGATGTTAGCGCATCCGGAAGGCCCGGCGCAAGTCGCCCCCCTACCTGGACCGGGGACGGCGCGACCCTTCCCGGCCTTCACTTGGCGGCGCCGGCGGCCCGGCCGACAATCGCCGTCCACGCAGGAGTCCCGCCCATGCCTTCCGTCGCCCGCCACCTGTCCCCGCTGGATCGCGTCCTGGTCGAGGCCCAGCGCGCCCTGGAGACCACCCTGGGCGACCCGCCGGCGTCCCGGCCCTGCCCGGCCCGTGCCAAGGACCCGGTGCTGCCCAGGGCCGAGCGCCGCCATGCCGCGGGCCTGATGCGGATCAACCACGTGGGCGAGGTCTGCGCCCAGGGCCTGTACTTCGGCCAGGCCGCGGTGGCCCGCGACCCGGCCACCCGCGAGCACCTGCTGGACGCGGCCCAGGAGGAGACCGACCACCTGGCCTGGTGCGCGCAGCGGCTGCGCGAGCTGGACAGCCGCCCCAGCCTGTTCAATCCGCTCTGGTACGCCGGCAGCTACGCCATCGGCACCCTCGCCGGGCTGCGCGGCGACGGCTGGAACCTGGGCTTCGTGGTCGAGACCGAGCGCCAGGTCGAGGCCCACCTGGACGAGCACCTGGAGTCGCTGCCGGCCGCCGACCAGCGCAGCCGCGAGATCATCCGGGTGATGAAGGAAGACGAGGCCCGCCATGCCGACAACGCCGAGCACGCCGGCGCCCGCGCCCTGCCGCCGCCCATCCCGCAGGCGATGGCCCTGGCCTCGAAGTTCATGAAGCTGGTGGCGTACCGGATCTGATGGTTTGGTGGTTGGTGGTTGGTGGTTGGTGGTTGGTGGTTGGTGGTTGGTGGTTGGTGATTGGTGATTGGTGATTGGTGATTGGGGATTGGTGATTGGTGATTGGGGATTGGTGATTGGGGATTCGGGGGTTGATCCGTAGCCCGGATAAGCACAGCGCATCCGGGGTGTGGCGGATGGAAGGCCACCGGTGCGTGTCCACCTACTCCCCCGTGCCAACCGCCCTGGCCCGTTCCCCGCGCGGCGCGGTCAGGCGCTGGTGAGCTTCAGCCCGGCGATGCCGGCCACGATCAGGCCGATGCACAGCAGCCGCGCCACGGTTGCCGGCTCGCGGAAGACCAGCATGCCCACCAGCGCGGTACCGACCGCGCCGATGCCGACCCACACCGCGTAGCCCGTGCCCAGCGGGATGGCCTTCAGGGCCGAGGCCAGCAGCCAGAAGCTGCCGAGCATCGCCACCACCGTGACCACGCTGGGCAGCGGCCGGGTGAAGCCTTCGGAATACTTCAGGCCCACGGCCCACACCACCTCCAGCAGGCCGGCCAGCACGAGCAGGATCCAGGACATCGTCGTTCTCCTCCGTTCCATCCGGGCCACAAACGCAAAAGCGGCCCGGAACCAGGTTCCGGACCGCCGTCGGTCCCGCGTTCGCGGCGCCTGCCGCGGGCGGGTCGTCCCGCCTTGTTTTCCAGGCCCGGCCAGTGTGCCCGGTGCCACTGCAACCACGTGTAACCGCGCGGTTACTCGACCAGGTTGCGGCCGTGGAACAGCTCCTCGATCTCGCGCTTGAGCAGCGCCTCGATGCGCATGCGCTCCTTGAACGAGAGGTTGCGGGCCTTCTCCTCGAACAGGTAGGTGTCGAGGTCGAACTCCTTCAGGTGCATCTTCGTGTGGAAGATGTTCTCCTGGTACACGTTCACGTCGATCATCTCGTAGCGCGAACGGATGTTCTTGGCCAGGAAGTCCTGGATCGAGTTGATCTTGTGGTCGATGTAGTGCTTCTTGCCCTTGATGTCGCGGGTGAAGCCGCGCACGCGGTAATCCATCACCACGATGTCGGACTCGAAGCTCTCGATCAGGTAGTTCAGCGCCTTCAGCGGCGAGATCACGCCGCAGGTGGCCACGTCGATGTCCGCGCGGAAGGTCGCGATGCCGTTCTGCGGATGCGTTTCCGGGTAGGTATGGACGGTGATGTGGCTCTTGTCCATGTGCGCGACCACCGCGTCGGAGATGACCTCCTTGCCGGCCTGCTTCTTGTCGATCACCGGTTCCTCGGAGATGAGGATGGTGACGGACGCACCCTGCGGGTCGTAGTCCTGGCGGGCCACGTTGAGGATGTTCGCGCCGATGATCCGCGCCACGTCGGTGAGGATCTGGGTCAGGCGGTCGGCGTTGTACGCTTCATCGATGTACTCGATGTAGCGCTGGCGCTCGTCTTCGGAGACCGCGTAACAGACGTCGTAGATGTTGAAGCTCAGCGCTTTGGTCAGGTTGTTGAAGCCTTGCAGCCTCAGGCGCGGCAGCGGTTTGACCACGGCGGTCATGCCTCTGGGGGTGGGAAACGCGGCATTATGAGGCAAAGGCGGTGAAGGGGGTACGCCCCGTAAACCCCGGTTTGCCCCCCGGGGCGACACGGGGGTACCCTTCGCTACGCCTACCACCCCCCAATTCATGAACGCCAGGAATCCCGCCATCGTGTCTCCCGTGCGTTTTGCCAGCAGCCCGCTCTCGCTGGACCAGGCAGTCATCGACCGGTTCCTCGTCCATTGCCAGCGCCGCCGGTATCCCAATCGCACCGACGTGTTCAGGCCTGGCGACCCCGCCGGTACCCTTTATTACGTGGTCAGCGGCTCGGTCAGCATCATCGCCGAGGAAGAGGACGGGCGTGAGCTGGTGCTGGGCTACTTCGGTCCCGGCGAATTCGTCGGCGAGATGGGCCTGTTCATCGAGAGCGACAGCCGCGAGGTCATCCTGCGCACCCGCGCCGCCTGCGAACTGGCCGAGATCAGCTACGAGCGCCTGCAGCAGCTGATGCTGGGCTCGCTGGCCGCCGATGCCCCGCGCCTGCTCTACTCGATCGGCGTGCAGCTGTCGCGGCGCCTGCTGACCACCAGCCGCAAGGCCAGCCGCCTGGCGTTCCTGGACGTCCCCGACCGCATCGTGCGCACCCTGCACGACCTGGCCCGCGAGCCGGATGCCATGAGCCGCCCGCAGGGCACCCAGCTGCGGGTGTCCCGCCAGGAGCTGGCGCGCCTGGTCGGCTGCTCGCGCGAGATGGCCGGACGCGTGCTCAAGAAGCTCCAGGCCGACGGCCTGCTGCACGCACGCGGCAAGACCGTCGTGGTCTACGGCACCCGCTGAGCGGGGCCGTACGGCCGCGGGCTCAGGCCTGCGGCGCCGGCGGCGTATCGCCGCCGCGTCCGGGGCAACCCCAGTTGAGGATCGGCGTACCGGCAGGCAGCACCTGGCGGAAGAACGCCTCGCGCCCGCGCTTGGGATTGACCACCACCGGCTGGCGCGCGGCCTGCAGCAGCGGCAGGTCCGCGGTGCTGTCGCTGTAGGCCATGTCGATGTCGCTGTAGCCGCGCTCGCGCAGCATGCGCACCTTCTCGCGGTTGTGGCAGTGGCGGGTGGCCTTGACCCCGCCCAGGCGCGGCCCGACCTCGGTGCCGATCACCGGCACGTCCGCATGGGCGACGAAGCCCAGGATCGCCCGCGCCAGTTCCGGCGGCGCGCCGGTGGCCACGACCACGCGGTCGCCGCGGCGGCGGTGGTTGGCGAACACTTCCAGCGCGGTCGACAGCAGGCGCCTGGCGATCTCCTCGCGGTGGGTGGCGACGTAGCGGTCGATCACCCGGTCGAACTCGCGCACCCGGTGCATGCCGAAGCTGCCGATCCACACGTAGCCGGAAATGCCCCAGCGGCGGGTTGGCAGGAACGCCACCATCGGCCCGAGGATCGGGGTGAGCAGCAGCGCGGCCAGCACCCGCAGCGGGTTGCGGCGGATCATCCACGCGAACAGGTGGCTGCCGGAGTCGCCGTCGTACAGGGTGTGGTCGAAGTCGAACACCACCAGCGGCGCGTTCGCCCTGGGTTCGGGCCAGTCGTTGCTCATGCTTCCTCGAAGAACAGCTGTCGCAGGGCCTCGCCCGGCTCCTCGGCGCGCATGAAGGCCTCGCCGACGAGGAAGGCATGCACGCCGGCCTGGCGCATCAGCGCCACGTCCGGCGGCGCGAGGATGCCGCTTTCGGTGACCAGCAGGCGGTCGCGCGGCACCGCGTCCTTCATCCGCAGGGTCACGTCCAACGACACCTCGAAGGTGCGCAGGTTGCGGTTGTTGATGCCCACCAGCGGCACCGGCACCTGGAGCGCGCGTTCAAGCTCGTCGATGTCGTGCACTTCCACCAGCACGTCCATGCCCAGCTCCAGCGCGGTGCCGGACAGCTCGGCCAGCTGCTGGTCGTCCAGCGCGGCGACGATCAGCAGGATGCAGTCGGCGCCGAGCATGCGCGCCTCGTGCACCTGGTAGGGATCGATGGTGAAGTCCTTGCGCAGCACCGGCAGGGTGCAGGCGGCGCGCGCCTGTTGCAGGTACTCGTCCGCGCCCTGGAAGAAGTCCACGTCGGTCAGCACCGACAGGCAGGACGCGCCGCCGAATTCGTAGCTGACCGCGATCTCGTCGGGACGGAAGTCGGAACGGATCACCCCGCGCGAAGGACTGGCCTTCTTCACCTCGGCGATGACCGCCGGATCGCCCTGGGCGATGGCGGCCTGCAGGGCGGCGGCGAAGCCGCGCACCGGGCCGGCGTCGCGCGCGCGCGCGGCCACCTCGGCCAGCGGCAGGCGCGCCCGTCGCTCGGCGATTTCTTCGGCCTTGCGGGCCAGGATGGTCTGCAGGATGTCGCTCATGGGTGTCCTGTAAGGCGCGGCACCCCGGCCATGGCCGGGACCGGCATTCTCGCATGAGCCGGGCGCCGCCCGGCGCCGCTCAGCGGGTGTCGGCGGTGTCGCCGGCGCGGTAGCCGGTGGCGCGCTCCACCCTGCCTACGCGCAGCTCGTAGCGCTCGTACCAGTGGGCACGGCCGTGGCGGCGGATCTCCGCGTGCTCGGCGTGCGCGCGCCAGGCGGCGATCGCCGCCTCGCTTTCCCAGTACGACACGGTGATGCCGAAACCATCGGCGCCGCGCACCGACTCCACGCCCAGGAAACCGGGCTGCCGGCGCGCCAGCTCCACCATCCGCCCAGCCGCGGCGGCGTATTCCTCCGGATCGGCGTCGTTGCGCTGCGAGGCGAACACCACCATGTAGTACGGCGGCGCCGGCAGCGTGGCGAAGCCGCCGCCGCTCACGCCGGGGCCGCCTCCGCGGCCAGGGCACGGCTGGTTTCGACGTAGCGGTTGAGCGCGGCGCGCGCGGTCCCGGAGTCGATCGCCTTGCGCGCGCGCTCGATGCCTTCGGGGATGTCGTTCGCGACGCCGGACACGTACAGCGCCGCGGCGGCATTGAGCAGGACGATGTCGCGCGCCGGTCCGGGCGCACCATCCAGCACGCCCAGCAGCATGCCGCGCGACTGCGCCGCGTCCTCGACCTTCAGGTTGCGGCTGGCCGACATGGCGATGCCGAAGTCCTCCGGATGGATGTCGTACTCGCGCACCTTGCCGTCGCGCAGCTCGCCGACCAGGGTGGCCGCGCCCAGCGAGATCTCGTCCATGCCGTCGCGGCCCCACACCACCAGGGCGCGCTCGGCACCCAGCTCCTGCAGCACGCGCGCCTGGATGCCGACCAGGTCGGGATGGAACACGCCCATCAGGATGTTGGGCGCGCCGGCCGGATTGGTCAGGGGGCCCAGGATGTTGAAGATCGTGCGCACGCCCATCTCGCGCCGTACCGGCGCGACCACCTTCATCGCCGGATGGTGGATCGGCGCGAACATGAAACCGATGCCGGTGCGGGCGATGGATTCGGCCACCTGCTCCGGCTGCAGCTCGATCGACGCACCCAGCGCCTCCAGCACATCGGCCGCGCCGGCGCTGGAGGACCCGCTGCGCCCGCCGTGCTTGGCCACGCGCGCGCCGGCCGCGGCGGCCACGAACATCGAGCAGGTGGAGATGTTGAAGGTGCGCGAGCCGTCGCCGCCGGTCCCGACGATGTCGACCAGGTGGCTGCGGTCGGCGACCTCGACCTTGCGCGAGAACTCGCGCATCACCGTGGCCGCGCCGGCGATCTCGCCCACCGTCTCCTTCTTCACCCGCAGGCGGGGGAGGAGGGCCGCGGCCATCACCGCCGAGACCTGCCCGCCCATGATCTGGCGCATGAGGTCGACCATCTCGTCGTGGAAGATCTCGCGGTGTTCGATCGTGCGTTGCAGGGCTTCCTGCGCGGTGATGGTCATGGCTTGCGGGGGACTGGCGGGACGACAGGGGAGTCTACCGCCGCGCCGGCCCGGTGGCGGCGAACGTGGCGCCTGAAACGAAAACGCCGGCCAGCTGCCGGCGTCCAACGAAAAACGCCGGCACTGGGCCGGCGTTCTCCGTGGCGCGACCCGGCGGACCGGGCGGCGCGCGTCAGTGCTTGAGGTTGCGGCGCAGGCGCTCGAGCGCCTGCAGCTGGGCGGTGACCTCGGCCAGGCGCTGCTGCGCCTCGGCCACGTCCATCGCCTCGCTGCGGCCGGCCAGCGCACGCTCGGCCTCTTCCTTGGCCTTGCGCACCGCGGCCTCGTCGATGTCCTCGGCGCGGATCGCGGTGTCGGCCAGCACGGTCACCACCTGCGGCTGCACCTCGAGGATGCCGCCGGAAATGGCGAAGTCCAGCGACGAGCCGTCCGGCAGCGTCACCACGACCTTGCCCGGCTTCAGGCGGGTGATCAGGGGCGCGTGCCGCGGCGCGATGCCCAGCTCGCCCAGCTCGCCGGTGGCCACGACCAGGGTGGCCTCGCCGTGGAAGATCTCCTGCTCGGCGCTGACGATGTCGCAACGGATGGTGCTCATGCTGCCTCGCTGTGCTCAATGGACCGGGAAGACCGCACTCAGGCGATCTTCTTGGCCTTCTCGACGGCTTCCTCGATGGTGCCGACCATGTAGAAGGCCTGCTCCGGCAGGTGGTCGTACTCGCCGTCCACGATGCCCTTGAAGCCGCGGATGGTGTCCTTCAGCGAGACGTACTTGCCCGGCGAGCCGGTGAACACTTCGGCCACGTGGAACGGCTGGCTGAAGAAGCGCTCGATCTTGCGGGCGCGCGACACGGCCAGCTTGTCCTCTTCCGACAGCTCGTCCATGCCCAGGATCGCGATGATGTCCTTCAGCTCCTTGTACTTCTGGAGCGTGGCCTGGACGCGACGGGCGGTGTCGTAGTGCTCGTGGCCGATGACGTTCGGGTCCAGCTGGCGGCTGGTCGAATCCAGCGGGTCGACCGCCGGGTAGATGCCCAGGGCGGCGATGTTGCGCGAAAGCACGACGGTGGCGTCGAGGTGGGCGAAGGTGGTCGCCGGCGACGGGTCGGTCAGGTCGTCCGCGGGCACGTACACGGCCTGGATCGAGGTGATCGAACCGGTCTTGGTCGAGGTGATGCGCTCCTGCAGGACGCCCATTTCCTCGGCCAGGGTCGGCTGGTAGCCCACCGCCGACGGCATGCGGCCCAGCAGCGCGGACACTTCGGTACCGGCCAGGGTGTAGCGGTAGATGTTGTCCACGAACAGCAGCACGTCCTTGCCCTTGCCCGACGCGTCCTTCTCGTCGCGGAAGTACTCGGCCATGGTCAGGCCGGTCAGGGCCACGCGCAGGCGGTTGCCCGGCGGCTCGTTCATCTGGCCGTAGACCATCGCCACCTTGTCGAGGACGTTGGAGTCCTTCATCTCGTGGTAGAAGTCGTTGCCCTCGCGGGTACGCTCGCCCACGCCGGCGAACACGGACAGGCCGCTGTGCGCCTTGGCGATGTTGTTGATCAGCTCCATCATGTTGACGGTCTTGCCGACGCCGGCGCCGCCGAACAGGCCGACCTTGCCGCCCTTGGCGAACGGGCACATCAGGTCGATCACCTTGATGCCGGTCTCCAGCAGCTCGGTGGCCGAGGACTGGTCCTCGTAGGACGGGGCAGCGCGGTGGATTTCCCAGTGGTCGGAAGCCTGCACCGGGCCGGCCTCGTCGATGGCGTTGCCCAGCACGTCCATGATGCGGCCCAGGGTGCCGGCGCCGACCGGCACCGAGATCGCGCGGCCGGTGTTGGTGGCGACCAGGTTGCGCTTCAGGCCGTCGGTGGAGCCCAGCGCGATGGTGCGCACGACGCCGTCGCCGAGCTGCTGCTGCACTTCCAGGGTGATGGCGGTGCCATCGACCTTCAGCGCGTCGTACACCTTCGGCACTTCCGCGCGCGGGAACTCGACGTCGACGACCGCGCCGATGATCTGAACGATCTTGCCCTGACTCATGGTGATTTCCTCAGACTCTTGAAATTTCTCGCGACCGGGTCGCCGAAGGTTTTTTCTTCAGGGCCCCGCGCAGGCGCGGGACTCCCGATGGATGTGGATCAGACCGCCGCGGCGCCGCCGACGATTTCGGAGATTTCCTGCGTGATCGCCGCCTGGCGGGCCTTGTTGTAGACCAGGTTCAGGGTGCCGATCAGCTTGGTCGCGTTGTCGCTGGCGGCCTTCATCGCCACCATGCGCGCCGCGTGCTCCGAGGCGACGTTCTCGAGCACCGCCTGGTAGACCAGGGACTCGATGTAGCGGGTGATCACGTGGTCCAGCACCGTGGCCGCGTCGGGCTCGTAGATGTAGTCCCAGTCGTGGGCCGGCACGTCGGTCTGCGCCGCCGGCAGCGGCAGCAGCTGGTCGAACGTGGCCTTCTGGCTCATCGTGTTCACGAAGTGGTTGTAGACCACGTACACGCGGTCGACCTTGCCTTCGGTGTACGCGTCCAGCATCACCTTGATCACGCCGACCAGGTCGTCCAGGTGCGGCACGTCGCCCAGGTGGGTGACGCTGCCGACCATGTTCACCTTGATCCGGCGGAAGAAGGCCTGCGCCTTCTGGCCGATGGTGACCATGTCGACCTCGACGCCCTGCTCGTTGTGCTGGCGGATCTCGCCCAGCAGCTTGCGGAACAGGTTGTTGTTGAGGCCGCCGGCCAGGCCGCGGTCGGAGGAGACCACGATGTAGCCGACCCGCTTGACCTGCTCGCGCTGGACCAGGAACGGGTGCTGGTAGTCGGTGTTGGCCTGGGCCAGGTGGCCGATCACCTGCTTCATCGCCTGCGCGTACGGGCGCGAGGTCCGCATCCGATCCTGCGCCTTGCGGATCTTGGAGGCCGAGACCATCTCCAGCGCGCGGGTCACCTTGCGGGTGTTCTGCACGCTCTTGATCTTGGTTTTGATTTCGCGTCCGCCAGCCATCTCTTCTTCCCGTTTGGCGGGCCCAGGGGCCCGCCGTTTGGACTTGGTTCCGTCTACCCGGCGGGATCACCCGCCGCGCTTCGGCTTACCAGGTACCGGTCGCCTTGAACTCTTCGATGCCCTTCTTGAACGCAGCCTCGATCTCGTCGTTCCAGGCGCCGGTGCTGTTGATCTTCTCGATCAGCTCGCCGGCGGTGTTGGCGAAGTGGGCGTGCAGGCCTTCCTCGAAGGCACCGATCTTGGCGACCGGCACGTCGTCCAGGTAACCCTCGTTGACGGCGTAGATCGACAGCGCCTGGTTGGCGATCGACATCGGCAGGTACTGCTTCTGCTTCATCAGCTCGGTGACGCGCTGGCCGCGCTCGAGCTGCTTGCGGGTCGCTTCGTCCAGGTCCGAGGCGAACTGGGCGAACGCCGCCAGCTCGCGGTACTGCGCCAGCGAGATACGGATGCCGCCGGACAGCTTCTTGATGATCTTGGTCTGGGCGGCGCCACCGACGCGCGACACCGAGATACCGGCGTTCACGGCCGGGCGGATGCCGGCGTTGAACAGGTCGGTTTCCAGGAAGATCTGGCCGTCGGTGATCGAGATCACGTTGGTCGGCACGAACGCGGACACGTCGCCGGCCTGGGTCTCGATGATCGGCAGCGCGGTCAGCGAACCGGTCTTGCCCTTCACCTCGCCGTTGGTGAACTTCTCGACGTACTCCTCGGACACGCGCGCGGCGCGCTCCAGCAGGCGCGAGTGCAGGTAGAACACGTCGCCCGGGTAGGCTTCGCGGCCCGGCGGGCGCTTCAGCAGCAGCGAGATCTGGCGGTAGGCGACGGCCTGCTTGGACAGGTCGTCGTACACGATCAGCGCGTCCTGGCCGCGGTCCATGAAGTACTCGCCCATGGTGCAGCCGGAGTAGGCCGAGATGTACTGCATGGCGGCCGACTCGGAGGCGGTGGCGGCGACGACCACGGTGTGGGCCATCGCGCCGTTCTCTTCCAGCTTGCGCACGATGTTGGCGACGGTCGAGGCCTTCTGGCCGATCGCCACGTACACGCACTTGATGCCGGTGCCCTTCTGGTTGATCACCGCGTCGATCGCCATGGCGGTCTTGCCGGTCTGGCGGTCGCCGATGATCAGCTCGCGCTGGCCGCGGCCGATCGGGATCATGGCGTCGACCGACTTGTAGCCGGTCTGGACCGGCTGGTCGACCGACTTGCGCCAGATCACGCCCGGGGCCACGCGCTCCACCGGCGCGGTCAGCTTGGCGTTGATCGGGCCCTTGCCGTCGATCGGCTCGCCCAGGGCGTTGACCACGCGGCCCAGCAGCTCCGGACCGACCGGGACCTCGAGGATGCGGCCGGTGGTCTTGGCCACGTCGCCCTCGCGCAGGTGCTCGTAGTCGCCCAGGACCACCGCGCCGACCGAGTCGCGCTCCAGGTTCAGGGCCAGCGCGTAGGTGTTGCCCGGCAGCTCGATCATTTCGCCCTGCATCACGTCGGCCAGGCCGAAGATGCGCACGATGCCGTCGGACACGCTGGTCACGGTGCCCTCGTTGCGGGCCTCGGACGACAGCTTGACCTGCTCGATGCGGGACTTGATCAGGTCGCTGATTTCGGAGGGGTTGAGCGTGGTAGCCATGTTGGTTTCCTTGGAGTCGCGCGCCGGATCCCGGGTTGCGACCTGAAAAGTGAACTGTCTGGGTGCGGCGTCCGGTCAGTCCGCCAGGGCGGTCTGCAGGCGCGCCAGCTTGCCCTTGAGCGAGCCGTCGATGACCACGTCGCCGGTGTCGATCACCGCGCCGCCGATCAGGCTGGCGTCGACCGCCTGCTCCACCTCGACCTCGCGGCCGAAGCGCCGGCGCAGGGCGCCGCGGATCTTCTCCAGCTCGTCGGCCGAAAGCTCGGTGGCGGAAGTCACCCTGGCCCGCACCACGCGCTGTTCCTCGGCGCGGAGCTGTTCGAACAGGCCCGCGATCTCGGGCAGCAGCGGCAGGCGCCCGGCTTCGGCCAGCACCGCCAGGAAACGGCGGAAGCTGTCGCCGGCGTCCTGCGGCGCCAGCAGCGCGGTGGCCGCCTCGTCGCCCAGTTCCGGGTTGAGCAGCAGCGAGGCCACGCGCGGGTCGGCCGCGACCTGCGCCGAGAACGCCAGCGCCTGCGACCAGGCGTCCAGGCGCCCTTCATCGCGGGCCGCGCCGAAGGCGGCGCGGGCATAGGGACGTGCGAGGGTCAGCGCCTGGCTCATGTCAGATCTCGGCCGCCAGTTCGTCCAGCAGCGCCTTGTGCGCCTTGGCGTCGATCTCGCGCTGCAGCAGCTTCTCGGCGCCGCTCACGGCCAGCAGGGAAACCTGCTTGCGCAGTTCCTCGCGGGCGCGGTTGGCCGAAGCCTCGATCTCGGCCTGGGCCAGCGCCTTCTGGCGGTTGGCCTCGACCACGGCTTCCTCGCGGGCAGCGTCGACGATCTGGTTGGCGCGCGCGTGGGCCTGGTCGATGATCTCGTTGGCCTTGGCGCGGGCTTCCTTCAGCAGCTCGTTGACCTTGTCCTGCGCCTGCGCGAGATCCTTCTGGCTGCGGTCGGCCGCGGCCAGGCCCTCGGCGATCTTCTGCTGGCGCTCCTCGAGGGCCTTCAGCAGCGGCGGCCAGATCTTGGTGGCGATCAGCCAGATCAGGCCTGCGAAGGCCAGCGCCTGGGCGAAAAGAGTCAGATTGAGGTTCATTGGTACGCTCTGCCTGTGCTCAGGCGGGCGATGGCATCGCCACCGCGCCGCCTACATGCTGCCGCCGGATCCTGTTCGGACCGGCGGCAGACCCGTCGGGGAACTCCGGTCCGACAGTTAGGCGGCCGGGTTCAGGCCGCCGACCAGGAACGGGCTGGCGAAGGCGAACAGCAGGCCCACGGCGACCGAGATGATGAACGCGGCGTCGATCAGGCCGGCGGTGATGAACATGCGGACCTGCAGCACCGGGATCAGTTCCGGCTGGCGGGCGGCCGACTCCAGGAACTTGCCGGCCATGATGGCCAGACCCAGGCCGGCGCCCAGCGCGGCCAGGCCGATCATGATGCCGATGGCCAGAACGGTCGAAGCCTGGACGGAAGCGAGGGCGGTCAGTGCGGTTTCCATGGTTTTCTCCGGAACGGATAGCTGAGTTGGTGAAACGGTGGGAACGAAGGGTGAAGCGAAAAGGGATCAGTGGCTGTCTTCGGACAGGCTGAGGTAGACGATCGACAGCATCATGAAGATGAAGGCCTGCAGCGGGATCACCAGCAGGTGGAAGATCATCCAGCCGAAGCCGAACGCCGCGCCGCCGAGCATGCCCAGCAGGCCTGCGCCACCGAGCACCCAGATCAGCAGGAACACGATCTCGCCGCCGAACATGTTGCCGAACAGTCGCATCGCCAGCGAGATGGGCTTGCTCAGCCACTCGACGATGTTGAGGATCAGGTTGAACGGCATCATCCACTTGCCGAACGGCGCGGTCAGGAACTCGGCGGTGAAGTGGCCCAGGCCCTTGGCGCGCAGCGCGAAGATGATCATCAGGAAGAACACGCTGATCGACATGCCGAGGGTGGCATTGACGTCGGCGGTCGGCACCGGCTTCCAGTAGGGAACGCCCACCAGCTCCAGCGGCTTGGCGATGAAGTCCGCCGGGATCATCTTGATGAGGTTCATCAACAGGATCCAGAAGAACAGGGTGATCGCGATCGGCGTCACCAGCTTGCTGGTCCCGTGGTAGGTGTCGCGGGCCTGGCGGTCCACGAACTCCAGGCAGATCTCGACGAAGGCCTGCCACTTGCCAGGCACCCCGGAGGTGGCCTTGCGGGTCGCCAGCCAGAACAGGAAGACCATGAACAGTCCCATCAGGACCGAGGTCGCCAGCGTGTCGACGTTAATCGTCCAGAAGCTGCCCTCGCCGACGTGTGCCGTCAGGTTGTGCAGGTGGTGCTGGATGTAGCTGGTAGGGGTAAGTTCCGCCTCGCCCGCCATAGGTCCGATCTTCCTGTGCTAACGACCTGGGTTGTTTATTGCGGTATAACCGCCCTGCTGGCCTGAGCCATTCAGGGATGTCGCGCCAGGGCAAGCACCTGCGCCACCAAGGTGGCCAGCGCCGCCGCCAGCATCGGCAGCGGGGGCAAACCCATCGCTGCCACCCCGATCACCATCAAGGCGACCAGGACGAACCACTTGGCCAGCATCCCTGCCAGCAGCCGCGCCATCGCCGGAACCGCCCCGGTGATGCCGCCGCCCAGCCCGATGCGGGCCGCGATCCATCCGCCCAGCAGGACCGCAGTCCCGCCCACCAGTGCCGCCGCGCCCGCTTTCCAGCCGAACCAGAGGCAGGCCAGGGAGGTCAGCAACGTTACTGCCGCCTGCCAGGCAATCGCGCGACCGGCCTGTCGCCGACCCGCGGCAACTGAATCCATCACGCGAAGGTACCTTTGAGGGAGAGCGGAAGCAGGCTGCACTGCAGCAGATGCGCCCGTTGAGCCGCAAAAGTATAGCAGCGGGACATTTTGGGGGACAACCGACGAAGGTCGTGGATCGGTGCCCGCCCCTGGACGTGCCCTGCCTGCCGGCCGGGCCCTGCCTTCCTTTCGGCAGGGTGCGCCGGGAACTTCCTGCCGGCCGGGAAGTCGTACCCATGCAGCCGCGGAGTTCCTCGTCGATCCGTCGCCGCCAAGGCCCCGGCCCAACCGGGGCCTTCGTCCTTTCAGCGCCTTCACCAAACCTGTGCGCCGGGCTCACGGCGCGTGGACCGGAGGGGCACGCATAGTTGCGGCCCCTCCACTCACACGCGACCGAGACGATGCAACTGCGTACCGCCCCCACCTTGCTCGCCGCCGCCCTGCTCGCCTGTGCCGGCCATGCCGCCGCCCAGGAGAGCCGCGACGACCGCTTCACCCTGCGTATCGGCGCGATGAACGCCAAGGCCGAGACCGAGCTGTCCGCGGCGACCACGTTCATGGGCGAGCGCTACCGCTTCTCCGAGGACTTCGATTTCGGCAGCAGCGAGCGCGTGCCGCGGATCGACGGCGTGTTCCGGATGTCCGAGCGCCAGCGCCTGGTATTCGACTACTTCAACTACGACAAGAAGCGGCGCGAGACCCTCGACGAGGGCATCTCCTACGACGACACCACCATCCCGGCCGGCAGCTACGCCGAGGCCGAACTGGACTTCCAGATCGCCAGCCTGCTGTACGACTACTCGGTGGTGCAGACCGACTCCTTCAGCCTGGGCCTGCAGATCGGCGCCGAATGGGCCAAGGCCAAGGCCAGCCTGGTGGCGGAAGCCGGCGAGGACCGCTGGAGCGACGACACCAGCGAGGACGGCTATGCGCCGGTGGTGGGCCTGCGCCTGACCGCGCGCCCGGGCGATCGCTGGCTGCTGAACCTGCAGGGCCAGTACCTGGACGCGGACTGGGGCAACTTCGGCGACTACGACGGCAGCATCACCCGCGCCAACGCCGTGGCCGAGTACCGCTTCACCGACAACTTCGGCCTGTTCGCCGGCTACGAGTGGTACCGCCTGGACGTCAAGCGCAACGTCACCGGCGACGGCATCCGCGACGGCATCGTCGGCTGGGAGCAGCGCTTCAAGGGCCCGGTGGTGGGCGTGACCCTGGCGTTCTGAACCCGCTCCACCGATGCATGAAGGAAAACCCCGGCCAAAGCCGGGGTTTTCCGTTGTGGCACGAAGGTGCGGTTACTTCTTCTTCGGGATGTAGAGGTCCGTGATCGTCCCCTCGTACACCTCGGCCGCCATCGCCACCGTCTCGCCCAGGGTCGGGTGCGGATGGATGGTGTGGCCGATGTCGCCGGCCTCGGCGCCCATCTCGATGGCCAGCGCCAGCTCGGAGATCAGGTCGCCGGCATGCACGCCGACGATGCCGGCGCCGATGATGCGATGGGTCTCCTCGTCGAAGACGAGCTTGGTGAAGCCCTCGGTGCGGCCGATGCCGATGGCGCGGCCGCTGGCCGCCCACGGGAACTTGCCCACGCCGACCTTCAGGCCCTTGGCCTTGGCCTCGGTCTCGGTCACGCCGACCCAGGCGATCTCGGGGCTGGTGTAGGCCACCGACGGGATCACCCGCGCCACCCATTCCTTCTTCTCGCCGGCCGCCACCTCGGCGGCCAGCTTGCCCTCGTGCGTGGCCTTGTGGGCCAGCATCGGGTTACCGACGATGTCGCCGATGGCGAAGATGTGCGGGACGTTGGTGCGCATCTGCCGGTCGACCGGGATGAAGCCGCGGTCGCTGACCTGCACGCCGGCCTTCTCCGCGTCGATCTTCTTTCCGTTCGGCGCGCGGCCGACGGCGACGAGCACGCGGTCCCAGGTGCCCGATTCCAGCGCCGGCTTTTCGCCTTCGGTGGCGGACTCGAAGGTCACGGTGATGCCCTTCTTTTCGGCCTTCACCCCGGACGCCTTGGTCTTCAGGTGCACCTCGATGCCCTGCTTCTTCAGGCGGTCGGCCAGCGGCTTGACCAGGTCCTTGTCGGCGCCCGGCATCAGCTGGTCCATGAACTCGACCACGGTGACCTTCGCGCCCAGGGCGCTGTACACGGTGGCCATTTCCAGGCCGATGATGCCGCCGCCGACGACCAGCAGCTTCTTCGGCACCTCGGCCAGTTCCAGCGCGTCGGTCGAATCCATGATCCGCGGGTCGTCCCACGGGAAGTTCGGCAGCTTCACAGCCTGCGAACCGGCGGCGATGATGCACTGCTCGAAGCGCAGCAGCTGGGTCTTGCCGTCGGCGCCGGAAATCTCCAGCTCGTTGGGCGAGACGAACTTCGCCACGCCCTGCACCGTGCGCACCTTGCGCTGCCTGGCCATGCCGGCCAGGCCCTTGGTCAGCTGGCCGACGACCTTGTCCTTGTACGCGCGCAGCTTGTCCAGGTGGATCTTCGGCGCCGGGAACTCGATGCCGCACTCGTCGGCATGCGCGGCCTCCTCGATGATCGCCGCCGAATGCAGCAGCGCCTTGGACGGGATGCAGCCGACGTTGAGGCACACGCCGCCGAGGCTGGAATGGCGCTCGATGAGCACCGTATCCAGGCCCAGGTCGGCGGCGCGGAAGGCGGCGGTGTAGCCGCCGGGACCGGAACCGAGCACGACGATGCGGCACTCGATGTCGGCCGGCTTGCCGGTGGACAGCGCCGGCTTCGGTGCGGCCGGTTCGGCGGGAGCGCGGTGCGACGGGGCCACCGGCGGCTTGCTGCCCGGCGCCACCGGCGCCGGAGCGGCGGCAGCGGCGCCTTCCAGCACCACCACGACATCACCCTCCGACAGGGTATCGCCGACCTTGACCCGGATCTCCTTGACCACGCCATCGGCCGAGGACGGCACTTCCAGGGTGGCCTTGTCCGATTCCAGCGTGACCAGGCCCTGGTCCTTCTTCACCGTGTCGCCGACGGCGACCAGCACCTCGATGACCGGGACGTTCTTGTAGTCGCCGATATCCGGGACCTTGACCTCGACCGCGCCACCACGGGCAGCGGCGGGCGCCGCAGCCGCGGGCGCGGCGGCCGGAGCCGGCGCAGCCGCGGGAGCCGCCGCTGCGGCCGCCTTTGGCGCTTCCGCGGCGCCTTCGGCTTCCAGCACCACCACGACACTGCCTTCGGACAGCCTGTCGCCGACCTTGACCTTGACCTCCTTGACCACGCCGGCGGCCGAGGACGGCACTTCCAGCGTGGCCTTGTCCGATTCCAGCGTGACCAGGCCCTGGTCCTTGGCGACCTTGTCGCCAACGGCCACCAGCACTTCGATCACCGGGACATCGCTGTAGTCGCCGATGTCGGGGACCTTCACTTCGATCGTGTTCGCCATGTGCCCTCCGTTACAGCAGCACGCGGCGCATGTCCGCGAGGACCTGGGCCAGGTAGCTGGTGAAGCGCGCGGCGGCGGCGCCGTCGATCACGCGGTGGTCGTAGCTCAGCGACAGCGGCAGGGTCAGGCGCGGCACGAACTGCTTGCCGTCCCACACCGGCTGGAAGCTGGACTTGGACACGCCCAGGATCGCCACTTCCGGCGCGTTGATGATCGGGGTGAACGCGGTGCCGCCGATGCCGCCCAGCGAGCTGATCGAGAAACAGCCGCCGGTCATGTCGGCCGGACCCAGCTTGCCGTCGCGCGCCTTCTTCGCCAGCTCGCCCATCTCCTGGGCGATCTGCAGCACGCCCTTCCTGTCCACGTCGCGGATCACCGGCACGACCAGGCCGTTCGGCGTGTCGGCGGCGAAGCCGATGTGGAAGTACTTCTTGAGGGTCAGGTTTTCGCCGCTCTCGTCCAGCGAGGCGTTGAACTCGGGGAACTGCTTCAGCGCGGCGACCGAGGCCTTGAGCAGGAAGGCCAGCATGGTCAGCTTGATGCCCGACTTGGCCTTTTCCTGCTCCTTGTTGAGCTGCACGCGCAGTTCTTCCAGCTCGGTGATGTCGGCCTGGTCGAACTGGGTGACGTGCGGGATCATCGCCCAGTTGCGGGCCAGGTTCGCGCCGGAGATCTTCTTGATCCGCGACAGGGCCCTGGTTTCGACCTCGCCGAACTTGCTGAAGTCCACCTTCGGCCACGGCAGCAGGTTGAGGCCACTGCCACCGGTCGCACCCCCGGCCGGAGCCGAGGGCGAGGCGCCACCGGCGAGCGCGGCCTTGACATAGCGCTGCACGTCTTCCCTGGTGATGCGGCCGCCACGCTCGCTGCCGGTGACCTGGGACAGGTCGACGCCCAGCTCGCGCGCGAACAGGCGCACCGCCGGGGTGGCGTAAGGCACCTTTTCCGGAAGCACGCTGTCGGCGTTGAACTCGACCGGCGGGGGGCGCTGGCCGGACGGCTGCTGCAGCTGGGCCTGGCCGATGTCGCGCTGGGCGAGGTTGTCGGCCTTTTCGGGCACGGCCACCGGCTCGATGCGCTCGCTGGTCTCGGCGGTCTTGACCGAGGCGGCCGGGGTCTGCGGTGCGGCCGGGGCCGCATCGGCCTTCGGCGCGGCGGCGGGGGCCGGCGCGCTGCTGCCTTCGGCGACCTCGATCAGGGCCACGACGCTGCCCTCGGACAGGGTGTCGCCCAGCTTGACCTTCAGTTCCTTGACCACGCCGGCATAGGGAGAAGGCACTTCCAGCGTCGCCTTGTCCGACTCCAGGGTGACCAGGCCCTGGTCCTGGCTCACGGTGTCGCCTACGGCGACCAGGACTTCGATGACGGGGACGTCGCTGTAATCCCCGATGTCGGGGACGCGCGCTTCCTTGATTTCGGCCATGCCAGGGCTCCGGCGTTATGCGTGGGGAAAGACCCCTATTGTGTCCGTACGCGCCCCACCCGCCAACCTCCGCAGCCGTAACGTTGCGAGCCGCTTTCAGCGCCTCACGGTTTCAACAGAGACCATACGCAACCGCAGGGTCGCGCCCTATCACCGGCGCATCACGTACACCCCCTGCTCGCGCACCATCCACGCCGCAACGACGTGGATGAATCCGGTACGCGCCCCGCGTCCAAGCAACCACGCAGCTTGCGCGGGTTTTGCTGAACGCGACCCCGGATCCTCAGGATGTGGCAGGGTTTGGTTCATCCGCGGGCTCCTACGTTCGGCCGCGCCCACTCCACGGGCACACAACAACGAAGAGGAGACTCCCCCATGCGGTCCATTCGAATCCTGACCCTCGCCCTGGTTCCCGCCCTGGCCGTCGCCGCCCCGGCGTTCGCCCAGGACGCCTCCACCTCCACCGCGGCCGACAAGCGCTTCGCCGTGGTCGGTGGCATCACCCACATGGAGCCCTCCGATCCGGGCAATGGCCTGCGGGTCGACGGCGGCCCGGCCCCGACCCTGAGCGCCAGCTGGTACGCCACCGAGAACTTCGCGGTGGAGCTGTGGGGCGCGGCCGACAAGTTCGACCACCGGGTCCGCAGCGACAGCCTGGGCAAGCTGGGCACCGTCCAGCAGCAGCCGATCGCGCTGAGCGGCCAGTGGCACTTCGGCCAGGCCGGCCAGACCTTCCGTCCGTTCGTGGGCCTGGGCTATTACGAATCCAACTTCAGCAACGAGGACGTGGCCGGCCTGGACGGCGTCGTCGGCCTGGAGACCGCCAAGGGCGCCATCGGCACCGTCGGCGTGGACATGAACATCAACGAGACCTGGTTCGCCCGTACCGACGTGCGCTACATGCACTCGCGCCCGGAAGTCCGCGTGGCCGGCCAGGGCACCGGCGAGGACCTCAAGCTCGACCCGTGGACCGTCGGCATCGGTATCGGCGCGCGCTTCTGATCCACCACGCGTTCCAACGCTGCAAGGGAGAACGGGCCCCCGGGCCCGTTCCCCGCGTCTGCGCCGCGGCCAGACGTGTCAGGCCGCGGTGGCGGCGATCGCGTCGTGCAATGGCTGCGACGCCCACACCACGCGGCGGTAGTCGAATCCTGCCTCCAGCCGCGGCTTGACCACCTGGAAGAACGGCGAGACGTCGAAGTCGCGGGGCGTATAGAGGCTGTGGTGGCGGATGTGCAGCACCTCCTCGCGCATGAACCGTCCGTCCGCGCCCTGTCCCTCCAGCACTTCGATCCCGGGCAGGATCGGGTAGCCGATCGAACCGAAGGCCTGCGCCAGCAGGGTGGAACAGATCGCGCGCGTCGGCTCCCCACTGCCCAGCGCCAGCATCCGCCGCTTGAAGGTGTCCGGCACCGGCGGCTGGCGGATGAGGTAACGCGCCAGGTCGAGGATGTTCTTGAGGTCGTAGCTGTGGCCCCGCCGCTCCAGCATGAAGCCGGCGACAGCATCGACTTCGCCTGGCGCAAGCCCCACCGGCCGGCAGATGCGCAGGTGCAGGCCCGCGAACTCCGACAGCGGCACGCTGCGCACGCCGTCGTTGACGTCCACGTCCACGAACCACGGCTGGTCTTCGCCGTCGGGTACGCCCAGGCACAGTGCGGCATGCGACCAGGTCGACTGGGTGAGGTACTTGATCGCGCTGGCGAAGCGGCTGGTGCCTTCGACCAGCAGCACGTCGCCGCGGCGCAGGGTCGCCGCCACCAGCTCCAGGCGGCTGGTGGGACCGCGTGAGCGACCCGGACGGGGCCTTGCCAGGAAGCGCGCCAGGCGCCCACCGATCCACTGCAGCACCATCGTGTTCCTCCCCGGGTGGACCGGGAAAGGCTAACCGACGCGCGCCCTCACCGGCGGCGCAGCACCCCGCCGTCGCGCCTGTACGCCGCGGTACGTGCGTACAGGTATCGGGTCATGACCAGGGCATAGCCCAGCAGCAGGCCGCCGACGGCCATCATCCCGGCATGGCTGAGCCAGCCCGATTCCGGCCACGCCGCGCCGCCGAAGGCCACGCGGAAACCCTGCACCATGCCGGCCACCAGCCGCACCAGGACCAGCACCATCAGGCCCACCGACACCACCGGGCTGGTCCGGTAGAACAGGCCCTCGGTGGTCTCGACGAAGCGCACGCGGGTGGTGGCGAGCAGGCCGAGCGCGATGCCCGCCAGCGCCGCCACGGGCACGTAGCTCCACACGTTGCTCCAGAAGAATCCCGCCAGCAGCACGGTCAGCGCGAACAGCCCCGCCGACAACAGGCTCGACCACCAGGCCAGCCGCAGCGGCAGCACCCATGCCTGGCGGCGGGTGTTGAAGGCGCCACGGATGCGCAGCGCCAGCGCCACCGGCAGCAGGGCCAGGAACAGCGCCAGGACGGCGACGAGGGCCAGCAGGACCGGCATGCGCGCGGCTCAGAACGCCGGCAGCACGGCGCCCTTGTACTTGTCTTCGATGAAGGCCTTCACTTCCGGGCTGGTCAGCGCGCGTGCGAGGGCCTGCACCCGCGGATCATCCCTGTTGTCCGGGCGGGCGACCAGGAAGTTCACGTACGGCGAATCGCTGCCTTCGATCGCCAGCGCATCGCGGGTGGGGTCCAGCCCGGCATCCAGCGCGTAGTTGGTGTTGATCAGGGCCAGGTCCACCTGGTCGAGGATCCGCGGCAGCATCGCCGAGTCCAGCTCGCGGAACTTCAGGCCCTTGGGATTTGCGGTGATGTCGCGCTGGGTGGCCAGCGCGTTGCTCGGGTCCGCCAGGGTGATCACGCCGGCGGTGTGCAGCAGGATCAGCGCGCGCGAGTTGTTGCTCGGGTCGTTGGGGATGGCCACGTCGGCGCCGGCCGGCAGCGCCTCCAGCGAGGCGTGGCGGCGCGAGTACGCGCCGAACGGTTCGATGTGCACGCCGGTCACCGTCACCAGGCCGGTGCCCCGACCCTTGTTGTAGGCATCCAGGTAGGGCTCGGTCTGGAAGTAGTTGACGTCGATGTGCTTCTGCGCGACCTGGTCGTTGGGCTGCACGTAGTCGTTGAACACGCGCACCTGCAGGCGCACGCCCTCCTTCTCCAGGATCGGCCTGGCCACCTCCAGGATCTCGGCGTGCGGCACCGCGGTGGCGGCCACGCTGAGGGTGTCGTTGCCGGTGGAACCGGAACCGCCGCCGCAACCGGCAAGCACGGTGCTGGCGGCGATGAGGACGGGCAGGAGGATGGCGCGCATGGGAAGGAATCCGTGGGGAAGGACGTGGATGGAGGATAAGGCTCAGCGGCGGCTGTAGCGGGCTACCAGGCGGTCGCCCAGCATCTGCACCAGCTGCACCAGCACCAGCAGCAGCACCACCGTGACCAGGGCCACGTCGGTGTGCGAACGCTGGTAGCCGTCGCGGAAGGCCAGGTCGCCCAGGCCGCCCGAGCCGATCGCACCGCCCATGGCGGTGAAGCCGACCAGGGCGATGGTGGTGACGGTGGCGCCGGCGACCAGGCCAGGCCGCGCCTCCGGCAGCAGCACCCGCCAGACCAGCTGCCAGGTGGTGGCGCCCATCGCCAGGGTGGCCTCGATCACGCCGCGGTCGACCTCGCGCAGCGCGGTCTCCACCAGGCGCGCGTAGAACGGCGCCGCGCCCACCACCAGCGGCAGGATCGCGCCACGTACGCCCAGCGAGGTGCCCATCACCGCCAGGGTCAGCGGGATCATCGCGATCATCAGGATGATGAAAGGCACCGAACGCAGGATGTTCACCACCAGCGACAGTACCGCGTACAGCCCGCGGCGCTCGTGCAGCTGGCGCGGCCCGGCCAGGAACAGCAGCACGCCCAGCGGCAGGCCGAACAGCATGGTCAGCGGTAGCGCGCCGCCAAGCATCGCGAGTGTATCCAGCGTGGCCTGGCCGATCTCGGCCCACTTGCCGGCGTCCAGGTTGCGGAAGAAGCCCGCGCTGGTGGCGATCATGGCGAAGATGTTCATGTGCGCAGCACCTCCACGGTGACCCCGGCCGACTCGAACGCCCGCTGCGCCGCGTCGGCGTCGCCGCCGACCAGGGCCACGACCAGCTGGCCGTAGGGCGTGTCGCGGATGCGGTCGATGCGTCCGGAAAGGATGTTGTAGTCCACGCCCGCCTCGCGCGCGATCCGGCCCAGCAGCGGCGCATAGGTATCGGCGCCGAGGAAGGTCAGGCGCAGGATGCGGCCCTGCACCGCGGCGAAGTCGGCGTGCAGCCCGTGCTCGTCCACGTGCTCGGCCTCGGACACGAAGCGGCGGGTGGTCGGGTGCTTCGGGTGCAGGAAGACTTCGGTGACCGGGCCGCTCTCGACCAGGCGGCCGGCGTCGAGCACGGCGACCCGGTCGCAGACGCGGCGGATCACGTCCATCTCGTGGGTGATCAGGACGATGGTCAGGCCCAGCTCGCGGTTGATCCTGGCCAGCAGGGACAGCACGGAGGCGGTGGTCTGCGGGTCCAGCGCGCTGGTGGCCTCGTCGCACAGCAGGATCTTCGGCCCGGTGGCCAGGGCGCGGGCGATGCCCACACGCTGCTTCTGTCCACCGGAAAGTTGCGCCGGATACTTGTTCGCCTGGTCTGCCAGGCCGACCCGCGCCAGCAGTTCCGCCACCCGCGCGTCGATGCGTGCGCGCGGTTCGCCGGCCAGTTCCAGCGGGAAGGCCACGTTCTGCGCCACTGTGCGCGAGGACAGCAGGTTGAAGTGCTGGAAGATCATGCCGCCCCGGCGGCGCAGCGCGCGCAGGCCGTCGCCGTCCAGCGCCGCCACGTCCTGGCCCTCGACCCACAGCTGGCCGCCGCTGGGCGCCTCCAGGCGGTTGATCAGGCGGATCAGGGTGGACTTGCCGGCGCCGGAGTGGCCGATGATGCCGAACACCTCGCCGGCCTCGATCTCCAGGTCGAGCGGATGCAGGGCGGCGACCTGGCGGCCGCCCACGGCGTAGGACTTGTGGACCTGCTGGAACCGGATCACGTGGGCTTGGAAGGCATCGGCGCGCGGGCCGGCAAGCCTAGCAGCTGCCCTGCCCCGGCGGCGCGGGCCGGCGTTCCAGCCGCGCGCCGCTGCGTCCCGCTCCCCCGCGTACCGCGCCAGCTCAGGAATGGTCCAGCGGTGCGCTGCGCGAGGCCCCGACCGTGCGCTCGCGGCGCAGCAGGTACAGGCCGCTGCCCATGATGATGGCCGCGCCGATCCAGGTGACGCCGTCCGGCAGGGTGCGCCAGAACAGCCAGTCCCAGCCGATCACCCAGACCAGGCCGGTGTATTCCAGCGGCGCGATCAGCGAGGCGTCGCCACGCATGAAGGCGGTGGTCAGCGCGATCTGGCCGAGCGCACCGGCCAGGCCCATGCCCAGGATCAGCAGCGCATCCCCGCGCTGCAGTGGCACCCAGCCGGGAATCGCCGCCAGGCCAGCGACAATGGCCATGATCGCCAGGAACCACGCCACCATCGACTGGGGCGTGTCGGTGCGGGTCAGCAGGCTGACGCTGACCGCGGCCACGGCATAGGCGGCGGCGGCCAGCAGCACCATCAGCCCGGGGAACGACACCAGCCCGTCCACGCCCGGCCGCAGCACCACGACCACGCCGACCAGGCCGATGGCGATCGCGGTCCAGCGCCTTGGCCCCACGCGCTCGCCCAGCACCGGTACCGACAGCGCCGCCACCAGCAGCGGCGCGACGAAGTAGATCGTGTAGGCGGTGGACAGCGGCATGCGCTTCAAGGCGAACACGAAGCAGCCGATCATCGCCATGCCCAGCACGCCGCGCAGCAGGTGCAGGCCCCAGCGCACCGGCAGGATCGAGCGCACGCCAGCGGTGGCCATCACCCAGGCCAGCACGAACGGCAACGAGGCCGCGCCGCGCAGCAGGGTCACCTCCAACGGCGGGTAGCGGGCGGACAGCAGCTTCATCGCCGTGTCCATCACCGAGAAGCAGGCGATGGCGGCGACCATCCAGCCGGCGGCGGCCAGGTTCGAGCGGGGACGGGGAGGCATGCGCCCATTATCCGCGCATGCGCGGCCCCATGCGCGCTCCCGGCCCGGGCACCGCCTAGAATGTGCGCATCGCACCAGGAGTATCCCAATGCCTTCGTTCGACATCGTGTCCGAAGTGGACACCCACGAGCTGACCAATGCAGTCGACCAGGCCAGCCGCGAACTGACCACCCGCTTCGACTTCAAGGGCGTGGACGCGAAGTTCGCCCTGGACGACAACATCATCAGCCAGTCCGCGCCCAGCGACTTCCAGCTCAAGCAGATGACCGACATCCTCAAGCAGCGCCTGACTGCCCGCGGCATCGACATCCGCTGCCTGGAATTCGGCGACGTCGAGACCAACCTGGCCGGCGCGCGGCAGAAGGTCACCGTCAGGCAGGGCATCGAGCGCGAGACGGCCAAGAAGATCCAGGCCGCGCTCAAGGACGCCAAGCTCAAGGTCGACAGCCAGATCAACGGCGAGAAGCTGCGGGTCAACGGCAAGAAGCGCGACGACCTGCAGGAGGCCATCGCCCTGCTGCGCAAGGGCGATTTCGGCATCCCGCTGCAGTTCGAGAACTTCCGTGACTGACTTGGACGCGGGCAATCCCGCCGAGGGCGCGCTGGACGAAGCGAAGGTCCTGGCCGACACCCGGCGCTGGCTGGAGAAGGCCGTGATAGGCCTGAACCTGTGCCCGTTCGCCAAGGCGGTGTACGTCAAGGAGCAGGTGCGCTTCGTGGTCAGCGACGCGACCACGCCGGAGCAGCTGGTCGAGCAGCTCGGCGAGGAGCTGGTGCTGCTGCGCGACACCCCGGCCGGGCAGGTCGACACCACCCTGCTGGTGCATCCGCTGGTGCTGGGCGACTTCCTCGACTTCAACGACTTCCTCGACCAGGCCGACGCGCTGGTGGAAGCGCTGGAGCTGGACGGCGTGCTGCAGGTGGCCAGCTTCCATCCTGATTACCAGTTCGCCGACAGCCGCCCGGACGACATCGAGAACTACTCCAACCGCGCGCCCTACCCGATCCTGCACCTGCTGCGGGAGGACAGCGTCAGCCGCGCGGTGGACGCCTACCCGGAAGCGGACGTGATCGTGGAGCGCAACTACGCGACCCTGCGCAAGCTCGGCCACGAGGGCTGGCGCAGGCTGCTCGCGGACGACGACGCAGCTTGAGCCGGGTGCAGGCGCGGCCGCCGTCGCGCCTGCATCCCCTGCACGCGGGCGTGGCGACACTGCAGGTCCCGGCCGGAGCCAGCCCATGCCATCCATCCCGCCCATCCAGCCCTGGAACCCGGCGCCGCTGCAGGACCGCGTGGTCCTGGTCACCGGCGGCGCCCAGGGCATCGGCCGCGGCATCGCCCAGGCGGTGATCGGCGCCGGCGGCAGCGTGGTGATCGGCGACCTCGATGCCGACGCCGGCCGCGCCTGCCTGCGCGAGTGGGGCGCCCCGGCGCGGGCGCTGTTCCGCCGCCTGGACGTGGCCAGCGACCGCAGCGCCGCCGCGTTCGTCGCCGCGGCGCTGGACCGCTTCGGCCGCATCGACGGCCTGGTGAACAACGCCGGCCTGCCGGATCCGCACGTGCCGCCGCTCGAACGGCTGGACCCGGCGGAATGGAACCGGCGCCTGTCCAGCCTGCATGGGGCCTTCCTGTGCAGCCGCCATGCCCTGCCCGCGCTGCGCCAGACGCCGGATGGCGGCGCCATCGTCAACATCGCCTCGACCCGCGCCCACCAGTCCGAACCCCACAGCGAGGCCTATGCCGCGGCCAAGGGCGGGCTGGTCGCCTTCACCCATGCGCTGGCGCTGAGCGAAGGCCCGAAGGTGCGGGTGAACTGCATCAGCCCGGGCTGGATCGCCACCGAGGGCTGGCGCGCGCCAGCCAGCCGGCGCAAACCGAAGCTGACGCGCCGCGACCACCAGCAGCACCCGGCCGGCCGCGTCGGCACGCCGGAGGACATCGCCGCGCTGGCCGTCCACCTCCTGGCCCCGGCCCTCTCGGGCTTCATCACCGGGCAGGAGTTCGTCGTCGACGGCGGCATGACCCGCAGGATGCACTACGTCTAACGCCGCTTTCACGCGCCGCTTGCGTTCACGCTGTTACCACGTAACCGGGCCCGCCCCTCACTC
>NZ_PDWP01000021.1 GCF_010093235.1 Pseudoxanthomonas suwonensis | reverse complement strand
CCCGCCGTGGTATAAAGCACCCCGCCCCCCCCCCCCCCCCTCCAGCGCCGTGGGGGACCCCCCCCCCCGCCCGGCTACCCCGCCCAGCCCCGGCGTTTCGAAGTCCGTCCCGGCATCCAGATGTCCTACCTGGACGAGGGCCCGCGCGATGGCGAGGTCGTGGTGATGCTGCACGGCAACCCGTCGTGGAGCTACTACTGGCGCACCCTGGTGGCCGGTCTTTCCGACCGCTACCGCTGCATCGTCCCCGACCATGTCGGCATGGGCCTGTCGGACAAGCCGGACGACCGGCCGACCGCGTCTCCGCGTTATGACTACACCCTGCAGTCGCGGGTGGACGACCTGGAGGCGCTGCTGCGCCACGCCGGGGTCGATGACGGCACGCCGGTGACCCTGGCCGTGCACGACTGGGGCGGGATGATCGGCTTCGGCTGGGCGCTCAAGCACGCCGCCCAGGTCAAGCGCCTGGTGGTCCTCAACACCGCCGCGTTTCCGATGCCGGCGGCCAAGCAGATGCCGTGGCAGATCGCCCTGGGGCGCGACTACTTCGTCGGCGAGGTGGTCATCCGCACCTTCAACGCCTTCTCCGCCGGGGCTTCCTACTTCGGCGTGGAGCGGAAGATGCCGGCCGACGTGCGCCGCGCCTACGTGGCGCCGTACGACTCGTGGAAGAACCGCATCTCCACCATCCGCTTCATGCAGGACATCCCGCTGTCGCCGAAGGACAGGGCTTGGCCGCTGCTGGAAGCCGCAGGCAAGGCGCTGCCGTCCTTCGCCGACCGCCCGGCCTTCATCGGCTGGGGCCTGAAGGACTTCGTGTTCGACCACCACTTCCTCGAGCGCTTCCGCGCCGACCTGCCGCGCGCCCAGGTGCACGCCTTCGAGGACGCCGGCCACTACGTGCTGGAAGACAGGCACGAAGTGCTGGTGCCGGAGATCCGCGCCTTCCTCGACGCGAATCCGGTTTGACCCATTCCTCCCTTTCCCTGCGGGGCGGGAAACCGCGCTTGCACGCCATTGGCCTCCGAGGCGTCGAACGCCCGCGCACCAGGGGCGCAGGCCGGGGCGCGAAGCAGGGGATGGGGTGAGCATCGGGCGTCGGCTCGCTGGCACGTGGTGCCTCCGGTCGATCTCCTGCCAATCAAGCTCCGCGCACGGCCCGGGTCCGCACCAGGCGGGTGTTCGCAGGAACGCCACGTAGCCCGCGCAAGCGAAGCGCACCCGGGGGTGCGCGTCTGATCCATGCGATCCGCCGGGCCCCGGACGCGGCCTGCGGCCTTATCCGGGCTACGCGGCTTGTGGCCGGCTACGCCGCCACCGGCGGCGCCGGGGGCGAGGAGGGGCTGCTGCCGTTGTCGTCGGGCTGGTCGTCGTCGTTGTCGGCCGGGTCGCGCCAGCGCCAGTCGGAGAGGGTCAACGGCGCCAGGCCGTGGGCGATGCGCGCGCGGTCGCACTGCGAGCTGGCCACGCCGAATTCCCAGGAGGCATCCACCTCGCGGCACACGGACGGCCGGTTGGGGTGGATGCTGCAACGCGAGTACACGCCGATCTCCGCATCCAGCGCCACGCAGCGGATCGGCGGCGCATAGGTGCCCTGCATGCACAGCCGGTGCGTGTCCAGGCGCTCGGTCAGCGCCGCGGGAACCCCGCCTTCGGTGAACTCGTCGGATTCCATCCAGTGGAAGGCGACCCGGTACTGGGTGCAGCAGGCGCCGCAGGTGAGGCAGGGATGCATGTGGAGGCCGGGCCTTGCGCGGCGGGAGTGGCGGGAAAGGCGGCGATTTTGCCGCAAGCCCGCGACGCTGTGCAGGCGTTTCCGGCGCCCCGGGACCCTCCCCGGGCCATGGGCGATAATCCCCGCATGACTTCCAGCCCCTGCAACATCGCCGCGGCGCTGCCGCGGCTGGCCGCCGAGCGTCCCGAACAGCCCGCGATCCGCTGCCCCGGCCAGCGTGCCGGCGGCCGCGGCCTGGCCCGCTACGACGTGGTCCTCGACTACCGCACCCTCGACGCCCGCAGTGACGCGATCGCCGCCGGCCTGGCCGCGCACGGCATCGGCCGCGGCGTGCGCACCGTGGTGATGGTGCGGCCCTCGCCGGAGTTCTTCCTGGTGATGTTCGCCCTGTTCAAGGCCGGCGCGGTGCCGGTGCTGGTGGATCCGGGCATCGACCGGCGCGCGCTGAAGCAGTGCCTGGACGAGGCGCAGGCCGAGGCCTTCATCGGCATCCCGCTGGCGCATGTGGCCCGGCGTCTGCTCGGCTGGGCGGCCTCGGCGAAGAAGCTGGTGACGGTCGGCACCCGCATGGGCTGGGGCGGCACCACCCTGGCCGCGGTCGAGCGCGCCGGCCGTGGCGCCGGTCCGCAGCTGGCCGACACCGCTCCGGACGAGGTCGCGGCGATCCTGTTCACCAGCGGCTCGACCGGCGTGCCCAAGGGCGTGGTCTACCGCCACCGCCACTTCGTTGCCCAGATCGCGCTGATGCGCGAGGCCTTCGGCATCGAGGCCGGCGGCGTGGACCTGCCGACCTTCCCGCCGTTCGCCCTGTTCGATCCGGCCCTGGGCCTGACCTCGGTGATACCGGACATGGATCCGACCCGCCCGGCCGAGGCCGATCCGCGTCGCCTGCACGATGCGATCGCCCGCTTCGGCGTGACCCAGCTGTTCGGCTCGCCGGCGCTGATGCGGGTGCTGGCCGACCACGGCGCGCCGCTGCCGAGCGTGCGCCGCGCGACTTCCGCCGGCGCGCCGGTACCGCCGGAGGTGGTGGAGAAGATCCGTTCGCTGCTGCCGCCGGATGCACAGTTCTGGACGCCCTATGGCGCCACCGAATGCCTGCCGGTGGCGGTGATCGAGGGTCGCGAGCTGCAGTCCACCCGCGCCGCGACCGAGGCCGGCGCCGGCACCTGCGTGGGCCGCCCGGTCGCGCCCAACGAGGTGCGCATCATCGCCGTGGACGACAGCCCGATCGAAAGCTGGAGCCAGGCCCGCGTGCTGGGCGCCGGCGAGGTGGGCGAGATCACCGTCGCCGGCCCGACCGCAACCGACAGCTATTTCAACCGCGAGGCGGCCACGCGCGCGGCCAAGATCAGCGAGACCCTGGCCGACGGCAGCACCCGCGTCGTCCACCGCATGGGCGATGTCGGCTATTTCGACGAGCACGGCCGGCTGTGGTTCTGTGGACGCAAGACCCAGCGCGTGGAAACCGCGCAGGGCCCGCTGTACACCGAGCAGGTCGAGCCGGTGTTCAACGTGCATCCGCGCGTGCGCCGCACCGCGCTGGTGGGCGTGGGCACGCCTGGTGCGCAGGTGCCGGTGCTGTGCGTGGAGCTGGCCCGCGGCGTGCGCGCCACCGAGTTCGAGCGCATCGCCGAGGAGCTGCGCATGCTGGGCGGGCGCACGCCGCACACCGCGCGCATCGGCCGCTTCCTGCGCCATCCCGCGTTCCCGGTCGACATCCGCCACAACGCCAAGATCGGACGCGAGAAACTCGCCGCGTGGGCCACGCAGCAGCTGGAGAAGACCCGATGAAGGTGCTGGTGACCGGTGGCGGCGGCTTCCTCGGCCAGGCCCTGTGCCGCGCGCTGCTGGCTCGCGGATACGAAGTGCACAGCTTCCAGCGCAGCCATTCGCCGGCGCTGGAGGCGATGGACGTGGCCCAGCATCGTGGCGACCTGGCCGACGCGGCCGCGGTCGCGCAGGCGGTGGCAGGCATGGACGCGGTGCTGCACAACGCCGCCAAGGCCGGGGCCTGGGGCAGCTACGACAGCTATTACCAGGCCAACGTGGTCGGCACCCGCAACGTGATCGCCGCCTGCCGCGCCAATCGCGTGCAGCGGCTGGTCTACACCTCCACGCCCAGCGTCACCCATCGCGCCACCCATCCGGTCGAAGGCCTGGGCGCGCACGAAGTGCCCTACGGCGAGGATTTCCAGGCACCGTATGCGGCGACCAAGGCGATCGCCGAGCAGGAGGCACTGGCGGCCAATGGACCGGAGCTTGCGGTCGTTGCGCTGCGTCCGCGCCTGATCTGGGGCCCGGGCGATCCGCAGATCCTGCCGCGCCTGGTCGAGCGCGCGCATGCCGGGCGCCTGCGCCTGGTCGGCGATGGCAGCAACAAGGTCGACACCACCTACATCGACAACGCCGCGCAGGCGCACCTGGATGCGCTGGACCACCTCGCCCCCGGCGCGGCCTGCGCAGGCAAGGCGTACTTCATCTCCAACGGCGAACCGCTGCCGATCCGCGAGGTGCTCAACCGCCTGCTGCAGGCGGCAGGCGCACCGCCGGTGACGCGCAGCATTCCGTTCAGGACGGCGTACCGCATCGGCGCGGTGTGCGAGCGGCTGTGGCCGTTGCTGCGCCTGCGCGGCGAACCGCCGATGACGCGCTTCCTCGCCGAGCAGCTGGCCACCGCGCACTGGTACAGCATGGAGCCGGCGCGGCGCGATCTCGGCTACGTGCCGAAGGTCGGTTTTGACGAGGGAATCATCAGGCTGAAGGCCAGCTGGCAGGACACAGCGTCCGTCACCTGATCACGACCGGGGCTTGTGCAGCATCCACGTCGACCGCCCCCGCGGCGCCATAACGAGGATGCCCCGATGCTCCACTACGCTGTCGTGTTTTTCGTCATCGCCGTCATTGCCGCCCTGCTGGGTTTCAGCGGTATCGCCGGCGCCGCCACCAACATCGCCTGGATCCTGTTCGTCGTGTTCCTGATCCTGGGCGCGATCTCCCTGCTGCGCGGCAGGAGGGTCTAGTCCGCGCCGGCGCCTGCGGGCGCCGCCGGCATCAGCACGGGCGCGGCCATTGGCCGCGCCCGTGCCGTATCCGTCACCCGAAGCGGATGCATGACCGGCGAACGTCGGATTCGGGCCGGTGCGTGCACCCCGCGACCGCTAGAATGGCCGCATGCCAAGCCCCCTCGATGCCCTCAAGCCGCTGGCCGGTCGCGCCCTGGAAGCGGCGCTCAACCGTGCCGCGGCCCTCGACCCGGACACCCGCGCCGCACTGGCGCAACTGGATGGCCGCAGCGTCTCCCTGACCCTGGAAAGCCCGCCGCTGGCGCTGGAGATCCGGGTGCACGACCAGTACCTGCAGGTCGGCCCGCCACTGCGCGAGGCCGACCTGGCCGTGCGCGGCACCATCGGTGGCCTGCTGCGCCAGGTGCCGTTCCTGGCCGCGGCCGCGAGCGGACGCCCGTCGGGCCGCCTGCATGTGTCCGGGGATGCCGACCTGGCCCGGCGCCTGCAGAAGCTGGCCTCCGGCTTCGAGCCCGACTGGCAGCAGCCTTTCGTCGACCTGTTCGGCCCGGTGCTGGGCGTGCAGCTGGCCAATGCCGCTGGCGCGGCCCTGCGCGGCGCGCGTGGACTGGCCAGCGGCCTGGTGCGCTCCGGCGCCGAGTACGTGGTCGAGGAGTCGCGCGACGTGGTCGGCCGCGCCGAGCTGGCCGCGTTCAACGACGACGTGGACGCGATCCGCGACGACGTCGAACGCCTGGCCGCGCGCATCGGCCGCCTGCGCGTGCCTGGGGGGGCGTCGTGAGGGCCGCGCTGCGCGCCTGGCGCATCGCCCGGGTGGTGCTGCGCTACCGCCTCGACGCGCTGCTCGACGGCACCCCGGCCGAGCGCTGGCTGCGCCTGGGCCGTCCCTTCGTGCCGCGCGCCAGCGCCGACATCGCCTCGCAGCCGCGCGGCATGCGCCTGCGCCTGGCGCTGCAGGAACTGGGGCCGATCTTCGTCAAGTTCGGCCAGATCCTCTCCACCCGCCGCGACCTGCTGCCGCCGGACATCGCCGAGGAACTGGCGATGCTGCAGGACCAGGTCGCGCCGTTCGACGGCCAGGCCGCGCAGGCGATCGTCGAGCAGGCCCTGGGCCGGACGGTCGAGGCTGCCTTCGCCGCGTTCGATACCCGGCCGCTGGCCTCGGCCTCGATCGCCCAGGTCCATGCCGCGCGCCTGCACGACGGCCGCGAGGTGGTGGTCAAGGTGCTGCGCCCGGGCATCGAGCGCCAGATCGATGCCGACATCGCCCTGCTGCGCTCGCTCGCCGCGGTGGTCGACCGCGCCCATCCGAGGGCCGACCGCATCCGCCCGCAGGCGGTGGTGGCCGAGATCGAGACCACCCTGGCCGCCGAGCTGGACCTGCAGCGCGAGGGCGCCAACGCCAGCGTGATGCGCAGGTTCTGGAAGGACTCCCCGGACATGTACGTGCCGGAGGTGATCTGGAGCCACACCGCGCAGCGGGCGCTGACCATGGAGCGGGTGCACGGCATCCCCTCGGACGACATCGCCGCGCTGGACGCGGCCGGCATCGACCGCTCGGTGCTGGCGGCCAAGGGCGTGCGGGTGTTCTACACCCAGGTGTTCCGCGACAACTTTTTCCACGCCGATGCGCACGCCGGCAACATCTGGGTCGATTCGGACCCGGCGCGGCGCCACGACCCGCGCTTCATCGCCCTGGATTTCGGCATCGTCGGCCAGCTGTCCTCGCGCGACCAGTACTACCTGGCCGAGAACTTCATGGCCATCTTCCAGCAGGACTACCGCCGCATCGCCGAACTGCACGTGGAAGCGGGATGGATGCCGGCGACGGTGCGGATCGAGGAGCTGGAGGCGGCGGCGCGCGCGGTGTGCGAACCGTACTTCACCCGGCCGCTGAGCGAGGTCTCGCTGGCCGAGGTGCTGGCCAAGCTGTTCCGCACCGCGCAGCGCTACGAGCTGACCCTGCAGCCACAGCTGATCCTGCTGCAGAAGACCCTGCTCAACATCGAGGGCGTGGGCCGGCAGCTGGATCCGCAGCTGGACATCTGGGCCGTCGCCCGCCCGGTGCTGGAGAAGATCCTGCGCGAGCGCTACAGCCCGCGCCGGCTGTTGCGCGAGTTCCGCCAGCGCGCCCCGGAGCTGATGACGCGCGCGCCGGAGATGCCGCGCCTGCTGCACAGCTGGCTGGAACAGCAGGTGCAGGGCAGGCACCAGACCGGCATCCATTCGCCGGACCTGGGCGAGATCGTGCACACCCTGCGGGTGATGCAGCGGCGCTCGGTGGCCGCGATCCTGGGCGTGGGCCTGCTGCTGGTGGCCGCGGTGCTGTATGCGCTGGAAGCCGGTGGCCCGCGCCTGGCCGGCGTGCCACTGTCGGCGTGGATTGCAGGCATCGGCGGGCTGTGGGCGGTGCTGGCGGCGCTTCCGCGGCGCTGACACGCTGGCGCGACGCCATCGAAACGGGCCCGCATTGCGGGCCCGTTTCGTTTCCGGCCATGGACAACGCAATGGCGCCCGTGGCCGCCGGCCGCCTCAGTCCGCCCGCGCCGGTGCGGCGCGGGCAGCGTCGCCGCCGACCGCATCGAAATCGCCGGCGACGAACACGCTGATCCGGTCCGGCGCCAGGTGCCGGGCGATGGCGGCGTTGACCTGGTCCACGGTGAGCGCCCGGTAGGCCGCGTCCCGGGCTTCGATGAAGGCCATGGTGCGGCCGTGGTACAGCTGGTCCTGCAGGATTCCGGCCACGCTGTGGTCGTCCGCGCGCGCCTGTTCGCGCTCGGCCAGCAGGCCGGACACCGCATCGCGCAGTTCCGCTTCGGTGATGCCATCGGACACCAGGCGCTGCAGTTCCTCGCGCAATGCCGCCTCCACCTGCTCCATGTTCCCTGGTTCGGCCATGGCCCAGATCGCCATGTTCCCGGCGTCATCGGTCCCGTCGATGCTGTCATCGGCGTCGACCCAGCTCTTCACGCCATAGCTGAGCCCTTCCTTCTGCCGGATGCGGTCGCCCAGCCGCGACTTCAACGGGCCGTCGCCGAAGATGCGGTTGGCCACCACCAGCGCCGGGTAATCCGGATCGGTCACCCGCAGCGCCACGTTCTGGCGCGCCAGCAGCACGCCATTGGGTTTGTCCGGCGTCGACAACCGCTGCCGCACCGGCGCCACGTCGGTGTGGCGCCTGGCGATCGGGCGGTAGGGACGCGGGCTGCGCCAGCCGGCGAACAGCCGTTCCAGCTGCGCGCGCACGGCATCCGGATCGAAGTCGCCGACGATCGCGATCTCGCCCTGTGCGGTTCCATAGAACTCGCGGTGGAAGGCGACCACGTCATCGCGCCTGAGCGCACGTACCGCGGCCAGTGACTCGTCCAGAGTCCGCACATGCAGCGGATGTCCCTCCGGCCAAGGATCGAAATGCAGGGCCGTGGTCCTGTACACGACGGCGTCGGGATCGATGCGCGAGGCCTCCAGCCCGGTGATGGTCAGCAGCCGGAGCTGCTCGAACTCCTCCTCGGGGAAGGTCGGTTCGCGCAACAGCACTGCGACAAGGTCGAGTGTCTCCTCGAGCTTCCCGCGGCGGCCTACGAGGGCCAGGCCAACGCCCTGCAGGCCGCCGCTGATGTCGACCCTGGCCTGCAGTTCCTCCAGCCGGAGGTCGATCGCGCGGCGGTCGAGCCCGCGCGCGCCGCGCATCAGCATGGCGCCGGCCATCCCGGCCGCATCCTGCCGCCCGGCCAGCGATTCGGCGTCGCCGAAGCGGAAGTACGCATCCACCACCACGACGCCGCCGCGGGTGCGCTTGGGCAGCAGCGCCACCTTCAGGCCGTCGCCCAGGGTGAACCGTTGGGTGCGCGCCTCCAGGTTGCCCGGCGTCGGTTCCAGGTGCTCGCCCGCATCCAGTGCCGGGCGCCCGGAGTAGCCGGCCACGACCGCGGTCGCCGGAGGCGCCGCCGGCACCTCCACCCTTTGCGGCTCGTCGGTCGGCACGAAGCGTCCGAGCGTGCGGTTCTCGCGGCGCAGGTAGGTGGCCGCGACCCGGTTGACGTCGTCCACGCTGACCGCGGCGATCGCGTCGCGGCTGGTGAACAGCAGGCGCCAGTCGCCAGCCGCGATGTGTTCGGTAAGGCCCAGCGCCACTGCTTCGACGTCGGTGAAGTGCAGGTCATGGGCGTTGGCCAGGCGCTGCTTGGCCTGCTCGACTTCCTCCGCCGTGACCGGCTCCCTGGCGAGCTCCTCCAGCTGTGCCAGCAGCACCGCCTCGGCGCGCGCCGCGTCGCCGTCCCGGGATTGCGCCATCAACGCGGAAAACAGCCCCGGCTCCGCCTCGTCCTCGGCGCCCGCACCCGCGACGGCGGCGATCCGTGTTTCCACCAGGGCCTTGTGCAGGCGACCGCCCGGGCTGTGTCCCAGCACGTCGGCGAGCACCTGCAGGGCGGCGTTGTCGGGATGGGTGCGCGCCGGGATGTGGTAGCTGACCAGGGCCATGCGCAGGTCGCCCGCACGGCGCACGGTGACTTCGCGCTCGCCCTGCTGCGCCGGTTCGATCGTCCGCGACCGCTGCAGCGGCGTGGCCGGTGCGCGCAGCCTGCCGAAGGTGGCCTGGATCCGCCGCAGGACGTCGGCGGGTTCGATCTGTCCGGCGACCACCACGGTTGCGTTGTCCGGCCGGTACCAGGTCCGGTAGAACGCCTGCAGATTTTCGATGTCCGCGGCCTCCACGTCCGTACGTGCACCGATCGTGGGCTGGCCGTAGCGGTGCCAGCGGTAGGCGGTCCTGCGCACGTGCCGTACCAGTACGCTGCCGGCATTGCTCTCGCCGGACTCCAGCTCGTTGCGCACCACCGTCATCTCGCTGTCCAGGTCGGTGCGGTCAAGGCGTGCGTTGAACATGCGGTCGGCCTCCATGCGCAGGACCCAGTCGAGGGTCCCGCCATCGGCCGGGAAGGTGGCGTAGTAGTGGGTGCGCTCCAGCCCCGTGGTGGCGTTGTACGAGATGCCGCGCCGCTTCATCTCGCCGGCGATGTCCGGATGGTCCGGCGTGCCCTTGTACAGCAGGTGTTCCAGCAGATGGGCCATGCCGGACTGGCCGTGGGGTTCGTGGACCGACCCGACCCGGTAGACCACGTTGACCGTCACCGTCGGCCGGGTGGAGTCGGGAAACAGCAGCACCCGCAGCCCGTTGGCCAGGGTGTATTCGCTGATGCCCTCGATGCTGGGGCCGGCCTGCACGCCCTTCGGCAACGCAGTCGTGGACGCCTGGGCCGGTGGCGGCGAAAGCAGCAGGGCGAGGAGGAGGGCGGCAAGTGGGGGAATGCGTCGTCCGGGAATCATCCTTGGTCTCCAGTGATGCGCTTGCGGCCGGGAAGCCGTGCCGGAGTGTGTCAGATGGCCCGCGCCGACGCAGTGCGACCGGTCTTAAAGAGTTCTTAAAGCCACGCGGGCAGGCTGCAGGCATCGGGGGCCCATGCCGCCACCGAGGAGCATGCCGATGGTCCTGCACGACATCCTTCCGCCGCCGCGGTCCGACACGCCGCCGCGGTCCCCGGCGATAGCGGCCGGCGCGCGCATCCACGCGGTGTCCGGCGCCGTTCCCGTACTGCGCCGCGCCCGTACGGAGGACGCCGCCACGCTGTGGGCGCTGTGCCAGGAGGCGGCAGGCGTGCGTGGACCGGCCGACCGAATGCCGCTGCCGCTGCGCGAGGCGCTGTTCGACGCGCCCTGCCGCAGCTGGGCCTGGCTGGCGGAAGCCGATGGCGTGCTGGCCGGCGCGATCGTGGCCAGTACCGGCCTGGTGCTGCCGCGGGGCGGCTATTGCCTGGCCATCGACGGGGTTTACGTGCGCCCGCGATGGCGCCGGCGCGGTATCGGCGCGCGCCTGCAGGCGCATGCGCTGGCGATGGCGGCGGAGATGGGTTGCCTGCGCCTGCGCCTGCCCGATGGCAGCGAACTGCCGGTTCCTTCCCGCGAGGGCGCGCAGCGATGAGCCGTCGCCGCCGCAATCTCGCCCTGCTCTCCCTTGCCGTCCTCGCCGGAGCCTCGATGACCCTCGTTCCCGCACGCACCGCCGAATACCCGCAGTCCCCCCAGTTCCACGATGGCGCATTCCACAACCAGCAGGTGCCACGCATGCCGCGGGGGCGCGAGTCGCTCACGCTGTGGTGGAAGTTCCTGGCCGGCAAGCGTCCAGCCACCCGGCCTGACGCGCCGCTGCCGGTGGAGGTGCTGGATGCGGCGGCGCTGGCCGGCGCGCCGGACAACCGCCTGTACCGGATCGGCCACTCCAGCGTGCTGGTGAAGCTCGACGGCGGCTGGTGGCTGACCGACCCGGTACTGTCCCAACGCGCCTCGCCGCTGTCCTGGGCCGGGCCGCGCCGCTTCCAGCCGGCCGCGATCGCAGTCGACCAGCTGCCGCCGCTGCGCGGGGTGGTCCTGTCGCACGACCATTACGACCACCTCGACAAGGCCACGATCCGCGCCCTGGCCAGTCGCACGGAGCTGTTCGTGGCACCGCTGGGCGTGGGCGACCGGCTGCTGCGCTGGGGCGTGGAACCGGGCAAGGTCCGGCAGCTGGACTGGTGGGATTCGCTGCAGGTCGACGGGGTGCCCCTGACCGCCACGCCGGCGCAGCATTTCTCCGGGCGGGGACTGCGGGACCGCAACCGCACCCTGTGGGCCTCGTGGGCGATCCGCGCGCCCGGCCTGAACCTGTTCTTCAGTGGCGACAGCGGCTACTTCCCGGGCTTCGCCGAGATCGGCCGGCGGCTGGGGCCGTTCGACCTGACCCTGGTCGAGTGCGGCGCCTACGACCCGATGTGGGAAGGCGTGCACATGCTTCCGGAGCAGACCGTGCAGGCGCACCTGGACCTGCGCGGGCGCAGGCTGCTGCCGATACACAACGGCACCTTCGACCTGGCCTTCCATGACTGGAACGAGCCGATGGAGCGGGTGTTCGCCGCGGCCCGCGCGCGCGGTGTGGACATCACCATGCCGCGCTTCGGCCAGGCGGTGGATGCGCTGTCGCCACCGCCGGCGGAGCCCTGGTGGCGCGTGCCCGGGCAGGAGCACGACCGGCGGGCGGACGACGCGCTGGTCAACGCGCCGCCGGCAGCGGGAACGCCACGCTGACGCAGTGCCCGCGGCCGCCGATGCCCTCGCTGACGGCCAGGGTCGCGCCGTGGCGGGCGGCGATCCGCGCCACCAGCGACAGGCCGATGCCGCTGCCGCGCTCGCCGTTGCCGTTGCTGCCGCGGAAGAAGCGCTCGAAGATGCGTTCGCGTTCGCCCGGCGGCACGCCCGGGCCGTCGTCGCATACGCGCAGGCGCGCGTGGCCGTCCCCGATCCGGCAGTCGATCTCGATGCGCGCGCCTTCGCCGGCGTAGCGCACGGCGTTGTCGACCAGGTTGCGCAGCAGGATGCCGAGGTCGTCGAGGTCTCCGTGCACCGGCGCCTCGCTGGCCGTCACCGCCAGCACCTGGCAACGGCGCGCGGCCATGCCCTCGAACTCGCGGGCGACCATGGTCGCCACCTCTGCCAGCTCGACCACCGCGCCGTCGCCGCCACGCTGCGAGGCGTCCAGCCGCGCCGAATCCAGCAGCTGCTGGGCCAGGCGCGAGGTGCGCTCGATCCCCCCGGCCAGCCGCTGCAATGCCGCCCGCGCTTCCTCGCGGCTGTCGGCCTGCATCGCCAGCTCGGCCTGGGTCAGCAGCGCCGCCAGCGGAGTGCGGATCTCGTGCGCTGCGTCGGCCAGGAACTGGCGCTCGGCCTGCATCGCCTCGCCCAGGCGCGCCAGCAGGGCATTGAACGATTCCACCAGCGGCAGCACCTCGCGGGTGATGCCGGCGGTGGGCAGCGGCGCCAGGTCCAGCGGCGCGCGCCGGGCCATGTCGCGGCGCAGGCGCTCGATCGGGCGCAGGCCCCACTGCACCGCGCCCCAACAGGCGGCGATCAGTGCCAGCAGCGCCCCCAGCGTGTACAGCGCCACGGTCCCGGCCCACTGGCCCAGCTCGGCCTGCATCGCGCTCATCGCCAGCCCGGTTTGCACCTGCACCCGGCCTTCGTCGTCGCTGACGGCGTACACGCGCCAGTGCTCGCCATCGGCGCCGGTCGTGCCGAAGCCGGGGGCGAAGTCGGGCTTGAGCGGGCTGGACGGCGCGCGCTGCGAGGCGACCACGCGCTCGGGGCCGTCCAGGCGCCAGACCTGGAACTGCATCCTGGCGAACTTCTGCAGCCTCGCCGCCGGCTGGTCCGGCGGCAGGCGCAGGCGGCCGGAGGCCTCGATCCCGGCGATGTCGCGCGGCAGCGACAGCAGCACCTGCTCGGCCACCTCGCGCAGCATGCTGTCGCCATGGCGGCTCTGCTGGCGCGAGATCTTCAGGTACTCGCAGCCCAGCCAGACCAGCCAGCCGAGCAGGAGGATGGCGGCCAGCGCCTTGAACAGCTTGAGCTTCAGCGAGTGGTTGCGCATGTCATCCGATGCGGTAGCCGATCCCGTGCACGGTGGAGATGAAGTCCTCGCCGAACTTGCGCCGGAGCTGGTGCACGTACACCGCGATCGTGTTGCTCTCGATCGTGCCCTCGCCACCGTAGACCAGCGACTCCAGGGTCTCGCGCGGGACCACGCGGCCGCGGCGCTCCAGCAGCGCCAGCAGGGTGCGGTACTCGCTGGCGCCAAGGCGCACGTCGGCGCCGTCGCGGGTGACGGTGCGCGAGGCCGGGTCGAGGTTGACCCCGCGCCAGGACAGCTGCGGCGTCACCCGGCCCTGGGCGCGGCGGACCAGGGCGCGCAGGCGGGCCAGCAGCTCGTCGCTCTGGAACGGCTTGACCAGGTAATCGTCGGCCCCGGCATCCAGGCCGCTGACCCGGTCGCTCAGCCGGTCGCGCGCGGTGACGACCAGCACCGGGGTGGGGTCGTAGCGCTGGCGCAGGGTGCGCAGCACGTCCAGGCCGGAACCGCGCGGCAGGCCCAGGTCCAGCAGCACTGCCGCGTAGGCATGGTCGACCAGGGCCAGCTGCGCGGAGGCGGCGTCGGTCGCGCGGTCCACCTGCCAGCCGTCGCGCGCCAGCGCGGCGGCCACGGCGTCGCCGAGCATGCGGTCGTCTTCGACGAGCAGGACCTGGGACAAGGGCGGGCAACCGTGACGGGGGTCGGTGGAGGATAGGGTGCGGGGTTTAAGGAGTCCTTAAGGCCTCCGCCAGCCGATGCCTTCGTAATCGCCGCCACGCCCGCCGATAATGCGCCGGTGAACGAAGAACTCCCCGGATCCCTTCCCGTCCTCCACGCCGACGACTGCCTGGCCGTGGTCGACAAGCCCGCCGGGCTGATGGTGCACGACAGCGCACTGGCGGCCGACGAGACCGATTTCGCCGCCGACCGCCTGCGCGCCCAGTTCGGGCGGCCGGTGTTCCTGGTGCATCGGCTGGACCGCGCCACCAGCGGCTGCCTGCTGCTGGCCTTCGACCGCGACACCGCCTCGGCCCTGGGCAGGGCGGTGATGGCCCAGCAACTGGACAAGCGCTACCTGGCGGTGTGCCGCGGCTGGCCGGAGGAGGAGTTCACCATCGACCATCCGCTGGACGGCGGCCCGGGCAAGCCGCAGAAGAAGCCGGCGGTGACCCGCTTCCGGCGGCTGGCCTGCGGCGAGCTGGACGAGCCCTCGGCCGGATTCCCGACCTCGCGCTACGCGCTGCTGGAATGCGCGCCGGTGACCGGGCGCTTTCGCCAGATCCGCCGGCACCTCAAGCACGCCTCGCACCACCTCATCGGCGATACCAGCCACGGCGACGGCCGCCACAACCGCGCCTTCCGCATGCGCGGCGTGCACCGGATGCTGCTGCACGCCTGGCAGCTGGGCTTCCCGCATCCGCGGGATGGCCGCCGGATGACGGTCGTGGCGCCGCCCTCGGGCGAGTTCCTCAAGGCGATGGCGCTGTTCGGCTGGAGCCTGCCCGGGGACGCCGCGGACGGCGGCTGAGTACGCGCCGCCGGGCGTCGCCCGCTTACAATCCGCCCATGCCCGTCGACGTACTCAGCATCAGTCCCGACCTGGCGATCCCGGAGTCGGAGATCGTCGAGCGGTTCGTGCGCGCCAGCGGCGCCGGCGGGCAGAACGTCAACAAGGTTTCCACCGCCGTCGAGCTGCGGTTCGACATCGCCGGTTCCCCGTCCCTGCCCCAGGCCCTGCGCGAGCGGCTGCTGGCACGGCGCGACCGGCGCCTGACCGACGACGGCGTGCTGGTGATCGATGCGCAGCGCTTCCGCACCCAGGAGCGCAACCGCCAGGATGCGCGCGAGCGCCTGGCGGCCTTCATTGCCGCCGGCCGGGCGGTGCCGAAGCGGCGCATCGCGACCCGCCCCACCCGCGCCTCGCAGAAGCGCCGGATCGAGGGCAAGCGCGAGCGTAGCGAGATCAAGCGCGCCCGTTCGCGCCGCGACTGGGAATGAGCATGTCCGAAGCAACACCCCTGCTGCCGGCGATGCCGGCGCAGGTTCCGCAGGTCCCCGCCGTCGGCTTCAGCCGCTTCACCCGCTGGCTCGGCCGCAGCGTGCTGCGCCTGGGCGGCTGGCGCGTGGTGGGCGAGATCCCGCCGGTCGGCCGGCTGGTGGTGATCGCCGCGCCGCACTCGTCCAACTGGGACGGGATCTGGGGCATGGCCGCCAAGCTGGCGCTGGGCGTGGACATCCGCGTGCTGGGCAAGGCCCAGCTGTTCTGGTGGCCGCTGTCGATCGTGCTGCGCCGGCTGGGCGTGATCCCGGTGGACCGCAGCAACCCGCAGGGCATCGTCGAGCAGGCGATCGACCTGGTGCGCGGCAGCGAGCGGATGTGGTTCGTGGTCGCGCCGGAGGGCACGCGCAAGGCGGTCAAGGAATGGAAGCGCGGCTTCTGGAAGATCGCCCACGGCGCCCAGGTGCCGGTGCTGATGACCTACTTCCACTACCCGGAGCGGATCATCGGCTTCGGTCCGCTGTTCCACACCACCGGCGACATGGAGGCCGACATGGCCGCCGTCCGCGCCTGGTACCGGCCGTGGATGGGCCGCAACCGCGGCACCACCTGAGGATTGCCCATGGGCGTGGCGCTGGTCTGGTTCCGTGACGATCTCAGGCTGGACGACCACCCCGCCCTGCGCGCCGCGCTGGACCGCGGCCTGGTGCCAGTGCCGGTGTACATCCACGCGCCGGACGAGGAGGGCGCCTGGGCACCCGGCGCGGCCTCGGACGCCTGGCGCCGGCACTCGCTGGCGGCACTGGCCGCGGCGCTGGAGGCGCGTGGCTCGCGCCTGCTTATGCTGCACGGCCCCAGCCTGGGGACGCTGCAGGCCGTGGCCGCACTGACCGGCGCCGAGGCGGTGTTGTGGAACCGCCGCTACGAGCCGCACATCGAGGCCCGCGATACCCGGATCAAGCGGCAGCTGCGCCAGGCCGGGCTGCATGCGGAGAGCTTCAACGGCTCGCTGCTGTTCGAGCCCTGGGAAATCGAGACGAAGCAGGGCGACCCGTACCGGGTGTTCACCCCGTTCTGGAAGAACGCGCTGGCGCAGTGGCGGCTGCGGCCGCGGTGGGAGGCGCCGGCGCGGCTGCCCTCGCCGGACCAGGCGGGGGCGCCGGAAGGCCGGCATCTGGACGCCATCGTTCCCGGGACCCGCCCCGACTGGGATGCCGGCTTCTGGGAGGACGCCACGCCGGGCGAGGCCGGCGCGCGCGCGCGGCTTCAGGCGTTCCTGGCCCACGGCCTTCGCGGTTACGCGCAGGCGCGCGACTGCATGGCCGAAGACGGCACCTCGCGGCTGTCGGCGCACCTGCATTTCGGCGAGATCTCGGTGCAGCGCGTGGCCGCGGCGGTGCAGGAGGCCGACGTGCCGGCGCCCGACCGCGAGCGTTTCCTGGCCGAGCTGGGCTGGCGCGAGTTCGCCCACCACGTGATGCACCACTACCCGCACGTGGTCGACCAGGACCTCGACCCGCGCATGGCCGGCTTCCGCTGGGCGCGGCCGCTGCGCGCGACCCTGGATGCCTGGGAGCGCGGCCGCACCGGCGTGCCCGTCATCGACGCCGGCATGCGCCAGCTGTGGCACACCGGCTGGATGCACAACCGGGTGCGCATGATCGTCGCCAGCTGGCTGGCCAAGCACCTGCGCATCCACTGGCTGCACGGCGCGCGCTGGTTCTGGGACACCCTGGTCGACGCCGACCTGGCCAACAACACCCAGGGCTGGCAGTGGGCCGCCGGCACCGGCGCCGACGCGGCGCCGTATTTCCGCGTGTTCAACCCGGTCAGCCAGGCGATGAAGTTCGATCCGCAGGGGCGGTACATCGCGCGCTGGCTGCCGGAGCTGGCGCCGCTGCCGCTGCCGGCGCGGTTCGCGCCGTGGCAGCACCCGGAGCTGCTGCGCAGGGTCGCGCCGCGTTATCCGCGCCGGCCGCAGGTGGACCTGGCCGAGGGCAGGGCGGCGGCGCTGGAGGCGTTCGCGGCGTTGCGGGCCGGCCGGGAAGACTGATGTGCGGCGCTTGCCGGCGCGATAGGATCGGCATCGCGCCAGGGAACATGGCCGGGACCGGCCATGGCGCGACAACCCACATGCAACGGACAGGGAAGCCATCCATGCAGTCGATCCGCCGCATCCGCATCACCGCCGCCGAAGCGTTCGCCGCATGCGCGTTCGTGGTCGCCGGCCTGGCCTGGTCCCCGCTGCTGTTCGCCGGGGCATTCGTGACCTCTGGACTGGCCCTGGCGCGGCACAACCGCCTCCTCGGCGGCGCCCTGCTGGCCTGCACGGCGGCGTTCCTGCTGTTCGTCTACGGCTACGGCATCGGCAGGGACCTGGCGATGCACGACCGGCAGGTGGAAGCCACCCAGCTCCGCTGAGCCAAGTCCGGGAGCGCGTCGATGCCGGAGGAAGCCATTGGGGGCCTGCTGGGCTGGACCGTCCGCATCGTGGGCTACGTCCTGGTCGACGTGGTGCTCGAAATCCTGGTGAAGCGCCTGGGCTATGCGCTGCTGCGCGGCCTCGGCGTGCGCACCCACCCGGAAAGCGCATGGTGCGCGGTGGTGGGCCTGGCGTTCTGGTTCCTGTGCATGGTCGCGGTCGTGGCCATCTGGCGGCATACGCACCTGGCGTGATCCCTCCCGTCCCGGCCACACTCCCGGCCTGCTGGCGGATGCTCAGCGTTCGGAATGCCCGCTCTGGTCGTATTCGCGTGGCGCCATCAGGTCCGGGCGGATCAGGGCGATGAAGGCGCGTGCCTGTGGCGACAGCACGCGGCCCTTGCGCACGACCACCCCGTAGCTGCGCGCGGGGAAGAACGCGGCCAGCGACCGCGAGCCCAGGCGAGCCTCGTCGCCCTCGTTCAGGCATACCGACGGGACGATGGACACGCCCAGGCCCATGGCCACGTATTGCTTGATCACGTCCCAGCCGCTGACCTCCAGCGCGACCGTGTAAGGCACCCGGTTCTGCTGCAGCACCAGGTCGACCAGGCGCCAGGTCACCTGGCGTTGCGGCGGCAGGATCAGCGGGTGCTCGGACAGGTCGGACAGTTCCAGCCGCGCCTTGCGCAGCAGCGGATGCCCGGGCGGTGCGACCAGGCGCTGCTCGAAGCGGTGCGCGGCCTCGTAGCTGAGGTCGGCGGGCACGTCCAGCATGGTCCCGACCACCAGGTCCACCTTGTCCTCGCGCAGCAGCTCGGTGCCCTCGCTGGTGACCACGTTGTTCAGCACCAGGTGCACGTCCGGATGCTGCTGGCGGAAGGCGGCGACGATCTTCGGCAGCAGGTAGAGGATGGTCGAGCTATTGGCCGCGATCCGCAGCTCGCCGGCGTCCAGCCCGCGCACCCGTTCGCGGAACGCGTTCTCCAGGCCGTCCAGCTGTTCGACCAGCGGCAGGGCCATCTCGTAGAGCAGCTCGCCTTCCCGGGTGGGCAGCAGGCGCCGCCCGGAACGCTCCAGCAGGGGCATGCCCAGGTCGCGCTCCAGCGCCTGCAACTGCAGGGTGATGGCCGGCTGGGACACGAAAAGCGCCTCCGCCGCCCTTGAGACCGAGCCCAGGCGCACGGTCTGGCAGAACGCGCGCAGGGGTTTCAGTCGGTCGGATTTGTAGGAAAAACGCGGACTTGCAGCAGCGCTCACGTAATCGTCACCGACGATATAAGCCTGACTTATGAACTACATTGACAAAACTGCTTTGTCAAATACATGAGCGAGGCAGCAGCTTGGACTCCCGCACCGCAGCAGGAGCCCCCAATGTCCGCGACCGCTGAATCCGCCATTCCCGCCTCACCGACCCCGGGCCCGCGCCCGGCCCCGACCCCGGCCCCCAAGGGCGCGGCCGGGCTCTCGCTGACCGAGCGGGTCGCCGGCCAGGAGCAGCTGCTGCCGGCACCGCTGCTGGGACTGCTGGTGACGTTGCACCGCACGATCGAGCCGGAGCGTCGCGCCCTGCTGGCGGCCCGCCGCGAGCGCCAGGCCTTCTTCGACGCCGGCGGCCTGCCGGACTTCCGCGCCGACACCCGCCACATCCGCGAGGGCGACTGGAAGGTCGCGCCGATCCCGAAGGCACTGCAGGACCGCCGCGTGGAGATCACCGGCCCGGTCGACCCGAAGATGGTGATCAACGCGCTGAACTCCGGCGCGAACTGCTACATGGCCGACTTCGAGGACTCGACCGCGCCGACCTGGCGCAACCTGCTGGCCGGCCAGCGCGCCCTGGCCGGGGCGGTCGAAGGCTCGCTGGCCTTCGAGGCGGAGAACGGCAAGCAGTACCGCCTGCGCCCGTACGAGGAGCGCTCGGTGCTGATCGTGCGCCCGCGCGGCTGGCACCTGGACGAGAAGCACGTGCGCGTGGACGGCGAGCCGATCGCCGGCGGCCTGTTCGACATGGCGGTGTTCGCGTACCACAACGCGCGCACCCTGATGGCCAACGACCGCGGCCCGTACTTCTACCTGCCCAAGCTGCAGTCGATGGAGGAGGCGGCGCTGTGGGAGGCCGCGCTGTCCCACGTCGAGGCCTTCCTGGGCCTGCCGCACGGGCAGATGAAGGCCACCGTCCTGATCGAGACCCTGCCGGCGGTGTTCGAGATGGACGAAATCCTGCACGCGCTGCGCGACCGCATCGTCGGCCTGAACTGCGGGCGCTGGGATTACATCTTCTCGTACCTGAAGACCTTCCGCGCCCACGCCGACAAGGTGCTGCCCGAGCGCGGCCAGGTGACCATGACCCAGCCGTTCCTGAAGGCCTACTCGGAACTGCTGATCCGCACCTGCCACCGCCGCGGCGCCCACGCCATGGGCGGCATGGCCGCGCAGATCCCCAACGCCTCCGACCCGGTGGCCAACGAACAGGCCCTGGCCCGCGTGCGCGCCGACAAGCTGCGCGAGGTCACCGCCGGCCACGACGGCACCTGGGTCGCGCATCCGGCGCTGATCCCGGTGGCGCGCGAGGTGTTCGATGCGCACATGCCCACGCCCAACCAGCACCACGTGCTGCGCGAGGACGTGCAGGTCGGCCGCGACGACCTGATCCGCCCCTGCGAGGGCACGATCACCCGCGAGGGCTTCGAGAACAACATCGAGGTCTGCGTGCGCTACCTGGCCGCCTGGCTGGACGGCAACGGCTGCGTGCCGATCCACGGGATGATGGAGGACGCGGCCACCGCCGAGATCGCCCGCGCCCAGCTGTGGCAGTGGCTGCACCACTCCGACCCGCGCGGCCGCCACGCCGACGGCAGCCCGGTGCACCTGGCCGACGGCACCGTCATCGACTTCGCCCTGTTCGAACGCGCCCTGGCCGCGCTGCCCGGGCGCCTGGGCGACACCGCCAACCTGCCCGGTGGCCGCCGCATCGCCGAGGCCACCGCCCTGCTCGACGAGCTGACCCGCGCCTGCCAGCTGGTCGAGTTCCTGACCCTGCCGGCGTACGCCCGCCTGGACTGACCGTCGTTCCGGCATGCCGGACGACGGGAACGACCATCAAGACCGCACCGCCCAAGAGCCCCACGGAGAAACCCATGAGCACGCTGAAGACCGCCGAGCAGATCCAGCACGAATGGAACACCGACCCGCGCTGGGCCGGCATCACCCGCAACTACACCGCCGAGGACGTCGTGCGCCTGCGCGGCACCATCCCGGTGGACCATTCCATCGCCCGCATCACCTCGGGCAAGCTGTGGAACTACCTGCACGAGCTGGACTTCGTCAACGCGCTGGGCGCGCTGACCGGCAACCAGGCCATGCAGCAGGTCAAGGCGGGCCTCAAGGCGATCTACCTGAGCGGCTGGCAGGTGGCGGCCGACGCCAACCTGGCCGGGCAGATGTATCCCGACCAGTCGCTGTACCCGGCCGATTCGGTGCCGGCGGTGGTCAAGCGCATCAACAACACCCTGCTGCGCGCCGACCAGCTGCACCACGCCGAGGGCAACGACAGCATCGACTTCCTGCAGCCGATCGTGGCCGACGCCGAGGCGGGATTCGGCGGCGTGCTCAACGCCTTCGAACTGATGAAGGCGATGATCGAGGCCGGTGCGGCGGGAGTGCACTTCGAGGACCAGCTGGCCTCGGTGAAGAAGTGCGGCCACATGGGCGGCAAGGTGCTGGTGCCGACCCGCGAGGCGGTGGAGAAGCTCAACGCCGCGCGCCTGGCCGCCGACGTGATGGGCGTGCCGACCATCCTGATCGCGCGCACCGACGCCGAGGCCGCCGACCTGCTGACCTCGGACATCGACGACAACGACAAGCCGTTCTGCACCGGCGAGCGCACCGTCGAGGGCTTCTACCGGGTCAGGAACGGCCTGGAGCAGTCGATCAGCCGCGGCCTGGCCTACGCCCCGTACGCCGACCTGATCTGGTGCGAGACCGGCAAGCCGGACCTGGAGTTCGCGCGCAAGTTCGCCGAGGCCATCCACGCCAAGTACCCGGGCAAGATGCTGGCCTACAACTGCTCGCCGAGCTTCAACTGGAAGAAGAACCTGGACGACGCCACGATCGCCAAGTTCCAGAAGGAGATCGCCAGCTACGGCTACAAGTTCCAGTTCATCACCCTGGCCGGCTTCCACGCCCTGAACTACTCGATGTTCAACCTGGCCCACGGCTATGCCCGCAACCAGATGAGCGCTTTCGTCGAGCTGCAGGAAGCGGAGTTCGCCGCGGCCGAGAAGGGCTTCACCGCGGTCAAGCACCAGCGTGAGGTGGGCACCGGCTACTTCGACGCGGTGACCCAGGCCATCCAGCAGGGCCAGTCCTCGACCACGGCGCTGAAGGGCTCGACCGAGGAAGAGCAGTTCCAGGACCGCAACGCGGCCTGATGGGGCCAGCCAGCTCCCGGCGCCGGGCCACCGGCGCCGGGAGCTTCGATGCATCCGCTGTCCACGCGCGGCCTGCAGCAGGCTGCCGGGCGCATGCATGGGCGGATGGGATATCCCGCCGCGGCGGCTTTCCGATGGGCGCCGTCCCCGGCCACCGGCGGCCCCGGCCAGTGCGGGGAGTCGCACAACAGCGATTGCACTCCGGGACGCATGCCGATCGCGTCGGAATGACGCGCAGGGGGCGCGCTCCCGGCGCAGTGACATGCAATCGACATTTGCCTTGATCGCCGTGCGCACCACGATTACATCTGGGCCTCTCGGCTGGGGGGCGCATGTCGAACCGGGATACCACGGGAAGCTGGTCATCCACCTGCAGCAGCGGATGCCGGTCCGTGGCTGCCCTGCGGGCCGCCTGGCCCAGGTCCTGGCTGTCGCCGGCAACCGCGCCAATCGCTGCCTGTGGCCCGGAGGGCGGCACAAATCCTCCTGGAACCGGACGCGTACCCACTAACCGCGGCATGCGTCGGCCCTTCCCGCGCCCCGCAGGTTCGTCCCACGGAGCGGGACATCCGGGCTGCTGGCGGCATCGGCGCCCCCTCTCCCGCGCGCGCCCAGCCCCGAACTGTGATGCGATATTCAGTTCCCGTGGTATGGTCGGGAGCTCCCACGGGGAGCGGGAAGGGGACGGCGGGATGTCGATCGACGCGGTGGGCGCCAGCGCCCCCCAGGCGGGGCACGGCAGGGTGTCCGAGGCGGCCACGGCGGCGCTGGCCGCTGCCGAGCACGCGCTGTTCGCCTCGATGGGGCAGCCGCGGGAAGTCCGGGATGGCGAGCGCCTGTTCCGCCGGGGCGATCCGGGCGGGCTCCTGGTCCACGTTCACAGCGACTTGAACCACTGGTACGCTCACGCCGATGCCGCCCTTTACGAGGCCAAGCGCCAAGGCGGCAACCGCGTCTGCTGGGCCGATGGCGAGCCGCCCGCACGTACCTGAGGCCACCTGATGGAAGGTCCGCCGTCCAAGGGGAGCGACGTTCCGCGGTTGCGGACCCTGCTCATGACCGACCTGTGCGATTCCGCCGCGCTGGTCGAGCGCATGGGCGACGACGCCGCCGCCCTGTTCCGCGAACACGACCAGCTCGTCCTGCGCCTGCAGCAGCAGTGGCGCGGGCAGCTGATCGACCGTTCCGACGGACTGCTGCTGCTGTTCGAGCGCCCGGAGGACGGGCTGGGTTTCGCCCTGGATTACCAGCGCGGCCTGGGTCCGCTGGGCCAGGCGCATGGGGTGCGCCTGGCGGCGCGTGCCGGCCTGCACGTGGGCGAGGTGGTCAGCTGGGCCAACGATGCCGAGACGGTGCGGAACGGCGCCAGGCCGCTGGAGGTCGAGGGCCCGGCCAGGCCGGTGGCGGCCCGGCTGATGGCCCTGGCCCGGCCGGGACAGATCCTGCTGTCGCATGTCGCCCAGTCCCGGGCCCGGCGCGCCGAGCCCGAACTCGCGGCCGGGGGTGCCCGGACGCTGGCATGGAAGGACCACGGGCGCTGGCGCTTCAAGGGACTGCCGGAACCGGTGGAAGTGCACGAGGCCGGCGAGCCAGGCATCGCCCCCCTCGCACCGCCGCGTCCGGCCGACGGCAAGGCCAGGCGCGAGCTGCCGGCGTGGCGGCGGCCGCTCGCGCTGGCCGTCCAGGTCGCCGCCGTGCTGGGCCTGGCGATAGGGCTGTGGCTGGCCAGCCGCAGCGAACCGGCCATCGCCTTCGCCGAGCGCGACTGGGTCGTCGTCGGCAGCCTGCGCAACCTGACCGGGCATCCGATGTTCGACAAGGCAGTGGAGCAGGCATTCCGCATCAGCCTGGAGCAGTCGCGCCACGTCAACGTGCTCAGCGAACTGAAGGTGCGGCAGACGCTGGAGCAGATGGAGCTGGATCCGGACGAGACCGCGCTCGACCGCGCCCTGGCTTCCCGGGTGGCGATGCGCGACGGCGCGCGCGCGGTGATCCTGCCGACGGTCGCCGAGGTCGACGGCCGGCTGCAGTTCTCCATAGAGGTGGTCGACCCGGTATCCCAGGCCACGGTGTACTCGCGCAAGGCCAGCGGCAAGGGGGTCGGCTCGATCCTGGCGTCGGTGGATGAGGTCGCCTCGGACCTCAGGAGGAGCCTGGGCGAGGCCATTGCGACGATCGACAGCGACGGGGTGAGCCTGTCCCAGGCGACCACGTCGGAACTGGAGGCGCTGCGCGCCTACGCCCTGGGCGAGGCGGCGATGGCACAGCGCCGCTACGACGAGGCACGCAGCCTCTACGAGAACGCGCTGCGGATCGATCCGGGCTTCGCCCGCGCCCACCTGGGCCTGGCCGGCCTGCAATGGGCGATGGCCCGGCAGTCGGAGGCGCGCGCGCACGTGGCGCAGGCGGTGCGGCTGCGCAACACGCTGGCACCGCGCGAGCGGCTGCTGGTCGACGCCTGGGAGACGGAGGTCGCACCCTCGGGCAATCCGCTGACCGAGTGGCTGGCGCTGGCAAGGCTCTACCCGGACTACCTCCCCGCGCGTTCCAACGCGGCCTGGTACCTGCTGGTCGACAACCGCTTCGAGGAATCGCTGGAGCATGCCGCGGCGGCTTCGGTGCCGCAGGCGCCGATGCGGACCTACACCATGGTGCACGCCGCGCGCGCGCTGAACGCGCTGGGCAGGCCGCAGGAGGCGCTGCAGATGCTTGACCAGGCGCAGCACGCCGGGCGTGCGCCGGCGGTGGGCGCACGCGCGGAGGTCCTCGTCGCGCTGGGCCGCAGGGAGGAAGCGCGGCAGGTCCTGGCCGACTCGAGGCCCGAGGGCGGCACGCTGATCTGGCTGCTGGCGCAGCGTGGACTGGCCTCGCTGGCCCTGGTCGAGGGCGACCGCGCGCGCGCGGTGGAGCTGGCCGGCAGGGCACGCTGGCGCGCCGTGGCCATGCCTGATCCGTTTCCGCGCCACTTCAGCCTGGTCGACGCTACGGTGCGCGCGCTGGCCGGCGATCCGCTGCCGGAAGCGGCGCTGCGCCAGCTGGCGGAGGATTTCCGCACCGCGCTGGGCGACGCGAACATGCCCAGCCGCCACGAGGAACTGTTCCGCGCCGCGACGCTCGCCTACCTCGCGCAGCGGCAGGGCTACCGCAGGCTCGCGGCCGAATGCCTGGGATGGATCGAGCCGGAAGCGGCGAGCATGCCCAATGCCGCGCTGGCGCGGCTGATAAGCCTGGTCAGGGCCAACCAGCTGCGGCTGGACGGGCGGCCGCGCGAGGGCATCGACCTGCTGGCGCCGCAGCTGGATGGCACCGAACTGGTGCAGACGCGGGTGGTGATGCGCGAACTGTATCGCGCGGTGGGCGACGTCGAGGGCGCGGCGGTGCAGGACCGCTGGCTGAAGGCGCACGTGGGCCAGGCCTGGTCCGAAGTGCCGGTGACCCAGCTCCTGCAGCCCTTCAATGCCGTGGACGTGGCGCAGGCCGGGAAGACGCCCGCGGGCCGCTGAGCGGCGGCGCGGGCGTCCGGCGGCCGTCAGGCCAGGCGCTTGTCCGGCGCGCCGGCCTCGAAGCTGAAGATCACCGTCATCGCGCCGGTGGCGTGGCCGGTGAGGCGCGTGCGCAGGGCATCGCGCGCCGAGGCGATTTCATCCTTGGATGCCAGCACGTTGGTCCGCATGCAGGCCAGCGTTTCCTCGGCCGACACTTCATGGCCGAGCGAGGACAGCGCCGCGCGCGGGTCGCTGGAAAAAAGGTCGCGGAAGGCGTCATCGCTTGCGAGGCGATCGAGCAGTTCGTTGGCGACGGCCGGATCCAGTGGCTTCTTCATTTTGCTTCCCCATGCATGACGCGCTTCGGCGCCGGACTTGGCATCGTCATACTGGCGGGCCTGGGATGCAAGCGATCTTGGCAGGAGGGAACCATGCGGGTGCGTAGGTGTGCGGTCGTCTACCTGGAGCCGCGGGAGCAGGTCGAGTTCGACCTGGAGGGGCTGTTGTCGGGCGGAAATGGCGTTCGCCGCACGGCTGAATGGGCTGCGCACGCCCCCCATCTCGCGCAGCCGGTGGTGCTGGACGAGGGCCAGCGCGACTTGCTTGGCACGCTTTCCCCGGAAGCCTGGGCGGACGCGACGGCCTTCGCCTCGGGGCAGGGCTCGGTGCTGGAGTCGCTGCTGGATGCCGGCCTGGCGGTGATGGAAGCGCCAGATGGCGGATCGCGAGCGGTGCATGCGCAGCGCGACGCGCAGCTCCGTGCCGGGCACTGGTGGGCGCCGGCGGCGATGCTGCACGGAGCGGCCCGCTGGCAGGGTCGCGATGCGCTCGCCGCACCCGAGGCCGCAGGCCTTGCCCCCGCCGACGGACTGCGCAGGGAGCTGGGCGTGCCGCCGCCCGCCGTCGCGCGGCGCGGCGGCCACGGTCCGCAGCTGCCGCTGCCGCGCAGCGAGGGAACGGAGTTCGACGCGCTGCTGCTGCGCCGCGCCACCTGCCGCAACTTCGACCAGGAGCGCGCGCTGCCGCGGGAGCTGCTGGCACGCATGCTCGAACGCGTGTTCGCTGCGCATGGCAGCTGGCAGGCCGACGACGACACGGTGTTCCTGAAGAAGGGCAGTCCTTCCGGAGGCAGCCTGCATCCCACCGGGGCCTACCTCCTGGTACAGCGCGTGGAAGGCGTGCCGCCGGGGCTGTACCACTACCACCCCGTCGACCACGCACTGCAGCCGCTGCCGGCGCCGGGCGAGGCGCTGGATGCGCTGGCGATGCGCCTCCTCGCCGGGCAGCACTGGTTCGCCGACGCGCCGGTGCTGGTAGTGATGGCCACGCGCTTCGCGCGCTGCTTCTGGAAGTACCGGCAGCATCCCAAGGCCTACCGCGCTGTGATCATGGACGCAGGCCATCTGTCGCAGACGCTCTACCTGGCTGCCACCGACCTTGGACTGGGCGCCTTCGTCACCTGCGCGGTCAACGAGATCGACATCGAGCAGGCGTTCGGACTGGATCCGCTCGAAGAAGGCGTGGTCGCCGTCTCCGGCTTCGGCTGGCGCGCAGGGCAGATGCGCAACGCCGAGTTCGACCCTGTCGGACGCGTCTGGTAGGACGCGGACGCCTGCGCCTGGAAGCGCGTCCGCGTTGCCGCGCGCACCGGCAGCGCGGCGCAAGTCGCGAAGATCGATTGCACCTCGCGATGCATGTGACCGTGCGCACGGGAGCGCCCGCGTGCTCCCTGCGCCCTCGTGGAGCGCACGCCGGATTTGCCTTGACCGGCGTGCGCGCGCCGATCAAATCCGCGGCCATGCCCGGGATGAGGAATGCACTGGCCCGGTCCCGATCCGATCGCGCAGTCTCTTCCCCATGCGCGGACACGGCAGCGGGCGAGGCCGCAAGTGCGCCGATCATGTTCGTCTCCGGCGAAGGCGCGGCGTGGACGGATCATCCCGGAGCGCACGGACATCAAGGTTCACGAACGCACCACATGTCCAGGGAAGCGTGGCCTGGCGGGATGTACGTCCGCGTGGACTGCGTCCGGCGCTGGTCGGACCGGATGCATGCGAGGGCCGGATACCGGGCCTGGTCGAGGCACGGCGCGCGTGTGCCGATGCGTCCGGCGTGCCGGAAGACAGGGCAATCATCCGTGGCGAACCGGTCGTGCCGTACCTGGGCGAAGGCGACCATGAAGCCCGGATCGCGACGCAAGATGCGCGCTCGGCATCGCAACTGGGGTCGACCCATCCGACGGTAAGGAAGGGGCCGTTCCTGCCGCGCTGCTGCAGCGTGGAGAAAACGCTGGCAAGCAAGGTCGTGCCGGCCAGGTAAGACCGTCTCCGGCCATCGCAGGCGGCGTGCCGCCGCCTCGCTCCGGGTGGGAACAGGCTCTGCCGTGCCTCCGCGCCAGTCCCCGGCGGCCGCTTCGCAGGGGGCGTCCCGCGGCGCCGTCGACGGGAGTCGCGACCGGGCAGCCGCCCTCAGTCGCGCAGCAGCAGTGGCGCGCGATAGCCCAGCGCCTCGGCCAGGTGCGGGCGGGCGATGGCCTCGCTGCCATCGAGGTCGGCGACGGTGCGCGCCACCCGCAGCACGCGATGCAGGCTGCGCGCGGTCAGTTGCAGGCGTTCGGCGGCCTGCTCCAGCAGGGCCTGTTCGGGATCGGCCAGCCGACAGCAGCTGGCGAGGGCCGTGGCATCGAGGCGGGCATTGAGGCCGGTACCCCGGGCCTGTTGCCGTGCGCGCGCCGCTTCCACCCGCTGGCGCACCACGGCGCTGGATTCGCCGGGCGGCGCATCGGCGCGCAGCTGCACCGGCGGCAGGCGCGCCATCGCCAGGTGCAGGTCGATCCGGTCCAGGAGCGGACCCGAGAGCCGGCCCCAGTAGCGCGCCACCATGTCCGGGGTACAGCGGCAGCGCGCCGACGGATCGCCGGCGTAACCGCAGGGGCAGGGATTCATCGCGGCGACCAGCTGGAAGCGGGCCGGGAATTCGGCGCTGCGCCCGGCGCGGGAGATGGTGATGCGCCCGGATTCCAGCGGTTCGCGCAGCACTTCCAGGGCGGCCCGGTTCCATTCGGGAAGCTCGTCCAGGAACAGCACGCCGTTGTGCGCCAGCGATATCTCGCCCGGGCGCGGCGGACTGCCGCCGCCGGCCAGCGCCACCGCGCTGGCGCCATGGTGGGGCGAGCGCAGCGGGCGCTGGCGCCATCGCGCCGGGTCCAGGCCCTGACCGCTGATCGAGTGGACCGCGGCGGTTTCCAGCGCCTCCGCCTCGCTGGCCTCCGGCAGCAGCCCGGGCAGGCACGAGGCCAGCAGTGTCTTGCCGCAGCCTGGCGGTCCGCTCATCAGCAGGTGGTGGCCGCCGGCGGCGGCGATCTCCAGCGCACGCCGCGCCTGCAGCTGCCCGCGCACCGCCGACAGGTCCGGCAGCGGCGGTACGGAGCCTGCCGGGGTTTCCGGCGCATTGGCTTCCGTCGCGCGTGGCAGGCTCGCCTGGCCGCCCAGGCCGGCGCATGCCTCCAGCAGGGTGCGGGCCACGTAGGCTTCGGCCTGGCGTGCCAGGGCCGCCTCGGCGGCGCTGGCGGCCGGGACCACCAGCCGCCGGCCATCGCGGGCCGCGGCCAGGACCGCCGGCAGGATCCCATCCACCGCCCGCAGCTCCCCGGTCAGCCCCAGCTCGCCGAGGAACTCGCAACCGGCCAGCAGGTCGCGGTCGATCTGGCCGCTGGCGGCGAGGATGCCCAACGCGATCGGGAGATCGAAACGCCCGCCGTCCTTGGGCAGGTCGGCAGGTGCGAGGTTGATGGTGATCCGCCGCTGCGGGTATTCGAACCGGGCGCAGAGGATCGCCGCACGCACCCGGTCGCGTGATTCCCGTACCGCCGCCGCGGGAAGCCCCACGATCTGGGTGGATGGCAGGCCGCCGGAGAGGTGGACCTCGACCTGCACGGCCGGAGCCGCCACGCCCGCCCGGGCGCGGCTGTGCACCAGGGCCAGGCCCATGGCGCCTCAGTGGGTGGGGCTGGCTCCGCCGTCGCCGGCGGCAAGCCGGGCCTCGAGCTGCTCCACCGCGCGCTCCAGCTCGTGGAGCTTCTCGCGGGTGCGCAGCAGCACGGCGCGCTGGACGTCGAACTCCTCGCGGGTCACCAGGTCCAGTCGCGACAGGCCAGCCTGCAGCGCGGCGCGGAAACCGGCCTGCAGTTCCTCGCGCGATTCACGCAGGCCCGGCGGAACGAGGTCGCTGAGGCGGCGGGCGAGGTCGTCGATGTGGTTGAGGTCGATCATGGGTGCTCCTCCGGCGGAAAGCCTAGTGTGCGCCGGCGACGGGGGCACCGCAGTCGGTCGGGTCCATGGCCCGGGGTGGGAAAACTCCGAGCCGCGCGCATTGAACCGGAGCGCGGCCGTCTTGGGCAAGCGCACGGCGCGGTATCCTGTAGCTCCTGCCAGTCAACCGATCCTCCCGGAGACCACCGCATGAAGATGATCATGGCCGTGATCAAGCCGTTCAAGCTGGACGACGTGCGCGAGGCGCTCGCCGGCCAGGGCATCGCGGGCATCACCGTCACCGAGGTCAAGGGTTTCGGCCGGCAGAAGGGCCATACCGAGCTCTATCGCGGCGCCGAGTACGTGGTCGACTTCCTGCCCAAGGTGAAGGTCGAGGTCGCCGTCACCGACGACCGCGTGGACGCGGTGGTGGAAGCGATCGTCAAGGCCGCCGCGACCGGCAAGATCGGCGACGGCAAGGTCTTCGTGTACGACCTGGGCCGCGTGGTGCGCATCCGCACCGGCGAACTGGACGCCGACGCGCTCTGAGCCGGGCGGGCCGGCCCAGAGTGCCGCCGGCCCTCAGTGGCCGAAGGTCGCCTTGAAGCCGCGGTAGAAGCGCTTCCAGCCGTCGCGCACGGCGGTGACCCAGCGCGGGTCGGCCAGGACCTGGGACACGAACTGCCCAGGCGTGCGGCCGGTCAGGCGCCGCTCGATCTTGATCGCGTTGGCCAGGTCGCTGCGGCGCAGCTCGCGCAGCACCGGCGCGTGGCGCATCCAGCGCGGCACGCGCAGGGCCGAGGCGAAGTCCAGCAGGACCACGCGGTCGCCGTTGACCATCACGTTGGCCGGGTGCAGGTCGTTGTGGGTGATACCGTTGGCGTGCAGGTGCGCAACCGCGCCGCGCAGCTGGCGGAAGGTCTCTTCGCTGGGCCTGCGCTGCGCGCCCAGCGGCTCGCCGGGAACGAATTCCATCGCCAGCGACAGGCCGCCGACGATGCCAAGCAGCATCGGCGCGTGCGCCCAGCCACGCAGGCGGCCCAGGGCGCGCGCTTCGCGGCGCACGAGCAGCCGCGCCAGCGGCGCCAGCGGCGTGCGGCGGTAACGGCTGTAGTCCTTGATCACCGCGAGCTGGCCCCTGATCAGGGCGCGGTAAACATCCGGTTCGAGCAGGCGGGTGCCTTCCTTGAGCAGAACCGGGGCTTCAAACGGCCGCCCCGGCATGCCGGTGGCGTGCGCAAGCGTGTTCATGGCTGTTCTTCTCGTTCCGCCCGCGGGAAGGGGGAGGGGGGATCCGCGGGCGGGGCCATCCAGGGCCGCGCGAATTATAAAACCGGCGCGTCTTGTAATTATGAACGTGAAGAAAAGGCTAAGTTCCAGTGACAGAACGCGGGCTTAAGGCGCGCAGCGCCGCATTTCCGCGGCCTGTACGGACCCGGAAGCAAGAACGCATGGATCTGGGGGGGACAGGGCCGGCGGTGCCGGCCCCTGGTGGCTTATTCGCCCAGCGCCTCGGCCACGAACGGCGGGGCGACCAGCACGCCCTGGTGCAGGTGTGCGGTGTAGTAGCGGGTCTGGAACGGCTTGGCCTGCGCGTCGGCCTCGCGGAAGCCGAAGCCCTGGCCCTTGCGCGCCAGGGTCACGCTCCACCAGCCGGTCGGGTAGCACGGCTGCGGGAACGGCAGGGTCTTGAAGGTCGAGAAACCGGCCTTGCCCATCTCCGCGCGCATGGCCTTGATCAGTTCCAGCTGCGCCAGCGGCGATTCGGACTGCTGCACCAGGATGCCGTCGTCCTTCAGGGCGCGGAAGCAGCTGGCGTAGAAGTCCTTGTTGAACAGGCCCTCGGCCGGACCGACCGGGTCGGTCGAATCCACGATCACCACGTCCACGCTGCCGGCCGGGCAGTTGGCCATGTAGGCCACGCCGTCGTCGAACAGCAGCTCGGCGCGCGCGTCGCCGTTGGAATCGCACAGCTCCGGGAAATGCTTCTCGGCCATGCGGGTGACCTGCTCGTCGATGTCGCACTGGGTCGCGCTCTCCACGCCCGGGTGCTTGAGCACCTCGCGCAGGGTGCCGCAGTCGCCGCCGCCAATGATCACCACGCGCTTCGGCGCAGCGTGGGTGAACAGTGCCGGGTGGCTGATCATCTCGTGGTACAGGAAGTTGTCGCGGCTGGTGAGCATCACCGCGCCGTCGATCAGCATCAGGTTGCCCCAGTCGGTGGTCCTGTAGATCTCGATCTTCTGGAACGGGGACTGCACCTCGTCCAGCTTGGCATCGACCCGGTAGCCGATGGCCGATCCGGTCGGCTCGAAACGCTCGATGTACCAGTTGTCCTGGGTGCTCATGGGCAGTCCTCGTGGGAAGCAGGGGGCGCCGCGGGCCGCGGCCGGAAGGCGGGCACCGCCGGCGGCCGGCGGCGAAGGGCGCGCATTGTAACGGAGCGGGGCGGACGTCAGCGCTAGAATGCGCGTCCTCTTCCGCAGCCGAGTCCCCGCCGATGAGCGACTGGTCCGCCGACCGCGCCCGCGCCACCTGGTCCATCCCGCACTGGTCGGGGGGCTATTTCGACGTGGCCGATGGCGCGATGCAGGTCCTGCCGCGCGGTGCCGGCGGCCCGGCGCTGCCGCTGCCCGGCCTGGTCGAGGCCGCGCGCGCCCAGGGCATGCAGCTGCCGCTGCTGCTGCGCTTCCCCGACATCCTCGGCGACCGGCTGGCCCAGCTGCAGTCGGCATTCGCCCTGGCGATGGACGATTACGCCTACGCCGGCGGCTATACCGCCGTGTACCCGATCAAGGTCAACCAGCACCGCGGCGTGGCCGGCACCCTGGCCAGCCACCAGGGCGAGGGCTTCGGCCTGGAGGCCGGCAGCAAGCCGGAGCTGATGGCGGTGCTGGCGCTGTCGCGCCCGGGCGGCCTGATCGTGTGCAACGGCTACAAGGACCGCGAGTACATCCGCCTGGCCCTGATCGGGCGCAAGCTGGGCCTGGAGACCTTCATCGTCATCGAGAAGCCCTCCGAGCTGCGCCTGGTGATGGAGGAGGCGCGCGCGCTGGGCGTGGAGCCGGGCCTGGGCGTGCGCATGCGCCTGGCCTCGCTGGGGGCCGGCAAATGGCAGAACAGCGGCGGCGACAAGGCCAAGTTCGGCCTGTCCCCGCGCCAGGTGCTGGACCTGTGGAAGACCCTGCGCGACACCGGCATGAGCGGCTGCCTGCAGCTGCTGCATTTCCACATGGGCTCGCAGATCTCCAACGTGCGCGACATCGCCAACGGCATGCGCGAGGCGGTGCGCTACTTCAGCGAACTGTCGCGGCTGGGCGCCAGCATCCGCTACATGGACGTGGGCGGCGGCCTGGGCATCGACTACGAAGGCACCCGCTCGCGCAGCGAGTGCTCGATCAACTATGGCCTGAACCAGTACGCGGCCAACATCGTGCAGCCGCTGGCCGAGGCTTGCGCCGGGCAGGGCCTGCCGGCGCCGCGCATCGTCACCGAGTGCGGCCGCGCGATGACCGCGCACCACGCCGTGCTGGTGGCCGACACCGTCGAGGTCGAGCCGGCGCCGGAAGGCCGCGTGCCGGACGCGCACGACGACGAGCCGGCGGCGATCCGCCACCTGCGCGAGCTGCACGCCGACCTCGACCGCCGCCCGCCGCTGGAACTGTTCCACGAGGCCCAGCACTTCCACGCCGAAGGCCTGGCCGCCTATGCCCTGGGCCAGATCGACCTGCCGCAGCGCGCGCGCGTGGACGATCTCTTCTATGCCGTGGCCCATGGCGTGCGTGCGCGCCTGGACGGCGGCGAGCGCAGCCACCGTCCGGTGCTGGACGAGCTCAACGACCGCCTGGTCGACAAGTACTTCGTGAACTTCAGCGTGTTCGAATCGATCCCGGACGCGTGGGCGATCGACCAGGTGTTCCCGATCGTGCCGATCGAGCGCCTGGACGAGGCGCCGAGCCGCCGCGGCGTGATCGCCGACATGACTTGCGATTCCGACGGCACGGTGAAGACCTATGTCGAGAACGGCGGCCTGGACACCTCGCTGCCGCTGCACCCGGTGCGCCATGGCGAGCACTACCGGCTGGCGTTCTTCCTGGTCGGCGCCTACCAGGAGATCCTGGGCGACATCCACAACCTGTTCGGCGACACCGACGCGGTGGAAGTGCGGCTGACGGACGAGGGAGGCTACGAGCTGACCCAGCAGCGCCGCGGCGACACCACCGACGTGATGCTGGACTACGTCGGCTACCGCCTGGACGACCTGCGCGCGGCATACGCGCAGCGCGTGCACGCTGCCGGCCTGCCGCAGGAGGAAGCGCTGGCGATGGCCGCGGCCCTGGAGGCCGGCCTGACCGGCTATACCTACCTGGCTGGCGACGCCATCGAGTAAGCCGCCTGCGCGTCCCGCGGGGCGCGGTACCGGCGCCGTGGAAGCGTCCGGTCCCGCGCGTGGCGCGGCTGGTTCAGCCGCGGTGGACCTGGAAGCCGGCGAAGCTCTGCGTCACCGGCATGATCTCCAGCCGGTTGATGTTGAGGTGCGGCGGCAGGTTGGCCACGTAGAAGATCTGCTCGGCGATGTCCTCGGCGCTCATCGGGTGCGCGTCCTTGTACAGCGCGTCCGAGGCGGCCTGGTTGCCGTGGGTGCGGACCAGGGTGAATTCGGTCTCGGCCATGCCTGGCTCGATCGTGGTCACGCGCACGCCGGTGCCGTGCAGGTCGCTGCGCAGGTTCAGCGAGAACTGGCTGACGAAGGCCTTGGTACCGCCGTACACGTTGCCGCCCGGATACGGATACACGCCGGCCACCGAGCTGACGTTGATGATCGCGCCGCGGCGCTCGACCAGCTTCGGCAGCAGGCGGTGGGTCAGGGTGACCAGGGCGGTGATGTTGGTGTCGATCATCACCTTCCAGTCGTCCAGCGAAGCGTGGGGGGCCGGGGCCGTGCCCAGCGCCAGGCCGGCGTTGTTGACCAGCAGGTCGATGCCGGCGAACTCCTCCGGCAGCGCGCCCAGGGCCGCTTCCATCGCCGCGCCGTCGCGCACGTCGAACACGGCCGGGTGCACGTTGCCGGCGCCCAGCATCTGCACCAGCGCATCCAGGCGGTCGGCGCGGCGGCCGGTGGCCACGACCTTCCAGCCGGCGGCAACGAAGCGGCGGGCCGCCGCCAGGCCGAAGCCGGAGGTGGCGCCGGTGATGAACGCGGTCTTGGACATCGTGGAGTTCCTCGTGGGAGAAGCCTGTCGATTTTCGCACCATCACGCGACGGTGGCCCACCGGATACGGGGCCAGGCCTCCGCCTGTCGGGGTGCGGCGAGCTGAAAACAGCCCCCTTGGGTCAAAGGGGGCGCGCCGGCTGGCGCAGGGATGGTGGAAGCAACGGGCGCCGGGCCCAGGGTTGGCCAGGCACGCCCTGGCGTGGTTCCACCCGAGGCGGGATCACTGCGCCTTGATCGCCACCGCCGGCAGGCCGCCGTTGGCGAGCGTCTCCTTGGCCTGGGACAGCTCGCTGGCGCTGCCGTAGGGCCCCATGCGCACGCGGTATACGGTCCTGCCGCCGGCCTGGCCGGGTTCCACCCGGGCGCTGAGGCCCAGCATGGCGATCCGGGCCTTGACCTGCTCGGCGTCGGCGGGCGCGCCGAAGGCACCGGCCTGGAGGATGTAGCGCGCCTCGCCCGCAGGCGCCGCGGGCGCCTGCGCGGTGGACGCCGGGGAAGCCGCGGCCGGAGCCGCAGCCGGGGCAGCCGGCGCGACCTGCGACGTGGTGGTGGCCACCGGTGGCTCCTCGCGCAGCGGCACCGGGTCGGGCGCACGGCCCTCCAGCGCATCGCGAGCCCGACGCGCCTCCTCGCGTTCGCGGCGTGCCTGTTCCTCGCGCGCGCTGGCGGCCAGCTCGGCGTCGGACATGCGCACCTCGTTGCCCGGCAGCACGGTGTAGAAGTCGTACTGCGGGGGCTGGGTGGCCGGACGCGCCGGCTCGGGCGGGGTCTCGGCGATCGCTTCGGTGTCGGCCCCCGGCGCCGGTTCGGCGTCCGGGTTGGCGCGCGGCCCGAAGCGGACGAAGCCGTCGCCGTCCCGCTTCAGCAGGTCCGGGGCAGCTAGCACCACCACCGCGCCGACCGCCAGCCCGGCGACCAGCCACACCCATCCGGGGCGACTGTTGCTGCCGTTGCGTCGCGCCTGGCTCTTGCCACGTCTTGCCGCCATGTTCCTTCGATCTCCGTACTGCTGCCTGGTGGCTTACATGCGCTCGGGCGCGCTCACGCCGAGCAGGCCCAGGCCGTTGGCCAGCACCTGCTGCACGGCACGGGCCAGGGCCAGGCGGGCGTCGCGCAGGGCCGCGTCCTTGACCAGGACCGGCGTGTTCGCGTACCAGGTGTGGAAAGCATAGGCCAGCTCGCGCAGGTACTGGGCCACCAGGTGCGGCTCGAGCGACTGGCCAGCCGCCTCCACCACTTCCGGATAGCGCGACAGTTCCACGATCAGCGTCAGCGAGCCGTCGTCGTCCAGCCGCGCGAGGTGGGACAGGGCATTGGCCTGGTCGTACGCATGGCCCTTCTCGCCGGCCTGGCGGAACAGCGCGGCCACGCGGGCGTGGGCGTACTGCACGTAGAACACCGGGTTGTCGTTGCTCTGCTGGCGCGCCAGGTCGATGTCGAACACCAGCTGCGAATCGGGCTTGCGGGCGACCAGGAACCAGCGGGTGGCGTCGCGGCCGGCCTCCTCGATCAGGTCGCGCAGGGTCAGGTAGGAGCCGGCGCGCTTGGACAGCTTCACTTCCTCGCCGCCGCGCATCACCGTGACCATCTGGTGCAGCACGTATTCCGGCCAGCCCTTGGGGATGCCCACGTCCAGCGCCTGCAGGCCGGCGCGCACGCGCGCCAGCGAGCCGTGGTGGTCGGCGCCCAGTTCGGTGATCGCGCGTTCGTAGCCGCGCTGCCACTTGCTCAGGTGGTAGGCCACGTCGGGCACGAAGTACGTGTAGGTGCCGTCGGACTTGCGCATCACGCGGTCCTTGTCGTCACCGAAATCGGTGGTGCGCAGCCACAGCGCGCCGCCTTCCTCGTAGGTATGGCCCTTGGCGGTCAGCTCGCGCACGGTCTCCTCGACCTTGCCGTCGCGGTACAGCGAGCTCTCCAGGAAGTAGATGTCGAAGTCGACGCCGAACGCGGCCAGGTCCTGGTTCTGCTCGTTGCGCAGGTAGGCCACGGCGAAGCGGCGGATCGACTCGATGTCCTCGACGTCGCCGCTGGCGGTGACCGAATGCCCCTCGATCTCCACGGTGTCGCCGCGCCGGTAGGCGTCGGCCACGTCCTGGATGTAGTCGCCGTTGTAGGCCTCCGCCGGCCACTCGGCGTCGCCGGGCTTGAGCCCGCGCAGGCGCGCCTGGGTGGAGCGGGCCAGGTTCTCGATCTGGACGCCGGCGTCGTTGTAGTAGAACTCGCGCTTGACCTTCCAGCCGTTGGCGTCGAGCACGCGGGCGATGCAGTCGCCGATCGCCGCGGCGCGGCCATGGCCGACGTGCAGCGGACCGGTCGGGTTGGCCGAGACGTATTCCACGCCCGCGGTGCGGCCCTGGCCGGAGGTGTTGCGGCCGTACTCGGCGCCGTGGCGCAGCACGCCGGCGACCTCGCGCTGCCAGGCGCCCGCGGCCAGGTGGAAGTTGATGAAGCCCGGGCCGGCGATCTCGACCTTCGCGATGTCGTCGCTGGGCGGGAACGCGGCCACCAGCGCCTGGGCCAGCGCGCGCGGGTTGGTGCGCGCGGCCTTGGCCAGCAGCATCGCCGCGTTGGTGGCGAAGTCGCCATGCTCGCGGGTCTTGGGGCGCTCGATCACGAAGTCGGGCGTGGGAGCGTCGGCGGGCAGGGTGCCGGCAACGCGCAGGGCTTCGATACCCTGGCTGACCAGGGCCTGGAGGAGGATCTTCACGGGGGACCGGTTCTGCGGTTTGGTCGCACATTTTACCCGGTCCGTGGCGGGCCGACGGACCGGACCGGTGCCCGCATCCATGCGTCCCCGGGCGGGAGGGCGGATCCGGTGCCGGTGCGGGTCAGCCTGCCTGGGCCATGGCAGCCAGCCGCGCCACGGTGTTCATGTTGCGGGCCGTGCCCGCTGCCGCTGCCGGGATGAGCAGTTTCGAGTCGGCCATGCCGGCACCGTAGGCGACGTAGATCTCGCGCCGGCCCAGGGCCAGGCGTTCGTCGCGCTGGTTGCGCCCCGCCTGCAGCGCGCCCGCCGGCGGCGCTGCGTCGAGGAAGATGGCCACGGTGCGGTTGCCGGGCTGGTCGGGGAAGGGGTTGGCGGCCAGCACCGCGGCCATCTCCGCCGCGGTACGCACCTGCACGCCCACCGGCCGGCCCGCACGGGCGAGCAGGCGCTGCTCCAGCGCGGCCCTGGCCCGCGCCGGGGTGGTGTCGCAGTCGAAGACCACGTTGCCGCTGGCGATGTAGGTCCGGACCCCGCTGAAGCCTTCGGCCTCGCACATGGCCACCAGCTCGGCCATCGGCAGCTTGCCGGTGCCGCCGACATTGACCGCACGCAGCAGGGCGACAAGGCGGGCCATGGCGGGTTCCTCGCGGGAGGGGCTCCCCACTGTAACGCCGCACCGGGATGGGGGCAGGGCTCAGACCAGCCCGCGCGCGGCCATGGAGACCGGCTCGCCATCGCCGACCACGAAATGGTCCAGCAGGCGCACCTCGACCAGGGCGAGGGCCTGCTTCAGGCGGACGGTGACCGCGCGGTCGGCAGCCGAGGGATCGGGGCAGCCGGACGGATGGTTGTGGCCGACGATCACCGCCGCGGCGTTGTGCGCCAGGGCCCGGCGGACCAGCTCCCGTGGATGCACCTCGGCGCCGTCGATGGTGCCGGTGAACAGCTCCTCGAACGCCAGCGCCCGGTGCCGGTTGTCCAGGAACAGGGCGGCGAACACCTCGTGCGGGCGCGGCCGCAGGCGCCGCGCGAAGTAGCGGCCGGCGCTGGCCGGGTCGGTCAGCGCCTCGCCACGCTCCAGCGCCGCGGCCAGGTGGCGGTTGCCCAGTTCCAGTGCCGCGGACAGGGCGCAGGCCCGCGCCGGGCCCAGCCCCGGCAGGCGCGCCAGGGCACGGGCTGGCAGGTCGAGCAGGGCGCGCAGCGGGCCGTGGGTCGCCAGCAGCTCGCGCGCGGTCTGCACCGCGTCGCGTCCCTGCAGGCCGGAGCCGAGGAAGATCGCCAGCAGCTCGGCGTCCGACAGCGCCCCCGCGCCATGCGCCAGCAGCTTCTCCCGGGGGCGTTCGGTGGTGGGCCAGTCGCGGATCCGCATATGCCCAGACTGCCGTTGCCGCGAACGCCCGGGAATCAGGCGGGTCGGGCGCTTGGAGTAAGCTTGTGGACCTTTCCCGGGTAGGAAATTTCCAAGTGATTGCTTCGCCCACCGCCGCCCTGGCGGGTCAGCGGATCCTGTTGTGCGTCGGTGGCGGAATTGCCGCCTACAAGGCGCTGGAGCTGGTGCGTCGCCTGCGCGATGCCGGGGCCGGGGTACAGGTGGCCATGACCGCCGGTGCCCAGCAGTTCGTCACTCCGCTCAGCTTCCAGGCCCTGTCCGGGCATCCGGCGCGCACCACCCTGTGGGATACCGCCGCCGAGCAGGCCATGGGCCACCTCGAGCTGGCACGCTGGGCCGACCGCGTGGTCGTGGCCCCGGCCACCGCCGACCTGCTGGCGCGCATGGCCCACGGCCTGGCCGACGACCTGGTCACCACGCTGTGCCTGGCCACCGAGGCGCCGCTGGCGGTGGCCCCGGCCATGAACCACCGCATGTGGCGGCATCCGGCCACGGTCGCCAACGTCGAGCTGCTGCGTTCGCGCGGGGTGCAGGTGATCGGCCCGGACGACGGTCCGCTGGCCGAGGGCGAGTCCGGTCCGGGCCGCCTGGCCGAGCCCGATGCGATCGTCGCCGCCCTGGCTGGCGCCGCCGCCGCGGCACCGGCCGCGACTGCCACGCCGGGCCTGCTGCAGGGCCTGAAGGTGGTGGTCACCGCAGGTCCGACCTACGAGGACCTGGACCCGGTGCGCTACCTGGGCAACCGCAGCAGCGGCAAGATGGGCTTCGCCGTGGCCGCCAGCGCCGCGCGCGCCGGCGCCGAGGTGGTGCTGGTCGCCGGTCCGGTGCAGCTGGCGACCCCGCCGGGCGTGCAGCGGGTGGACGTGCGCTCGGCAGCGCAGATGCGCGAGGCGGTCTCCGCGGCGCTGCCGGCGGACATCTACATCGGTGCCGCCGCGGTGGCCGACTACACCCCGCGCGCCTTCTCGCCCAGCAAGATCAAGAAGACCGGCACCGGCGAGGTGCTGGCCCTGGACCTGGTCCGCACCCCGGACATCCTGGCCGAGGTGGCGGCGCGCGAGGATGCCGGGCTGAAGCTGGTGGTCGGCTTCGCCGCCGAGACCGACAACGTGGCCGACTATGCGCGGCAGAAACTGACGTCCAAGCGCCTGGACCTGATCATCGCCAACCGCGTCGGCGTGCCCGGCGCCGGCTTCGAGAGCGACACCAATGCCATGACCGCGTTCTGGCCCGGCGGCGAGCGCGACTTCGCGTCCGCCCCCAAGGTGCAGCTGGCCGATGCGCTGGTGGCGCTGGTGGCCGAGAGGCTGCAGGCATGAGCGGGACCGTGTCGTCCCACGTGCTGGAGGTGAAGCTGCTGGACCCGCGCTTCGGGGACAGCTGGCCGCTGCCGGCCTATGCCACCGCGTCCAGCGCCGGGATGGACCTGCGCGCGGCGACCGAAGCGCCGATGACCCTGCAGCCGGGCGACGCGGCCTTGGTCCCCAGCGGGCTTTCGATCCACATCGGCGACCCGAACCTGTGCGCCCTGGTCCTGCCGCGCTCGGGCCTGGGCCATCGCCACGGCATCGTCCTGGGCAACGGCACCGGCCTGATCGACGCCGATTACCAGGGTCCGCTGCTGATCAGCATCTGGAACCGGGGCCGGGAAGCGTTCACCATCGAGCCGGGCGACCGCATCGCCCAGCTGGTGTTGGCACCAATCGTGCGTGCGGAACTGAAGGTGGTTGATACATTCGCGGCCAGCGCCCGGGGAGAGGGCGGCTTCGGCCATACAGGCGTACGTTGAACCAGGGGGCGGGGATGAACGGAGAGGACGCGGGTCGACCGGCGCTGGCGCAGGCCCGCCGGGGCGCGCTTGTGCTGGCGGCGCTGCTGGCGCTGCTGGCGGCGTGGTTCGGCTGGAGCGGGGCGCGGCAGTGGCAGGGCCAGCAGCGGCTTGGCCAGCTGGAGCAGGCGCGGGACCAGGCGATCAAGGCCACCGCCTCCACGGTGACGGCCCAGACCCGGGCCCTGTCCGAGCGGCTGGCGCGCGAGGACGTGGCCGCCGCCCTGCAGTCCGGCGATGCCCAGGCGGCCGCCAAGGCGCTGGTCTCCGGCTGGGGCCAGGCCGAGGACGCGGCAGTACTGGGCGCGGACCTGGCCGCGGCCCATGCGGACCCGGCCAGCTTCGGCTACGCACGCCTGGCGCTGCTGCAGCGCGCGCTGGCCGAGGATGCCGCGGTGGCCGGCGTGGTCCGCGAGGACAACCGGGTGGCACTTGGCCTGGCCGCGCCCGCGCTGCTGGGGCAGGAGCGTGCGGTCGCCTACGTGCGCATGCCGCTGGCGGTGCTGACCGCCGGGCTCGACGCCGCCCCCGTCCCGGACGGGACCTACCTGGCCCTGCGCCAGGGCAGCTACAACATCGCCGAGCGCGGCGACCGCTCCATGGCCGGCGTCGCCGACGTGCTGTCGCGACCGGTTGGCCAGGGCTACCTGCGTGCGGCCGCCGCGGTCCCGGATGTCGGCGGCGGCCCGTTCGGCCTGGGCGCGCTGCCCAGCCTGGTCGCCGCGGTGGTGCTGGCACTGCTGGTCGCCGGGCTGCTGCTGTGGGCCAGCGGCAAGCTGTCGCGCCTGCGCCGCGCCGCGCCCGCGCAGGCCGTGGCGGAGGAGGCGCCGACGTTCGGCCAGACCCTGCAGCGCGAGGCGCAGGCTGCGCCGCCGCCGGTACGGGCCGCCGCGCGCGCGCCCGTGGAGGAGGACCTGGCGCTGGACCCGGGGATCTTCCGCGCCTACGACATCCGCGGCCTGGTCGGCAGCCAGCTGACCCCGAAGGTCGCCCGCTACATCGGCCAGGCGATCGGCACGGTCATGGCCGAGGAAGGCCTGGTGGACATCGTGGTCGGCCGCGACGGCCGCCTGTCCGGACCGGAGCTGGTCGAGGGCCTGGTCGAGGGCCTGCGCAAGGCCGGGCGCAACGTGATCGATATCGGCATGGTGCCGACCCCGGTCGTGTATTTCGCCGCCTACCACCTGCGTGCCGGCAGCGGCGTCGCCGTGACCGGCAGCCACAACCCGCCCGACTACAACGGCTTCAAGATCGTGATCGGCGGCCAGACCCTGTCCGGCGAGGCCATCGTCGACCTCTACGCCCGCATCCGCGACGGGCGCCTGCGCACCGACGCCGCCGGCACCTACACCACCCAGGACGTGAGCGGCGACTACGTCCGCCGCATCGCCGACGACGTGCAGCTGGAGCGCCCGCTGAAGGTGGTGGCCGACGCCGGCAACGGCGCGGCCGGCGAGATCGCCCCGCGCCTGCTGGAGGCCATCGGCGCCGAGGTCGTGCCGTTGTACTGCGACGTGGACGGCAGCTTCCCCAACCACCATCCCGATCCCAGCGAGCCGCACAACCTGGAGGACCTGGTGCAGACGGTCCGCCAGTTCGGCGCCGACCTGGGCGTGGCCTTCGACGGCGACGGCGACCGCCTGGGCGTGGTCACCAGCGATGGCCGGATCGTCCACGCCGACCGCCTGCTCATGCTCTACGCCGGCGACCTGCTGCAGCGCAATCCGGGCGCGATGGTGATCTACGACGTCAAGTGCACCGGGCGACTGGCCGACTACATCCTGCGCAACGGCGGCAGCCCGCAGATGTGGAAGACCGGGCACTCGCTGATCAAGGCCAAGATGCGCGAGACCGAGGCGGAGCTGGCCGGCGAGATGAGCGGCCACTTCTTCTTCAAGGAGCGCTGGTACGGCTTCGACGACGGCCTGTACGCCGCCGCGCGCCTGCTGGAGATCCTGGCCGGGCGGTTCGAAGCGCCCGCGGAAGTGTTCGACGAACTGCCCGACGGGGTGTCCACCCCGGAGATCAAGGTGCCGCTGGTCGACGGCGAGGACCCACACGCGCTGGTCGCCGAGTTCACCGCGCGCGCCCAGGCCGAGGATTCGCCGTTCGCCGGCGTGCGCCTGACCACCATCGACGGCCTGCGCGCGGACTGGAACGACGGCTGGGGCCTGCTGCGGGCGTCCAACACCACGCCGGTGCTGGTGCTGCGGTTCGAAGGCGACGACGAACAGGCGATGGTGCGGATCCGCACCCTGTTCCGCGAGCAGCTGCAGGCGCTGATGCCGGGCGTGTCGCTGCCCTTCTGAGCCTGCGGCCTGGCCGGGGCCGCCGTGGGCGGCCCGGCCGGGCTTACCGCGCCGCGCCGCGCCCGGCGGGCGCGGACTTCAGCTCGCGGTAGCGCTGCAGGGTGCTTTCGATCTCGTCGTCCAGCGTCACGCGCTGCTGCTCGAAGCTGCGCTGCAGCAGCTGGTGGTGGACCAGCTGGGCATGCCGCTGGCGGATGTCGGCGGCAAGCTTGGCCGGGACCGGCTGGCCGGAAAGCTCGCGCTCGGCCGCGGTGCGCAGCAGCGTGACCAGGCCCTCGCGCAGGCTGGCCACGTTGTAACGCGCCGTCTCGATGCTGTTTTCCACCAGGGACGTGCGGTCCTTGAACACCCGGCGCAGGTCGTCCTCGGTCTGGAACGTGACCAGCAGGGCCTGTTCGGTCAGGCGCTGGGTCTCGTTGGCCATCGCCTGGGTGCGCTGGCGCGCCTCCTCCTCGGCGCGGGCGGCGCGTTCCTCGGGCGTGAGCGCGCCCTGGATCTCGCCGGTGCGCATGCCGCTGCGGGCGTTGATCTCCTCGCGCGTCACCGCCGCCGCCTCGGCCGGAAGGGCGTCGGCGCATACGCGCTGCCCGTCCTGGTCCCAGCAATAGAGTTTCTTCGCGGCCTTGTCGGCGGCCCTGGCCGCCGGCTTCTTCTGGGCCATCGCCGGTGCGGGCAACAGCACGAGCGCCGCGGCGATCGCCAACGGCCTGGTGTAATGCGGCATCACGGCAGCCCCCTGCGCTGTCAGTCAGCCTGTCTGGTCACAGCCGTAGCGGGCCCGGTAGGCCAGCAACGGCGCGCGGTGTGCCGCCAGTGTGTCGTTTCCGGCGGCGAATGCAAGCAGGTCGGCCAGGCCGGCCACCGCCAGCACCGGGACGCCGGCCTCGGCGGCCACCGCCTGCGCCGCCGAACGGCGGTCCTGCTCGCTGGCGATCTCCTGGCGGTCCAGGGCGACCACGATCCCGGCCACGCTGCCGCCGGCGCCGGCGATGATCCCCAGGGCCTCGCGGATCGCGGTGCCGGCGGTGATCACGTCGTCCACCACCAGGACCTTGCGCCCGGCCAGCGGCGCGCCGATCAGGCTGCCGCCCTCGCCGTGGGCCTTGGCCTCCTTGCGGTTGAAGGCCAGCGGCAGGTCGCGGCCGCGGCGGGCGTATTCGCAGGCCAGGGCGGTGGCCAGCGGGATGCCCTTGTAGGCCGGGCCGAACAGCAGGTCGAATTCGACCCCCGAGGCGTCGATGGCGTCGGCGTAGCAGGAAGCGAGCGCGGCCAGCGCGGCGCCGCCGTCGAAGCGGCCGGCGTTGAAGAAGTAGGGCGATACCCGGCCGGACTTGAGGGTGAACTCGCCGAAACGCAGGGCGTCGGCATCCAGGGCCAGCTGCAGGAAGCGGGTGCGGTGGTCGGACATCGGGATCGCAATGGAAGGACGGCGGCATAGGATACGGCCGCGGCGCGGCCCCGCGCTCTCTGGCGGTCGCGGAGGCAGCGCCACGGGGCGCGATTGGGTAGGCTGTCGGCCTGTTTTTCGAGCCTTCCCCCGATGCGCATCATCAGCTTCAACGCCAACGGCATCCGCTCGGCCGCCGGCAAGGGTTTCTTCGACTGGCTGGGCCAGCAGGACGCCGACGTGGTCTGCCTGCAGGAGACCAAGTCGCAGGAGCACCAGCTGGCCGACGCCTGCTTCCGCCCCGACGGCCACCACTGCTTCTATCGCGACGCCACCACCAAGAAGGGCTACAGCGGCGTGGCGATCTACGCCCGTCGCGAGCCGGACGAGGTACGCACCGTGCTGGGCCGGCCGGACTTCGACGACGAGGGCCGCTACATCGAGGCGCGCTTCGGCAACCTCAGCGTGGTGTCGTTCTACATCCCCTCCGGCTCCTCCGGCGAGCTGCGCCAGGGCTACAAGTTCCAGATCATGGAGTGGCTGAAGCCGGTGCTTGACGAGTGGCTGGCCAGCGGCCGCGAGTACGTGCTGTGCGGCGACTGGAACATCGTCCGCTGCCGCAAGGACATCAGGAACTGGACCTCCAACCAGAAGAACTCCGGCTGCCTGCCGCCGGAGCGCGCCTGGCTCAACGGCATGATCGGACAGGACGAGGGCAGCGACGGTACCCCGCCGCGGCCAGGCGGCTGGGTCGATGCCTACCGCGCGCTGCATCCCCAGGGGGAGGACTACACCTGGTGGAGCAACCGCGGCGCGGCGCGCGCCAACAACGTGGGCTGGCGGATCGACTACCAGTTCGTGACCCCGGGCCTGGGTTCGCGCCTGCGCGGCTGCTCGATCTACCGCGAGCAGCGCTTCTCCGACCACGCGCCGTTCACCGTGGACTACGAAGGCGCACTGCCGTGAGCGCACCGGCTGGCGAGCCGCCACGCTACAGGGGCTGGGCCGGCATCCGCCGCGCCTTCGGCACGCCCTCGGCGCTGACCCTGGCGCTGCTGGGCTTCGGCTGCGGCTTGCCGTTCCTGCCGATCGCCTCGATGACCCTGTCCACCCGCCTGCGCGATGGCGGCCTGGACCTGGGCAGCATCGGCCTGATCAGCCTCGCCAGCTTCTTCTACCTGCTGAAGTTCCTGTGGGCGCCGCTGATCGACCGCTACGTGTTCGCGCCGCTGGGGATGCTCGGCCGGCGCCGCTCGTGGCTGCTGGCGGCGCAGCTGGGCGTCGGCATCGGCCTGGCCGCATTGGCCTTCACCCGTCCGGAGCTGGGCGTGGGCCCGCTGGTGGGCTGGGTGCTGTTCACCTCCTTCGCCGGCGCCACCCAGGATTCGGTGGTCGACGCCTACCGCATCGAGGTCGCGCCGGCGCAGGCACAGGCCGCGCTGGCCGCCACCTACACCCTGGGCTACCGCATCGGCCTGATCCTCGGCGGCGCCGGCGCGCTGTACCTGGCCGAGTTCGGCGGCTGGACCGTGGCCTACCTGGCCATGGCCGCGCTGATGCTGGCGCCGGTGCTGGCCACCCTGCTGTCGCGCGAGCCGGACGTGCCGGAGGCGACCGTCGTCCGCCGGATCGATTTCCTCGGTGCGTTCTGGCAGCCGTTCTCCAGCTACTTCAGCAACAACGGCCTGGCCCTGGGCCTGGTGCTGCTGCTGTTCGTGGGCCTGTTCAAGTTCCCCGACCAGGTGATCGGGGTGATGGCCGGGCCGTTCTACCTGGACAGCGGCTACACCAAGGCCGACATCGCCACCGTGTCCAAGCTCTACGGGATCTGGGCCGGCATCGGCGGCGCCTTCCTCGGTGGCGTTTGCGTGGCCGCGTTCGGCTTCCGCCGCATGCTGTTCATCGCGGCCCTCGGCGTGGCCCTGTCCAACCTCGCCTTCCTGCTGATGAGCCAGTACCCGTCGCAGATCTGGGCGTTCTATGCGGCGATCACCGCCGACAACGTGGCCCAGGGCTTCGCCGGCACGGTGCTGGTGGCGTTCATGTCCTCGCTGACCGACCGCAACTTCACCGCCACCCAGTTCGCGCTGCTGGTGTCGCTGGCCAACCTGCCCGGCAAGTTCGCCGGCGGCGTGTCCGGCTACGTGGTCGAGGCCACTTCGTACGGCACGTTCTTCGTGCTGTCGGCGCTGACCGTGATCCCGACGCTGGCCCTGCTGGCATGGCTGTGGCCCCGGATCCGCGAGGCGGCCGCCGCTCCGCCGCGCTGACGCTCGCGCCGGCGCTCGTCCGCGCCGGCGCTTCGTGGCAGTCTTTCCACGCCCCCATCCCGTACGACCCCTCCGGACCCATGCCCGACCTGGTGCTGCGCGACATCGATCCGATCCTGGCCGAGCGCATCCAGCGCGTCGCGCAGGCGCGCGGCTGGGGGCTGCGCGAGACCGTGATCCGGCTGCTCGAGCAGGGCCTGTTCGCGACCGAGGAAGAGGTCCGTAGCGGCTTCGAGACCCCGGAAGTCGAGGCGCTGGCCGAGGCCATCGCCGCGCTGAAGCTGCTGCCGGCCGGCAGCGACCTCTGAAGCGGACGGACGCCGTCCGTGGCGCCCGCCGCGGGCGGGCGCCTCAGCCGCGCGTGCCGGCGCGCCGGGCGATCGAGGCCTGCAGCAGCGGACTGTCGTGGCCCTCCTGGCGGCTGCCGGCCAGCGCCCTGCGGCGCTCGCGGACGCGCTGCGCCGCGTAGGTCAGCGCGGCGGCCATGATCAGGCTGTAGCCCAGCAGCTCGGTGCACTCCTCGGCCGCGTTCTTGAACACGCGCACGTAGTTTTCCGCCAGCAGGCCGTGCCACAGCGTGGTCATGCCGAACAGGCGCGAATAGACCAGCAGCAGAACCAGGCCGATGGTCATGACCGCGTTGGAGCGCGAAACGAGGAAACTGGCGGTCGCCGCCAGCGTCTGGCGGCCGCGGCGCAGGGCGTAGCCGAGGCAGGCGGACGCCACCGCCGCGACCAGGATCGGCCACAGTCCGCGGAACACCAGGTCCCAGACCGCGTCCAGTTCGCGGATCAGCATGCAGCCGAAGAAGCCGGCCGCCAGTACGGCGAAGCCGCGCTCGTCCTCGCGCGCGCGGGCGAGGCGGACGAAGGCCAGCACCGTGGCGACGAGGAAGCCGATCTGGGTCAGCTCGACCAGGGACCATTCGCCGACGCTGTCGCCGAGGATCTGGATGTCCGCGTAGAGCAGGGCGACGGGGGTGGCCATGACCAGGGCCAGCAGCACAGAGCGGCCCAGGTAGGCCAGCAGGATATGCCGTTGTTTTTCCATGTCTGAAGTCCGGGGGATGCGCAGCATGGCGCCGTCCGGGGCGGTGCCATGGGGGGAGGTGCGCGGTGCCGGGATTTTAGTTTCGGCCGGCGCCGGAAAGGACCCGGGCAGTGGAACGATGCGTCACCGCAGCTTCAGTTTCCGCTGCAAGGACCTGGCGCCCCGCCGATCCGCGTACGTCGTGACTGCAAGGGCCGCGGTGGCATGGCACGCTGCACGCAACGGTAGGCGATCCGGAGGGAAAGGACGGCAATGGCGTTGCACATGCGGGCCTTGCAGGCCGACATCACCACCCTGGAAGTGGATGCCATCGTCAACGCCGCCAATGCCTCGCTGCTGGGCGGTGGGGGCGTGGACGGTGCGATCCACCGTGTCGCCGGACCCGGACTGCTGGAAGAGTGCCGCGTCCTGGGCGGTTGCCCGACCGGGGAGGCACGCATCACCGGCGGCCACCGGCTGCCGGCGCGGCACGTGATCCACGCCGTGGGCCCGGTCTGGCGCGGCGGCGATGCCGGCGAACCCGCATTGCTGGCCTCCTGCTACCGCAACAGCCTGGTCCTGGCCGAGGCCCATGGATGCGGGACGGTGGCGTTCCCGTCGATCAGCACGGGCGTGTACGGCTATCCGCCGGACCTGGCCGCGCCGCTGGCGGTTGCCACGGTGGCCTCGTTCCCGGCGAGGGTGGTGCGGGAGGTGGTGTTCTGCTGCTTCTCGGCGGCAGACCTGGACCGCTACCGGCGCCTGCTTGGCGGGACGTGAGCCGGTTCAGGGCAGCGGCAGGGGCTCGTCGAACACGGCCACGTGCGGTACCCCGTCGGCGCCGATCCAGCCCCGGTACATGCCGCCGGTGTTGAACGGCAGGGCGGCGCTGCCATCGGCGCCCAGGGCGATGGCGCCACCGTTGCCGCCGGCAGCCGGGATCTGGCGGTTGATCACCGCATCGGCGGCCTGCGCCAGCGGCTCCCCGGCCAGGCGCACGCGTGCGCAGATCTCGTGGGCCGCGGCGGCGCGGATGTAGTACTCGCCCCATCCGGTGCCCGACACCGCGCAGCGGTCGTCGGCCCAGGTGCCGGCTCCGATGATCGGTGCGTCGCCGACCCGGCCCCAGCGCTTGTTGGTCATGCCGCCGGTGGACGTTCCGGCGGCCAGGCGTCCCCGGGTGTCGAGGGCGACCGCGCCCACCGTGCCGAAATAGGGATGCCGGGGCGCCGGGCCCGACGCCTGGCCCCGCTCGCGCGCCAGCGCGTCCTGCAGCTGCTGCCAGCGCTTCTCCGTGCGGAACCAGGACGGATCGACCAGCTCGATGCCGTGCCCGCCGGCGAAGGCCTCGGCACCTTCGCCGACCAGCATGACGTGCGGGGACGCTTCCATCACCGCGCGCGCCAGACGGATCGGATTGCGTACGCGCTGCACGCCGGCGATCGCGCCTGCACGGCCGCTGGCTCCGTCCATGATCGCCGCGTCCAGCTCGTTGCGGCCCTCGTGGGTGAACACCGCGCCGCGGCCGGCATTGAACTGCGGCGCGTCCTCCAGCACGGCGATCGCCGCGGTGACCGCTTCCAGCGCCGGGCCGCCGTCGCGCAGCACGGCATGGCCGGCGCGCAGGGCCTCGGCCAGCGCCGCGCGCGCGGCGGCTTCCTCCTCGGCCGACAGCCCGGCACGCTCCACGCCTGCGCCGCCGTGCAGCACCAGCAGCGGCCGCGTGGACTGGTCCTCGGGGGCGGCGGCCCAGGCGCCTGCGGCCAGTACCCAGCCGAGCGCCAGTCCTGCACCCCTGCGCACGATTCGGCCACGCTTGCCCATCGCCATCCTCCTGTCCTGATCGAACCGGTCCCGGCCGCTCAGGCCGGGTGCACCACGCCAAGCACCCGCGGCCCGCGCGCGCCCGTCACCGCCGGCAGGTTGCCCGGACGGCCGTCGAGGGTTTCCCGCGCCAGCCAGGCGAAGGCCATGGCCTCGACGAAGTCGGGATCGAGCCCGTGCTCCGCGGTGGACTCCACCGCCACCCCGGGCAGCCGCGCGGCCAGCCGCGCCATCAGCAGCGGATTGCGCACGCCGCCGCCGCACGCGATCACCCGCGCGGTTCCGGGCTGGTGGGCGCGCAGCGCGTCGGCGGCGGTGGCCGCGGTCAGCTCCAGCAGGGTGGCCTGCACGTCGGCCGGCGCCTCGCCGCGCAGGCGGTCCTGCACCCAGTCCAGGTGGAACTGCTCGCGGCCGGTGCTCTTGGGGGGCGGCAGGGCGAACCAGGGCTCGTCCAGCAGCCGTTCCAGGAGGCCGGCGTCCACGGTGCCACCCGCGGCGAAGGCGCCACCGGCATCGAACGCGGCGCCGGTGTGGCGCAGGCACCAGGCATCGAGCAGGGCGTTGGCCGGGCCGGTGTCGAAGCCGCGTACCTCGCCGGCGCGTGGCAGCAGGGTGTAGTTGCCGATCCCGCCGAGGTTGAGCACGGCCCGGTCCTCGGCCGGCGAATGCAGCAGGGCGGCATGGAACGCCGGCACCAGCGGAGCGCCCTGCCCGCCGGCGGCCACGTCGCGGCGACGGAAGTCGCATACGGTGGCGATGCCGGTGCGTTCGGCGATGACGCTGCCATCCCCGATCTGGAGGGTGAACGGCGCGGCGCCGTGCGGACGGTGGCGCAGGGTCTGGCCGTGGGAGCCGATCGCGGCGACCTGCCCGGGGCGGATGCCGGCTCCGCCGAGGAGGGCCAGCGCGGCGGCGACGAAGGCCTCGCCGACCTGCACGTCCAGCCTGCCCAGTTCATCCAGCGATTGCGGCTCGCCGCCCTGGCCGATGGCGACCAGGCGCGCGCGCAGCGCCTCGTCCCAAGGATGGGTGAGCGCTGCGACCAGGCGCAGGCCGGCGGTATCGGGGCCGTCGGGGAATTCGACCAGCGCCGCGTCGATGCCGTCGGCGCTGGTGCCCGATATCAGGCCAAGGAAGAGTCGGGACATGCGCGCCATTGTAGGCGCGGGCGACGGATCAGCCGCGCTTGCCTTCGGCCTGGTCCGGCTTGGAGGCGCTGGCGTACAGCAGCTTTTCCATCGACTCGATGCGCGCCAGGGTCGGCGCGGTCTGCGCGCGGAACGCGGCCAGGGCTTCGCCCTTGAGCGGTTCCGGCGGCGGCATGGTCACCGACAGCGGGTTGCGGTGCTGGCCGTTGACCCGGAATTCGTAGTGCAGGTGCGGGCCGGTGGCCAGGCCGGTGGAGCCGACGTAGCCGATCACCGTGCCCTGCGAGACCGACTGGCCCTTGCGGATCTTGCCGAAACGCGACATGTGCGCGTACAGCGTGGTGTGGCCCTTGCCGTGGTCGAGGATCACGACGTTGCCATAGCCGCGCTGCTGGCCGACGAACTGCACCTTGGCGTCGCCGGCGGCCATGATCGGAGTGCCGGTGGTGGCGGCGTAGTCGACGCCCTTGTGCATGCGCATCTTGCCCAGCACGGGGTGGTGGCGCGCACCGAACTTCGAGGACAGGCGCGCATACGGGATCGGCATGCGGATGAAGCTCTTCTTCAGCGGGCGCCCGTCCGGGGTGTAGTAGCCGATCTTGCCCTCGTGCTCGAAGCGCACGCCGGTGTAGGTCTTGCCGTTGGTGGTGAAGCTCGCCGCCAGGATGCGGCCGCCGCCGATGCGCTCGCCCTCGCGCCAGACTTCCTCGACCACCGCGCTGAAGCGGTCGCCGCGCTGCACGTCCTTGAAGTCGATGTCGTACTTGAAGATCTCGTCGGTCATCACCGCGATCGAGGCCGGGCTCAGGCCTGCCTTGCGGCCGGCGGCGTACAGCGAATGCTCGATCTCGGCGCTGGCCACCGCCACGCGGGTGGTGGTGGCGCGCTCGAGGACCTTCTCGTGGATCCTGCCGCCGGCCAGGGTCAGTTCGACGCGCTCGGTCGGGCTGCGGTCGAAGCGGAAGCCCTCCAGCTGGCCGTCGTCGCCGAGGGCGAAGGCCAGCTCGGCGCCGGGGCGCAGGCGGCTGAGCGGTTCACGATTGCCCGGCTGCTCCAGGATCTGGTGCATCACCTGGGTGGAGACGCCCATCGAATCGAACAGCGCGCCGAGGGTCTGGCCCGCGCGCACCTGGACGACTTCCCACTGGTGGCCGGGGTGGGCCGCGTTCGGGGCGCGGACGGTCAGCGGCGGCAGGCTCAGGGGCAGGGTGGCGTGGAGCCGGGTCTGCGGCTCCAGCTGCGCGGAGAAACCGGGGATGATCGTGGCGACCAGCGCGCCAAGGGTGGCGAACAGGCTGGCGTGTACCCAGTGACGCCGGGTCCAGCGGGTGTTGAAGGCGGCGGGAAACCGTTCCTTCAGCTTGTGGTGCAGGGTCCTGTGGTGGAGGATTCCGAGCCGGTCATGGAACTGCTGTTTGCGTGCACGGCCATGTTCGGTCAGGGGCATTGGACGGCTTCCTTCACGGGACCCCGGAATGCGGCCCACCGCGGCGTACCTTAGACACATGAAATCCATGCGTCAAACCATTGAAGTACATGAACTTTCGTGTGGCGCCCCTGTTAACTAGCACTTAACATTGCGTTCAAGTTTGTCAGTTCCATTCCCCCGACCTTCCTGCTGGGAGCAACCTGTGGCCTCCGTTGAAGAATCCCTTGCCCTGATCGGCCGCGGCGCCGATGAGATCCTCAAGCGCGACGAGCTGGAGGCGCGGCTTAAAACGGGAAGGCCGCTGCGGGTCAAGGCCGGCTTCGACCCGACCGCCCCGGACCTGCACCTGGGCCACACGGTGCTGCTGAACAAGATGCGCCAGTTCCAGGACCTGGGGCACCAGGTGATCTTCCTGATCGGCGACTTCACCGGGATGATCGGCGACCCCACCGGCAAGAACGCCACCCGCAAGCCGCTCTCGCGCGAGGACGTGCTGGCCAATGCCGAGACCTACGCCGAGCAGGTGTTCAAGGTGCTGGATCGCGAGCGCACCGAGGTGCGCTTCAACAGCGAGTGGTTCGGGCAGATGTCGGCCGCGGACATGATCAAGCTGGCCGGCCAGCACACCGTCGCGCGCATGCTCGAGCGCGACGACTTTTCCAAGCGCTTCGCAGCGCAGCAGTCCATCGCCATCCACGAGTTCCTCTACCCGCTGGTGCAGGGCTACGACTCGGTGGCGCTGAAGGCCGACGTCGAGCTCGGTGGCACCGACCAGAAGTTCAACCTGCTGATGGGCCGCGGGCTGCAGGAGCACTACGGCCAGGCGCCGCAGATCGTGCTGACCATGCCGCTGCTGGAGGGGCTGGACGGCGTCAACAAGATGAGCAAGTCGCTGGGCAACTACATCGGCATCGCGGAAGCAGCGATCGATATCGTCAACAAGACGATGAAGATCGGCGACGAGCTGATGTGGAAGTGGATCGAGCTGCTGAGTTTCGAGATCTCCGCGGCCGAGGCGAAGAAGCTGCGCGAGGAAGTCGCCGCCGGCCTCAACCCGCGCGACATCAAGCTGCGCCTGGCGCGCGAGCTGGCCACCCGTTTCCATGACGCCGCCGCGGCCGAGACCGCGATCGCCGGCTGGCATGCCGCGGTCACCGGGCAGGGCGATACCTCGCTGCTGCCGCTGCAGGACGTGGCGGTGCCGGCCGAGGGCCTGCGCATCGCCGCACTGCTGACCGCCGCCGGCATCACCCCGTCCAACTCCGAGGCCAACCGTAAGCTCAAGGAGCGCGCGGTCAAGGTCGACGGCGAGGTGGTCGAGGATGCCTCGAAGGTGTTCGCCCCCGGCTTCGAGGGCGTACTGCAGGTAGGCAAGCGCAACTTCGCGCGGGTGCGGCTGGTCGCCGGCTGAGGGCCGCAGTCCGGGAAGAAAAAAGAAAGGGGCGCCAATGGCGCCCCTCTTCTGTCCGGCCCGCGCCGGCTCAGTCGCCCAGGGTCAGCAGCGAGGCATTGCCGCCGGCGGCGGTGGTGTTGATGGTCACCGTCTTCTCGGTGACGAAGCGCAGCAGGTAGTGCGGGCCGCCGGCCTTGGGGCCGGTGCCGGACAGGCCCTGGCCGCCGAACGGCTGCACGCCCACCACCGCGCCGATCTGGTTGCGGTTGACGTAGACGTTGCCGACCTTCGCCCGCGCCACGATCCGCTCGACGGTCTCGTCGATGCGTGAATGGATGCCCAGGGTCAGGCCGTAGCCGGTGGCGTTGACCTGGTCGACCACCGCATCCAGCTGGTCCGCCTTCCAGCGGATCACGTGCAGCACCGGGCCGAACACCTCGCGCGGCAGCTGCGACAGCGACTGCAGCTCGTAGGCGCGCGGGGCGAAGAAAGTGCCGTGCTCCAGCGCCGCATCCAGCGGCGCGGTGGCGATCGCGCGCGCCTCGCGCTCCATGCGCGCGGCGTGGGCCTCGAGCATCTCCAGCGCATCGGCGTCGATCACCGGGCCGACGTCGGTGGACAGCAGCGCCGGGTCGCCGACCTTCAGCTCGGCCATGGCGCCGGCGAGCATGGCCGTGACCTTGTCGGCGATGTCGTCCTGCACGAACAGCACGCGCGCGGCCGAGCAGCGCTGGCCGGCGGAGGTGAAGGCACTGGCGATGGCGTCCTTGACCAGCTGCTCGGGCAGGGCCGAGGAGTCGGCGATCAGCGCGTTCTGGCCGCCGGTCTCGGCGATCAGCACGGCGATGCCGGCGTCCTCGCGCGCGGCCAGTGCGCGGTTGATCGCGCGCGCGGTCTCGGTCGAGCCGGTGAAGGCCACGCCGGCCACGCGCGCGTCCGAGGTCAGCGCCGCACCGACCGTGGCGCCGTCGCCGGGCACGAACTGCAGCACCGCTTCCGGGATGCCGGCTTCGTGCAGCAGCTGCACTGCCGCATGGCCGACCAGGCTGGTCTGCTCGGCTGGCTTGGAGACCACGGCGTTGCCGGCGGCGAGCGCCGCGGCGACCTGGCCGAGGAAGATCGCCAGCGGGAAGTTCCACGGGCTGATGCACACGAACACGCCGCGACCCTGCAGCTGCAGCTGGTTGGATTCGCCCGTCGGGCCGGGCATCTGCTCCGGCGCGCCGAACCTCGCCCGCGCCTGGGCGGCGTAGTAGCGCAGGAAGTCGACCGCCTCGCGCACCTCGGCCACCGAATCGGGAATGGTCTTGCCGGCCTCGCGCACGCACATCGACATGAACTGCGGCATGCGCTGCTCGAGCAGGTCCGCCGCGTGCTCCAGGATCGCGGCGCGGCTGGCGGCCGGGGTGCGGTCCCAGGCCGGCTGCGCGGCCACGGCATTGGCCAGGGCGCGGTCGACGGTGGCCTCGTTGCCCGGCTGCCATTGGCCGACGACCTGGCGGCGGTCGGCCGGGTTGCGCACCACCACCGGCTCGAGCACGGCATCGAGTGCTCCGGGCACCAGCGGCGCGGCGCGCCAGGGGCCGGTATGCGCGGCCATCTGCGCGGCCAGTCCGGCAAGTGCGTTGTCGTCGGCGAGGTTGAGGCCCATGGAGTTGTTCCTGTCGAAGCCCTGGTGGCTGTAGAGGTCGCGCGGAAGCGGGATGCGCGGGTGGGGGATGGAGTCGAAACCGGAGACCACGGCCACCGGATCGCGCACCAGTTCGGCCACCGGCACGTCCTCGTCGGTGATGCGGTTGACGAAGCTCGAGTTGGCGCCGTTCTCCAGCAGGCGGCGGACCAGGTACGGCAACAGGTCCTCGTGGCTGCCGACCGGCGCGTACACCCGGCAGGGCACGCCCAGGCGGTCGGCCGGCACCACCTCGGCGTAGAGGTCGTCGCCCATGCCGTGCAGCTTCTGGTGCTCGTACGGGCGGCCATCGGCGATGGCGCGGATCGCGGCGATGGTCTGCGCGTTGTGGGTGGCGAACATCGGGTAGATCGCGTCGCCGTGCTCGAACATGCGCCGCGCCGTGGCCAGGTAGGACACGTCGGTGTTCTGCTTGCGGGTGAACACCGGATAGCCGGCCAGGCCTTCGACCTGGGCGCGCTTGATTTCCGCGTCCCAGTACGCCCCCTTGACCAGGCGCACCGGGATGCGGCGGCCTACGCGGCGGGCCAGGTCGGCGAGGAAGTCGATCACGTACGGCGCGCGCTTCTGGTAGGCCTGCACCGCCAGGCCGTAGCCTTCCCAGCCCTCGAGCGAGGGATCGGAGAAGGTGGCCTCGATGATGTCCAGCGACAGCTCCAGGCGCTCGCTCTCCTCGGCGTCGACGGTGTAGCCGATGCCGTAGGAGCGGGCCAGCTGCGCAAGCTCAAGCACCGCCGGTGCCAGCTCGGCCATCACCCGCTCGCGCTTGGCGTGCTCGTAGCGCGGGAACAGCGCCGAGAGCTTGATCGAGATGCTGGGCGCGGCGAACACGTCACTGTGCTTGAAGTCGCCGCTGCGGCCGATGGCGTGGATCGCGTCGCGGTAGGCCTGCAGGTAGCGCCGGGCGTCCGCCATGGTCAGCGCACCCTCGCCGAGCATGTCGAACGAGTAGCGGTAGCTGGCGTTGCCGCCCTTGCGCGAGCGTGCCAGCGCCTCGCCGATCGTGCGGCCCATGACGAACTGGTGGCCCATGATCCGCATCGCCTGGCGCACGCCCAGGCGCACCACTGGCTCGCCGACGCGGCCGACCAGGCGCTTGAACGCGCCAGGCACGTCGTGGCGGGTCGTGTCATTGAGGTTGACCAGGCGTCCGGTGAGCATCAGGCCCCAGGTCGAGGCGTTGACCAGCACCGATTCGCTCTGGCCCAGGTGCTTCTCCCAGTCGGCGTCGCCGAGCTTGTCGCGGATCAGCTTGTCGGCCGTCTCCTGGTCCGGGATGCGCAGCAGGGCCTCGGCCACGCACATCAGCAGCACGCCTTCCTCGCTGCCGAGGTCGTACTGGCGCATGAAGGCTTCGATCGCGCCCTGGTCGGCGGCGCGGGCGCGCACCCGGCGCACGAGATCGGCGGCCAGGGCGTCGACCTCGGCCTGGCGCGCCGGGTCCAGTCGCGCCTGTGCCAGCAACTCGCGCACATGGGTGGTCTCGTCGCGCAGCCAGGCATCGGTAATCGCGGCGCGCAGGGGCGAAGCCGGCCCCGGGGGAGGGGTCTCGTGGTTGGCGGACAGGGCGGACATGGTGGACTCGGAAAGAGGCGGCCGGGGGCCGCGGTGCGAGCGAATCTTCGCCGTCGGACCGGGCGGCTGGATTGATCGATTCCCCCGGCGCGGACGGGGGGCGCGGCATAAACCGGGTGGTGCCGGCCCGGCCGATCTTCCGGCGCCCCGGCGCAGGCAGGCGTGAGCCCCAGGGGCGGCCTGCTGAGTGGTTCAGCCGGCACGCAGGCGGCGGTACTCGCCGGGGGTCATCCCCACCATGGCCACGAAGCGGCGGGTGAAGGCGCTCTGGTCGGAAAAGCCGCAGGCCTGGGCGATCGCGGCGATGCTGCCGGGGCCGTGCAGGCGGTGCATCGCCGCCTGGATCCGTACCCGGGTCAGCAGCTGCAGCGGCGAGAGCTGGAACACCTTCTGGAAGGTCCGTTCGAGCTTGGACTCGGAGAAGCCGGTGATGGCCAGCAGGTCCTGGACCCGGATGTTCTCGGCGTAGTGCCGGTTCATGTGCACCAGGGCCTCGCGCAGGGAGCGGTAGTCCGCCTCCAGGCCCTCGCGTCCGGCCAGGTCGCGGGAGATGCCGATCAGCCCGGCCACTTGGCCGTCCACCCGCAGCGGGCGCTTGCAGGTCAGGCACCAGCCCGGCTCCTGGTCGGAGAACAGGTGCAGCTCCAGCAGGTTGTCGATCACCGCCCCCTCCAGCACCTGGCGGTCCTGCAGGCCGTAGTTGGCGCCCAGGCCGCTCGGATACACCTCGCTGGCGCGCTTGCCGATGATGTCCCGGCGCGAACGCAGGCCCAGGCGCCGCAACATGGTGGCGTTGACGTGGGTATAGCGGCCCTCCCGGTCCTTGATGAAGAACAGGACGTCCGGGATCGAGTCGAACAGGGCCTCCACCTCGGCGACGTCCACGGCGAGCGGGCTGGGCTTCACGGGGCAGTGGGTCCGGGGGATGGGGCGGGGCAGGGACATTCTATTTGAGTGGGGCGCGGGGCCTGTTCCCCGGAACGCCCCGGCCGGCGCCGGGCGCCACGGGTGGCCGCCGGCCCCCGTGGCCATGGCCGTTCCGGCCTGCGCCTTGTTCTGGATCAATGCGGGTTGCCGCTTCCCATGATCAACGCTTACCATCTTTCGGTTTTCCGCAGCTGCGAGCGGCGGTTGGCGACGTGATCGAGGTGCTGCCAGGCAGGTCCGGCGACGCCGGTGCGCAGTTGAGGCTGCGCCCGCCGCGGGCCCTGACGGCAGGCCAGTTCAGGGCGCTGTTCGCCGCGCTGGCGGGGGCGATGTGGCTGGCGGCCGGCCTCGGCTGGCTGGCGGGCAACGCCTTCGCGCCGGTGTTCGCACTGCTGCACAGCGCAGGGGTGGCGCTGGCGCTGCGCGCGCTCTGGCGCAGCGGGGAGCGAGGCGAGGAGATCGCCATCGGGCCGCACGCGGTGGAAGTCCGCCGCGGTGCCCGGACCGTATTCAGCGCCCATCCTTACTGGGTGAGGCTGCAGGTGTGCACGGAAGATGGCATGGTCATGCTTTCTTCCGGCGGCCGGCACGTGGGGGTGGGAGCCTTCCTCGGACCGGACGAACGCGGGCAGCTGGCGCGGTGCCTGAGGGAATTCCTGGCGGCCGCCAGCGGCCGCAACCGATGACGCAACCAGGGTCTAGGCAATGATGCAAGCAAAGGGATGGTGGAAGCGTTGGATGGCTGCGGGCGCGCTGATGGCGGCTCCGTTGCTGGCCTGGGCCCAGTCGGCGGACCCGCAGCGGTGGCAGCTGAACATGGGGCGCGGCGTCACTGCCTCCTCGCAGCACGCCTACGACGCCCACATGGTCGCGCTGTGGATCTGCGTGGCCATCGGCGTGGTGGTGTTCGGCGCCATGGCGGTGGCGGTGGTCCGCTTCCGCAAGTCCAAGGGCGCGGTCGCCGCGCAGTTCAGCCACAACACCACGGCCGAGCTGGTCTGGACCGTGATCCCGGTGCTGATCCTGATCGCCATGGCCTGGCCGGCCACGGCCAAGCTGATCGCCATGTACGACACCCGCGATTCCGAGATGACCGTCAAGGTCACCGGCTACCAGTGGATGTGGAAGTACGACTACCTCGGCGAGGACGTCAGCTTCACCAGCCGCCTGGACCGCGAGCATGACCGCATCCGCCAGAGCGGCGAGCGCCCGGACCCGGAGAAGTACCCGCACTACCTGCTCGAGGTGGACAACCGCCTGGTGCTGCCGGTCGACACCAAGATCCGCTTCGTGATCACCGCCGACGACGTCATCCACTCCTGGTGGGTGCCGGCGCTGGGCTGGAAGCAGGACGCCATCCCCGGCCTGATCAACGAGGCCTGGACCGAGATCAAGACCCCTGGCGTGTACCGCGGCCAGTGCGCCGAGCTCTGCGGCAAGGACCACGCGTTCATGCCGATCGTGGTCGAGGCGGTCTCCAAGGAGGAGTTCGCCCGCTGGCTGGCCTCGAAGAAGCCGGACGCGGCCCCGCCTGAAGCGCCCGCCGGCGATGGCGAAGCCCCGGCCGATGCCGCCGAGCCGGTCGACGAGGCCGAGGCCGCGCCGGTCGCCGCGCCGCAGGCCGCCTGACACGCACGCAACGGCCGCCAGCGCGGTCGCCACGCAAACGCATTCCAGAGGTAGCAACGCCATGGCCCATACCGCCGCCGAGCACCACGACGACCACCACGGCCACAAGCAGGGCTTCGTCGAGCGCTGGTTCTTCTCGACCAACCACAAGGACATCGGCACGCTGTACCTGCTGTTCTCCTTCGTGATGTTCATCATCGGCGCGGGGATGAGCGTGATCATCCGCGCGGAGCTGATGCAGCCCGGCCTGCAGCACGTCAGTCCCGAGTTCTTCAACCAGATGACCACGGTGCACGCCCTGGTCATGATCTTCGGCGGCGTGATGCCGGCCTTCGTCGGCCTGGCCAACTGGATGGTGCCGCTGCAGATCGGCGCGCCGGACATGGCCCTGCCGCGCATGAACAACTGGTCGTTCTGGCTGCTGCCGGTGGCCTTCTTCATGCTGCTGCTGTCGCTGTTCCTGCCGGGCGGCGCCCCGGCCGGCGGCTGGACCCTGTACCCGCCGCTGTCGCTGCAGGGCGGCTACAACGTGGCCTTCACCATCTTCGCCATCCACGTGGCGGGCATCAGTTCGATCATGGGCGCGATCAACATCATCGCGACCATCCTCAACATGCGCGCCCCGGGCATCGACCTGCTGAAGATGCCGATCTTCTGCTGGACCTGGCTGATCACCGCCTTCCTGCTGATCGCGGTCATGCCGGTGCTGGCCGGCGCGGTGACCATGCTGCTGACCGACAAGTTCTTCGGCACCAGCTTCTTCAACGCCGCCGGCGGCGGCGACCCGGTGATGTACCAGCACATCTTCTGGTTCTTCGGCCACCCCGAGGTCTACATCATGATCCTGCCCGCCTTCGGCGTGGTCAGCGAGATCATCCCGACCTTCAGCCGCAAGCCGCTGTTTGGCTACCAGGCCATGGTGTACGCCACCGCCGCGATCGCGTTCCTGTCGTTCATCGTGTGGGCGCACCACATGTTCACGGTGGGCATGCCGCTGGGCGGCGAGATCTACTTCATGTTCGCCACCATGCTGATCTCGGTGCCGACCGGCGTGAAGGTCTTCAACTGGGTCTCCACCATGTGGAAGGGCTCGCTGACCTTCGAGGCGCCGATGCTGTGGTCGATCGCCTTCGTGCTGCTGTTCACCATCGGCGGCTTCTCTGGCCTGATGCTGGCGATCGTGCCGGCCGACTTCCAGTACCACGACACCTACTTCGTGGTCGCCCACTTCCACTACGTGCTGGTCACCGGCGCCGTCTTCGCCCTGATCGCCGCGGTGTACTACTGGTGGCCGAAGTTCACCGGCCGCATGTACAACGAGAGCTGGGCCAAGTTCCACTTCTGGTGGTCGGTGGTGTTCGCCAACCTGCTGTTCTTCCCGCAGCACTTCCTGGGCCTGGCCGGCATGCCGCGCCGCATCCCGGACTACAACGTGGTGTTCGCGGACTGGAACCTGGTCAGCTCGATCGGCGCCTTCGGCATGTTCCTCACGCCGTTCATGATGGGCTTCATCCTGTGGCACTCGCTGCGCAACGGCGCCAAGGCAGAGGCGCGCGCCTGGGAAGGCGCCAGGGGCCTGGAGTGGACCATCCCGTCGCCGGCGCCGCACCACACCTTCACCGTGCCGCCGGTCATCAAGGATGGCGACCTGGCCCACGGCGACATCACCCACTGACGCCGCAACGGACCGCCCGCGCGGCGGTCCACGACCGACGGAACCCCGATGAGCCCGACTTCCGACCATCGCGATGATTCCGCCCGCCGCCGCAGCGGCGTGCTGCGCACCGCGTGGATCGTGGCCGCGGTGGCGCTGGCGATCTACGTCGGCTTCATCCTTTCGGGGGTGCTCGGCGGATGAACGCGCCGCGCGCCACCGACGGACTGCGCAGCCGCGGCTGGCTGAAGCTGGCCGGGGTATCGCTGGCCGCTTTCGCGTTCGCCTTCTCGCTGGTGCCGCTGTACCGGATCGCCTGCGAGAAGGTGTTCGGCATCCGCCTGGAGGGCGGCACCGGCCAGGCGCGCGCCGCGGTCGCCACCGGCCAGGCGCGCCAGGACCGGCTCGTCACCGTGCAGTTCGATGGTGGCGTGAACTCGAAGCTGCCCTGGGCGTTCGCCCCGGAGCAGCTGAGCATGCAGGTGGTCCCCGGCGAGCTCAACGAGGCGATGTACTTCGCCCGCAACGAGAGCGACCGGCCGATCGTCGGCAGCGCCGTGCCCTCGGTGGCGCCGGCGCGGGCCTCGGGCTACTTCACCAAGACCGAGTGCTTCTGCTTCACCGCCCAGACCCTGCAGCCGGGCGAACAGCGCGAGATGCCGGTGCGCTTCATTGTCGACCCGGACCTGCCGGCCGACGTGAAGACCATCACCCTCTCGTATACCTTCTTCAGGAACGAAGCCATGACCGCGCAACTGGGCGCGGCCAGGGCCTCCAGCACGCCGCACGCGGCGCCTTGACCCGAGCAACGGAATCCACGCCATGGCCCATTCCCCGACCGACGCCAACATCTACTTCGTGCCGGCCAAGAGCAAGGCGCCGATCTTCGCTTCGGCGTCGATGTTCGTGATGATGATCGGCGTGGCCACCTGGCTCAACGAGATCGCCTGGGGCAAGTACTCGTTCTTCATCGGCATGGCGATGATGGTCGCCACGCTGTTCTACTGGTTCGGCGAGGTGATCCGCGAGTCGCAGGGCGGGCACTACAACCGCCAGGTCGACGGCTCGTTCCGGATGGGGATGGTGTGGTTCATCTTCTCCGAGGTGATGTTCTTCGGCGCCTTCTTCGGCGCGCTGTTCTACACCCGCCAGTTCGCGCTGCCGTGGCTCGGCGGCGAGGGCGACGGCGTGATGACCAACGAGCTGCTGTGGCAGGGCTTCAGCGCGGCCTGGCCGAGCGCCGGCCCCGGCGGCGTCGGTGGCCAGTTCCAGACCATCCCGGCCTGGGGCCTGCCGCTGGTCAACACCCTGATCCTGCTGACCTCGGGCGCCACCCTGACCATCGCCCACCATGCGCTCAAGGCCGGCAAGCGCGGCCAGCTGCTGCTGTGGCTGGGCATCACCGTGGCCCTGGGCCTGATCTTCCTGGTGTTCCAGGCCGAGGAGTACATCCACGCCTACAAGGAGCTGAACCTGACCCTGGGTTCGGGCATCTACGGGTCGACCTTCTTCATGCTGACCGGCTTCCACGGCGCCCACGTGCTGCTGGGCACGATCATGCTGACCGTGATGTGGTTCCGCGCCTTCAAGGGTCACTTCACCAGGGACAAGCACTTCGGCTTCGAAGCCGCCGCCTGGTACTGGCACTTCGTGGACGTGGTCTGGCTGGGCCTGTTCCTCTTTGTTTACGTCTTGTGATGACCAGACATTCGTCTGTTGAAGGCCGTGATTGGTCATTCGTGATTCGAAAAAAACGGATGCCATTACGCAGCGAGGGCGCCCCAGGGCGCCCTCGCTGTTTCCAATCACCAATCACGAATCACCAATCACGAATCACCAATCACGAATCACCAATCACCAATCACGGCGCAGGTCGCATCAGCGACCTACGCCATGCGGCTGTATCACCCCGGTCCAGATGCCGAGCACCACCAGCAGGATCAGCCCGATCGACAGGGCGATGCGGCGGGTGAGCGCGTTCACGGTGCGCTGGCTTTCGCCGCGGTCGACCATGAGGTAATACAGCGCCGAGCCGAGGTTCCAGACGATGACCAGAAGGAACGCGACGACGATCAGGGTCTTGAGCGAGTCGTTCACGGGAAGGAACTCGTGGCGCGCGGATGTGCGCACCCCATTATTGCAGGCCGCGGCGCCGGCGGGCGTGGTGTCGCCGTGAGCCGGCGCATGCCGTTGTGGGCGGGCTGGGGCCTGGCGCTGGGCGTGGCCGCGCTGTGCGCGTCGCTGGGCGCCTGGCAGCTGCAGCGGATGCATGCCAAGCAGGCGTTGCTGGATGCCTCCGCGCGCGTGCTCGAGGAGCGCCGGGCGCAGCCGCTGGCCGTGGTGGCCGATGCGGCGCGCGTGCGGGACTACGACTGGGCCGCCGGACGCGGGCGCTTCGCACCACTGCCGGCGGTGCTGCTGGACAACCAGAACCGGGATTCGCGGCCGGGGGTGCGCGCCTACCGCGTCTTCCTGCCGGACGACCGCGACGCCACGCCCTTGCTGGTCGAGCTGGGCTGGCTGCCCCTGCCCGGCGACCGGCGCATGCCGGAGATCCCCATGCCGGCTCCCGGAACCACCGCGGTCTCCGGCCTCGTGCTGCCGCCGCCTTCGCCCGGCCTGGCCAGTCCCGCGGTCCAGGCGCAGGCCGACGGCACCGCGCTGGTGGTGGCGCTGGAACCGGCCACGATCGCAGGGGCCCTCGGATTGCCGGCGCTGGCGCCGAGGATCCTGCGCCTGGACCCGGACCTGCCCATGGGCTACGCCCGTGACCTGGAGCTGCTGCCGAACACGCTGCCACCGGACCGCCACCTCGGCTACGCGGTGCAGTGGTTCGCGCTGGCGGCCGCCGTGCTGGCGATCGCCGTGGTCCTGACCCTGCGCCGCCGCCGCTGAGCCACATGGCGGCCGCCACCGGCAGCGCCCGCGCGGGCATGCGAAAATCACGCACATGACCCATACCGATTCCGATGCACGCCGCACCGCCCGCGGGCGACTGGTCCTGGTAGCGCTGTTCGTGCTGTTCTTCGGTTCGGCGCTGGGCGCCGGCCTGCTGCGCCTCTCCGGCTGGATGCCGGCCGGCCTGCGCAACCACGGAGAGCTGCTCAATCCGCCCGTGGACTTGCGCGGGACCCGCCTGCGGCTTGCGTCCGGCGACGACTACGCCTGGCAACCCGAGGCGCGCATCTGGCGGATCCTCGTGGTGGCGCCGGCGTCCGGCTGCGATGCCGGCTGCGATGCGCTGCTGGCGCAACTGGACAAGGTCTGGCGCCTGTTCGGCCACAACGCCGACCAGGTGCAGGTGCTGTGGCTCGGCGATGCACCGGCTGCCGCTGCCCGGCTTCCCGAGCTGCACCTGGTGCGCGACGACGCCGGCGTGCGCGCGGCGCTGCCGGGTTCCGACGATCCATCCGGCGCGCCGCTCTACGTGCTGGACCCCAACGGCTTCGTGATCCTGCGCTATGCGCCGCATGCGGATCCGGCCGGCCTGCGTGCCGACGTGGCGCGCCTGCTGAAACTGAAGTGAGGCTTCCCACCCGATGAACGCGCTCGTCCGCCCGACGCTGGCACGCCATTTCCACCGCATCGCCTGGCTGGCGGTGGCGCTGACCGCCTGCGTGGTCGTGTTCGGCGCCTTCGTGCGCCTGTCCGACGCCGGCCTCAGCTGCCCGGACTGGCCGACCTGCTACGGCCGCGCGACCTGGCCTTCGGCGGCGCAGGACGCGGCCGCGCACGCGGCCAGCGAGATCCGTCCGTTCGAGACGCACAAGGCGTGGCGCGAGCAGGTGCACCGCCACCTTGCCGCGACCCTGGGCCTGCTGGTGCTGCTGCTGACGCTGCTGGCGGTGCGGCGTCGCCGCTTCGGCGTGGCCCTGGTGATCGGCGCCTCGCTGCTGGTGGCCGCGGCGATCCCGGCCTACATGTACGGCCAGATCGGCCTGGCCTTCGCGCTGGCCGGCGCCGGCGAGGCGGTGCTGCTGTTGGCGGCGCTGCGCTGGTCCAACATCGACCTGGCGCGCGCGGCGGTGCTGACGCTTGCGGTGATCGTGTTCCAGGCCCTGCTGGGCAAGTGGACGGTGACGATGCTGCTCAAGCCGATCATCGTCATGGGCCACCTGCTGGGCGGCCTGACCACGTTCTCGCTGCTGGTGTGGATGGCCTGGCGCGCCACCAACCTGCCTATCCGCCTGGCCGACGCGCGCGTGCTGCGGCGCTGGGTGGTCGCCGGCATCGCGGTGCTGGGCGTGCAGATCGCCCTCGGCGGGTGGACCAGCGCCAACTATGCCGCGCTGGCCTGCGGCGGCGGTGGCTGGACCACGGCCGAGCACCATTACCTGGACTTCCCGCGCTGCGTCGGCCTGTGGTGGCCGCCGGCCGACTACCGCGAGGGCTTCGTGCTGTGGCGCGGGATCGGCGTGGACTACGAAGGCGGCGTGCTCGACGGCGCCTCGCGCATCGCCATCCAGATGGCGCACCGGATGATGGCGGTGGTGGCGACGCTGTACCTGCTGGTGCTCGCGTTCCGGCTGTACCGGCTGCCGGGCATGCGTGGCTGGGCCACGCTGCTGGGCGTGCTCGTGCTGGTGCAGGTCAGCCTGGGCATCCTCAACGTCAAGCTGTCGCTGCCGCTGCACGTGGCGGTGATGCACAACGCCGGCGCCGCGGCGCTGCTGTTCGTGCTGGTGACCCTGCTGGCACGCCTGCGGGAGCCCGAGCGGGTCGCATGAGCACCTCCGTTCCCGTCTGGCGCGAGTACCTGGAGCTGACCAAGCCGCGCGTGGTCGCGCTGCTGGTGTTCACCGCCCTGGTCGGCATGTTCCTGGCCGTGCCGGGACTGCCGCCGCTGCGCGAATCGGTATTGGGCCTGGTTGGCATCTGGCTGGCCTCGTCCTCGGCCGCGGCGATCAACCACCTGATCGACCAGCGCATCGACAAGGTGATGGCGCGCACCGCGCACCGTCCGCTGGCCACCGGCGCGTTGCGTCCGGCACAGGTGCTGGTATTCGCGCTCGCGCTGGGCGTGCTGTCGATGCTGGTGCTGGTGCTGTGGGTGAACACCATCACCGCGGTCCTGACTTTCGCCTCGCTGATCGGCTACGCGGTGGTCTACACCGGCTACCTCAAGCGCGCCACGCCGCAGAACATCGTGATCGGCGGCGTCGCCGGCGCCGCGCCGCCACTGCTGGGCTGGGCCGCGGTCACCAACATGCAGGGTCCGTGGGACTGGCAGCACGCGCTGCTGCTGGTGCTGATCATCTTCGTCTGGACCCCGCCGCACTTCTGGGCGCTGGCGATCTTCCGCCGCGAGGACTATGCGCGCGCGCTGATCCCGATGCTGCCGGTCACCCACGGCGTGACCTATACCCGCTGGCAGATCCTGTTCTACACCGTGCTGCTGGTCGAGGTGACGGTGCTGCCGGTGGTGTTCGGCATGAGCGGCCTGTTCTACCTGGGCGGCGCGCTGGTGCTGGGCAGCGTGTTCCTCTGGTACGCCTGGCGCCTGCTCGATCCGCCGGACGAGTTCTACGCCATGCGCGTGTTCAACTACTCGATCGTGTACCTGATGGCGCTGTTCGCCTTCCTGCTGGTGGACCACTGGCTGCCGCTGGTGCTGGGCTGAGCCTGCTGGCCCGGACTTCCGGGCTGGGCCAGCCGGACGTGCGCATCGCGCGCACGTCCGGCCGCTTCCTTCCGGTTACTCGGCGACCCAGGCCAGCTGGCCGTCGCCGCCGCGCTCGATCCGGCCCAGGCCGGGGAACGGGAAGTGCACCGAGTACAGGCGCTCGCCACTGTCGGCCGCCGCTTCCAGCGTCTTTGCGCGTTGCGCCGCGCCGGCTGCGGAGTCGCGGTCGAAGCGGATCGTCCACTGCGGACGCTGCACCGAGATCACCGGGTGGTGCACCTGGTCGCCGACATAGAGCAGGGTCTCGCCCTCGCCGGCGCTGATGCGGAAGGCGACATGGCCGGGGGTGTGGCCCGGCGTGGACAGCGACCGCACGCGCCCGGGCACCAGTTCCGCGTCCGGGGCGAAGGTGCTGACCTTCGGCGTGATCGCCGCGACCAGGCCAGCCATCGCCGCGCCTTCGCCGCTGGCCTGCGCCTGCAGGTCTTCCCATTCCGGCTGCGAGATATGGATGGCGGCGTTGGGGAAGGCCAGCGCGCCGGCTGCATCGACCAGGCCGCCGACATGGTCGCCGTGCGCGTGGGAAATGAACACGTCGGTGACCTGGGCCGGGTCGACGCCTGCGGCCTGCAGCGCGGCGCCCAGCTTGCCGGCGCTGTCGCCCATGTTGCCGCCGGCGCCGGTGTCGAACAGGTACACGCGCTCGCCGTCGCGCACCAGCAGCGGCTGCACGCTCAGGTGCAGCTGGCCGGTCTCCAGTCCCGCGGCTGCGAGCACGCCGGCGACCTCGTCCGGGGTGAGGCCGACGCCGAACACGCTGTTGTCGTTGGGCACGGACATCCCGCCATCACGCAGCGCGGCGGCCTGCAGCGTTCCGATCTGGAACGGATGGGCGTCCTCGCTCGCAGGCACGGCGGCCTGCGTGGTTTCCGGCGCTGCGGCCGGGGTTGCGGCGGCATCGGCCGCCTGCTCGTTGCGGCTGCAAGCGGCAAGCGCCGCGCCCAGTGCTACGACCAGCAGCGGCAGCGCCGCCTTGCGTACGTGCGTCATGGATGACTCCTCGGATGGACCGGCGGATTCTGGCCGGGCCACCCGTGGGCGGCAAGCAATGGCTGTACCCGCCGGTGGAACGCCGGGCGGAAGGTGCCGGGTCAGTCGGCGCGGGAGCGTGCCGCGGCCTGTTGTTCCCGTCGCCGGATCCACAGGTTGATCGTCTCCACGAACACGGAGAAGGCCATCGCCGCGTACACATAGCCCTTGGAGATGTGCTGGCCGAAGCCGTCGGCGATCAGCACCAGGCCAATCATGATCAGGAAGCTCAGTGCGAGCACCTTGACCGTGGGGTGGCTCTCGACGAAGTCGCCGATCGGGCCGGCGAAGCCGATCATGAACACGATCGAGATCAGGATCGCGGTGGCCATCACCCAGCGTTCGTCGACCATGCCGACGGCGGTGATGATCGAGTCCAGCGAGAACACGATGTCCAGCACCATGATCTGCAGGATCACGCCGCCGAAGGAGGTGGCGGCGCGGGCCAGGTTCGGCCCTTCCTCGGCCATCCCGGCGCCCTCGATCTTCTGGTGGATCTCATGGGTGGCCTTGCCGATCAGGAACAGGCCGCCGCCGATCAGGATCAGGTCGCGCCAGGAGAAGGCACGGCCGAACAGCTCGAACAGCGGTGCGGTCAGGCCGATGATCCAGGCAATGGTGAACAGCAGCCCCAGGCGGCTGACCGCCGCGGCGGCGATGCCCAGCCTGCGCGCCTTGTTGCGCTGCTCCGGTGGCAGGCGGCCGGCCAGGATGGAGATGAAGATGATGTTGTCGATGCCCAGCACCAGTTCCAGCGCGGTGAGGGTGGCCAGGGCGATCCAGATTTCGGGATTGAGCAGGGCGTCCATGTGGGTTCGCTTGGGTCAGGCAATCGGAGGCTGACGCGCCGCGGGTGCAGGCGGCGTCGGCGTGGTCGGGAGGGATACCAGGAACCGGCCGGCCCTGGCGGCACGCGCCCCGCGGTGGACGTGGTCACTGCCGCGGGTGCGGACGTGGTCCTTCCTCATGCCCTGGCGTCCGGGTGCTCCGGTGATGGGCAGTGGCGCGGTCGGGTGGGGCGGGTGTTGCTGCATGGGGATGCGGGCTCCGGAGTTTCCAGGGCCGCGGTGGAGTGGCATCGTTGGACGGATGCACCTTCGCCGCGGGACGGCGAAGGTCTTGCCCACAGGCCGCTGGGCCTGCCGCTGCGCCGGGGTCCAGGGACCCGTAATGACGACGCCAGCGTTGGGGGCTACTCCCCTTCGAGGCGCGCATCCTAGCACGGCCGGCGCGAGTGGCCCGCCGTGGACCGGTCAGGCTCAGGCGCGGCCGGCCAGCACCTGCAGCAGCATGCGCAGCTCGTACTTGTCGGTCTCGTCCAGGCCCTGGGCGCGCTGCTTGGCCTGCAGCTCGTCGATCCGCTGCTGCAGGGTCTGGCGTTCAAGCTGGGCCACCGCGTCGTGCAGCTCGTGCGCCCAGCTCTGCTCGTCGCCCGGCAGCGGCTGCGCGGCGAGCTTGCGCAGGGCCTCGCCCTGCTCGTGGTCGGCGAAGTGTTCCAGCAGCGCGCCGGTGCTGATTTCCGGCCGCTGGTGCACGACTTCCAGCAGGTCCAGCAGCAGCGGCACGCCCGGCGCGCGCAGCGCGTCGAAGCGGTACGGCCGCTCCAGCTGCAGGCCCAGCGACGGCTGCTGCAGCAGCAGGGCGATCGCGCTGCGTACCAGGCTGCGCTTCTGCGCCGGTACCACCCGGCGCGAGGGCGCGGGCGCTGGCGGCGTGGCCGCCTGGGTGGCGGTGACGCCGGTCTGGCGCTGCAGCTCCTGGCGCATCAGGTCGGCAAAGGCGCCTTCCGGCAGCTGCGCCAGCAGCGGGCGGGCGCGTTCGGCCAGGCGCGCGCGGCCGTCGAGGGTGTTGCGGTTGATGTCGCGGCCGAGCTCGTCGAAGAAGAACTGCGACAGCGGCGTGGCCTCGGCCAGGCGCGCATCGAAACCGGCTGCTCCTTCCTTGCGCACGATCGTGTCCGGGTCCTCGCCCTCGGGCAGGAACAGGAAGAAGGCCTGGCGGCCGTCCTTCATCCGCGGCAGCACCGACTCCACCGCGCGCCAGGCCGCGCGGCGGCCGGCGGCGTCGCCGTCGAAGCAGAAGTACACGTCCGGCGCATTGCGGAACAGCAGCTCGGCGTGGTCGGCGGTGGTCGCCGTGCCCAGGGTCGCGACCGCCTGGGTCACGCCGAACTGGTACAGGGTGACCACGTCCATGTAGCCCTCGACCACCACCAGCCGCTCCAGCTTCTGGTTGGCCTGTTTCGCCTGCCACAGGCCGTACAGCTCGCGGCCCTTGTGGAACAGCGGGGTCTCGGGCGAGTTGAGGTACTTCGGGCTGGCATCCTTGTCCAGCACGCGGCCGCCGAATGCGATGACCCGGCCACGGCGGTCGTGGATCGGGAACATCACCCGGTCGCGGAACTTGTCGTAGACGTTGCCGCGCTCGTTGCGCGAGAGCATGCCGGTGCGTTCCAGCAGCTTGCGCCGGCGCTCGTCCGTGCCCAGCGCATCCAGCAGGGGGGAATAGCCGTCGGCGGCGTAGCCGATGCCGAAGCGGGCACGCGTCTCGGCGTCGACGCCGCGGCTGTCCAGGTAGGCGCGGGCCCGCGGGTTTTCCGCCAGCTGGCGCTGGAACAGCCGGGCCGCCGCCTCGAGCGCCGCGTACTGGTCGCGCAGGTCGTTGTCCTGCGGGCCCTGGCGGGTGTCCTTGGGCATCTCCATGCCGGCGCGTCGCGCCAGTTCCTCGACCGCGTCGAGGAACTCGAGGCGGTCGTAGTTCATCAGGAAGCTGATCGCGGTGCCGTGGGCGCCGCAGCCGAAGCAGTGGTAGAACTGCTTGGTCGGGGAGACGTAGAACGAGGGCGTGCGCTCGTCGTGGAACGGGCAGGGGGCGGTGTATTCGCGGCCCTTGCGCTTGAGCGGCACCCGCGCACCGATGATCTCGACGATATCCGAGCGTGCGAGCAGGTCGTCGATGAAAGCGTCGGGCAGGCGGGCCATCGCAATAGGATGCCATCCGCGCGCGTTCTTGGCCCTGTCCGCGTGACATGGCAAGGCCTGGCGTTGGCCCCCCGGGGCGCCCTGGAGGGCTTCAGTGCGCGGCCTGCGTGTCCCCGCCCGGTCGACCCGCGCGCGCAGGCGCGGCACCGATCCCGGCCTGGCGCAGGCGCTGGCGCGCGTGCATGCGCTCGTCGATCACCGCGGTGACCAGGGCCCCGGCGAAGAACACCAGGGCCGCGTAGTACATCCACAGCAGCAGCAGGACCAGGGCGCCCATCGAGCCGTAGGCGCTGCCCGGGGCGGCCTGGGCCAGGTACAGGCCGATCAGGTAGCGGCCCAGCGCGAACAGGCCGGAGGTGATCGCCCCGCCCAGCCAGGCCTGGCGCCAGTCGACCCGGCGGTCGGGCAGGAAGTGGTAGAGGAAGGCGAAGGCCAGCGCGTACAGCAGCAGGGTGGTCACGTAGCCGACCACCGGCAGCAGCGAAGGGATGCGGGCGAACACCAGCTGCAGCGCGGTCGTGGCGATCATCGACACGATCAGCAGGAATCCCAGCGCCAGGACCACGCCCAGCGAGAACACCCGCTTGCGCAGCCAGGCGCCGAGGCCGCCGAGCTTTTCGCCGCCGGTGCGGAAGATCAGGTTGAGCGCGCCCTGCAGCTGGGCGAATACCACGGTGGCGCCGACGAACAGCAGGCCGGTACTGGCCAGGCCGGCCAGCGAACCCACGTCCGGCTGCGAATCGGCATTGCGGATGATGGTCTCGGCCACCACCGCGGCCTGCTCGCCGGCCAGCGCGCCGATCTGGTCGACCAGCGACTGCTGCGCCGGCGGATACAGCGAGGCGGTCAGCCACAGCAGCAGCACCAGCAGCGGCGCCAGCGACAGCAGCGTGTAGAACGACAGCGAGGCGGCCTGGGTCATCAGGTCGGCCTCGACGAAGCGCTTGACCAGCGCCACGGGCAGGCTTTCCTGCAGGCGCTGCAGGTGCCGGCGCAGCTTGTTGGGGGATATGCGGGTCATGCGGGCACGTCGCTTTGGCGTGCCCAGCTTGTTGGCAGGCGCGTTGGCGGTGCGTGAGCGCTCAGCCGGCCTGGCTGGCCTGCGCGGCCAGCGCCTGCAGGGCCTGGCCGTCGACGCGCTGCACCGTCCATTCGCCCATCGGGCGCGCGCCCAGGCTGCGGTAGAAGGCGATGGCCGGCGCGTTCCAGTCCAGCACCGACCATTCGAAGCGGCCGTAGCCGCGTTCCACCGCCAGCGCGGCCAGATGGGTCATCAGCCGGCGGCCGATGCCCCGGCCGCGGAAGTCCGGGCGCACGTACAGGTCCTCCAGGTACAGGCCGGGCTTTCCGAGGAAGGTCGAGAAGGAGACGAAGAACAGGGCGAAGCCGGCGGCCTGCCCGTCGCACTCGGCAATCACCACCTCGGCCGCCGGGCGCGGGCCGAACAGCGCTGCCTCCAGGTCGGCAACCGTGGCGACCACCTCGTGGGAGAGGCGTTCGTACTCGGCCAGGTCGCGGATCAGGGACAGGACCAGCGGGATATCCGCCGGCGTGGCGGGTCGCAGGGAGATGGCGCTCATGCGTATCCGTAACGAAGGAAGTGTGGTGGCCGGCAGCGACCACGGCGGGGCTGCGCAGGCAGCCTCCAATATCGTCGATCGCCCCGTGGCGTGCATCCGCCCCGAATCCGCTTCCGGGCGTGTCAGTCGCGCACAGTCAGCGTATCGGCAAGCGCGCGGCCCAGGGCCTGGAACGCCTGCTCGGCCTGCTCCAGTTCGCCAAAGCGCTCGGCGCAGGCCACCACCACGGTGGCGCCGTCGCGGCCCAGGCCGGGATCGAGCAGGCCGACATTGCACGCGCGCTGCAGCTGGGTGCCGGTCTTCTGCGCGAAGTCCGCGTCCGGCGGGAGGCCGGCCTGGATCCGACGGCTGCCAGTGTTGATCGCGCGCATGTGCCCGAGCAGCAGGTCGGTGGAGCGCGGCGACAGCAGTTCGCCGCCGGCCAGCCGCGCCAGCAGGCGGCCGTAGGCCGGCAGGGTCGCCGAGTTCAGGCCGCGCGCGTAGTAGTCCTCGAACACCTGTTCCAGGGTGGCGTCGCCGAGCTCCGCGCGTGGCACGCCCAGGGCGTCCGCCAGGGCCTGCAGCCGCGGTTCACCGGCCTTGGCCTGGCGCAGGGCCAGCATCTGCATGCTGTCCAGGCCGGCCACCTTCGGATGCAGGGCGCCGTAGGCGTCATAGCGCACCTGGCGGATGGGGGTGATGCGGCCGAAGCCTTCGCCGGTCCAGGCCGCGACGCGCGCGTTGAGGCGCTCCTCGCCGATGCGCCGGATCAGCATGTCGGTCGCGGTGCTGTCGCTGTCCCGCAGCGACTTCTCCAGCAGGGCGGCGATGCTGAAGCGCTCTCCCGGCGCGTGCTGCAGCATGTCGCCGACGCCGTCGACGAAATCGCCGGCGGCCAGTTCCAGTTCCTCGTCCAGCGACAGGTCGCCGGCGTCCGCGGCCTCCAGCACCGCAATGGCCACCGGTACCTTGATGGTCGAGGACAGGTACCAGGCGTGGCCATTGCCCAGGTCCAGTTCGCCGGCTTCGTCCGGCGGTCCCAGGCGGCGCACGTACGCGCCGAAGTCGCCGGGCAGGGTCGCGTCGATCGACCCGACCTCCCGTTCCAGCGCGGCAACCCAGGCCGGCGACGCGGGGTTGGCCGGAGCCGCGACAGGGGGGGGCGGGCGTCCGCAGCCGGCCAGCAGCAGGGCCAGCGTGGCCAGGAGCGCAGGGCGGAAACAGGGGTTCAGGGCCATGCCGGCGGCGAGACCGTGGGTCGCGGCGGGGCGTCCACGAATACCCCGGCGTCGGTGATGGCCGCGGCAATCCGGCGCAGGGCGTGTTCGCCGGCGGCGGTGCCGGTGCCGCGCACGCAGGCGGCGATCACCACCCGTGCCGGGCGCGGCCGCACCGGCGGATCGCCGGCTGCATGGCGATCCCCAGGTCGCAGGTGCGCAGGTACTGGGTACCGGTCTTGTGGGCGAAGGCCACGCCCCCCGGCAGCCCGGCACGCAGGCGCCGCCGGCCGGTCTGCACGCGCAGCATCACCTGCAGCAGGTGGCTGGTCGACTCCGGCCGCAGCACCTGGCCATCGGCCAGCGCCGCCAGCATCCGTCCGTAGTCGGACAGCGGGGCGCTGTTGGCGCCGCTGGCGTAATAGGCCTCGAAGGCGGAGGCGAAGTCGGGCCGGCGGAACCGTTCCACCGGCACGTCCAGCAGCCGGGCCAGCCTGCGCACCCGCGCCGGCCCGGCCGGAACCCGGCCGAGCGCGAGCAGGTCCGCCGAACCCAGCCGCGCGGCATCCGGATGGAGCTGGCCATAGGCCAGGCGGCGCACGTCGGCGAGCGTGGTGATGTGCAGGCCCGGGCCCACCAGCTCGGCCGCCACGTGGTTCACCGCGTGCAGGCCGACCGTGCGGATCAGGACGTCGCTGGCGGTGTTGTCGCTGTGCACGATCATCTGCTCCAGCAACCAGGACACCGGCAGCGCGTCGCCGGGGCGGTGGCGGTTGGTCGCGCCGGCCCCGTCGACGAAGTCGTCCGCGCGCAGCACCACGCGGGTGTCGAGCGACAGCGCACCGCTTTCGACCTCGCGCAGCACGGCAATGGCGACCGGGACCTTCACCCCGGACGCGAGGTACCAGGGCTCCGTGGCGCGGTAGCCGTAGGACTCGTTGCGCTCCATGTGCAGGACGTAGACGCCGATGCCAGCCGTGCCGAGGGATGCGTCGATCGCCTGCAGCCTACGTTCCAGCCCGCCGGCCCAGGGCGGCTCCCCCGTTCCGGTGGCTGCGGTGGCGCGCGGTGGCGGTGCGGCCGCGGCCATGACCGCGGCCAGGACCAGCAGCAGGAACAGCGCTGGCCGGTGCCTATGCCGCATGTGCGTCCCGGCCGTGCGCCCGGGCCTGGCGCAGGCGCGCGCGCAGGGCCTGCCACAGCGCGATCCATGCCGCGGTCACGAGGATCAGTCCACCGGACAGCAGCAGGGCGTACTCGTAGGACACGGCCTGGTAATAGCCGAACGTCCCGCGCAGCAGCAGGAAGATCACCGAGATGTGGACGATGAACGCCATCAGCGAGTCGCTGCCGACGATCGCCAGCGGGCGCAGCCAGGACGCCAGTACGTTGCCGCCGGCCACGCACAGGCCCAGCAGCACCAGCGCGCCGCCGACACTGAACAGCGAGAACAGCAGGCCGGGCGGATGCTTGCCGTGGTTGCGGCCGATCTCCACCAGTTCCGCGTACACATCGTTGCCCGCGAGCGTGGCGAAAGCCGCCAGCAGGCCCGCGCCGGCAACGGTGATCCCGGCGGCCAGCAGCAGGCGGCCGCGCGTCTCCCCGTTCCAGCGCTGCAGCAGGCCGCCGACCAGCAGGCCAAGCAGCACCAGCGGCAGGCGCGAGAGCTGGCCCCAGGTGTACAGCTCGTGGTCCTCGACCAGGATCGCGCGCAGCGGCCGGCTGTCGAAGTCAAAGTGGCCGGAGATCCACCACCACAGTCCGCCCACCAGCAGCGGGCTGGCCCAGCGCAGCAGCGCGGGGGTGCGTGCCCACAGCGGCAGCAGCCAGGGGATCCACAGCAGGGCGATGGCGTAGAAGCCGAGGATCTCCACGAACGAGGGGAAGGAGCGGTACAGCAGCGCATCGACCACGGCCTCGGGGCCGCGGTCCCACAGCTCGACCGCGGTCAGCAGCTTGTACCAGAGCAGTACCAGCAGGCCGCGGCGGATCAGGTGGTTGCGCCGCTGCGGCCAGTCGGCGGCGCCGGTCTTCGGTACGAAGGCCACGGCCAGGGCGATGCCGAAGACGATGAAGAACAGCGAGGAGGAGAACTTGGTCAGGGCGTGGACCGGCACCTGGCCCCAGTCGGGGAAGTCGGCATAGGGCATCAGCCCGTTGGTGCCATGGGAAACGATCATCAGGCACACGGCCAGGCCGCGGGCGAGATCGATCGAGCCGATGCGACCAGCGCGCGGGGCCGCGAGCGGGCGCGCGGCCGTGGCTGCCACCGGGGCGGCCGTGCTGTCAGCGGGCATGCATTCCACCGGAGGCGGAAAGGATACCGGCGCGGCCAGGGGCGCCGGGCGCTGCGGGATTGGCGGCGACAGGCGGCGGTTGCCGCCCGTCGCGGGCCTGGCTTGCCATGGGATCGGTTCCGGACGCCGGGACGGGCATTGCAGCAACGCCGTCGTGAGCGTCCGGTCAGGAGAGGGCTGCCCCGGCCGCGGGGGCTGCCTCTTAATACCCTCTGACGCTGCCCTCGCGCTCCCCTCTGCACGGATCGGTGGGTTGTGGATCATTATACAAAGAACTCAACTTAGTTTG
>NZ_PDWP01000020.1 GCF_010093235.1 Pseudoxanthomonas suwonensis | reverse complement strand
CCAACCTGGTCGAGGGCATCAACAACAAGATCAAGGTCATCAAGCGCATGGCCTACGGCTTCCGCGATGACGCCTACTTCTTCCTCAAGATCCGGGCGGCCTTCCCCGGAGTTGGGTGAAGAACCAAAAAAAAGGCCGCCCCGAGGGGGCGGCCTCCTGTTCCGGGCCCGCTGCCTTACTGGCGGCTGGCGGCCTGGCCGACTTCCACGCCGGCAGTGACGATCTTGCCGTCGACCACCGGCAGGCGGTCGGTACCCGGCTCCTGGTCCATGCGCAGGGTGGATTCCTGGCCCTGGTAGCGGTAGGTCACGTCGTAGCCGATGACCTTGTCCTCGCTGCCCAGCGCGATGCGCTCGCCCGGCTTGCTGTCCATGCGCTTGGTGCCGGTGGTGCCGTCCGGGTTGCGGTAGGTCACCTTGTAGCCGACCACGCGGCTGGACTCGGACGTGGCGTACTCGGTGCGGCACTGGCGCTCGGTGCGGTTCACGACCTTGCCGCCGACGTGGCGCTTGTCGACCTGGTTGCCGATCACGCCGCCGGCGATCGCGCCGGCCGCGGTGGCGGCCTTCTTGCCGCTGCCGCCGCCGACCTGGTTGCCGATCAGGCCGCCGATGACCGCACCGGCGACGGTGCCGCCGACGTTGCCGTCGCGCTCCGGCAGGCGCTCCTGCACGACCACGTCCTCGCACACCTCGTGCGGGACCGACTGGGTGCTGGACTCGCGCACCGGCTCGGTGCCGATGACGGTGGCATACAGCTGGGCCTTCTCGGTCACCGGGGTGACGCCCACGATCTCGGCGTATTCCAGCGACGGGGCCGCCGGGAGCGTTTCGGTGGCCGGCACGTCGCCGTCCAGGGCCGGGGTGGTGAGGGCCACGTCCGGGCTGGCGTCGCGGTTGTTCATGTAGGCGGCGGTGGCAATTCCGCCGACCAGCAGAGCGCCGGCAGCGATGAGAACGGTGGTGGCTTGCTTCATGGCCTTGGCTCCTCGCGGGTCCCATCCCGTTGTTTGACGGGCGCATTCCATCACGGCGAACCTGAACAGGAGCACGAACAGATTTTTGACACTCCCACGACCGCGCGTCGACGCGGCATGCTGGCACCCAGGTCACCCGAGACGAGTCCTGTGCCATGGCCAATCCGATGTTGCTGCCGCTGCTGGAATGGGCGCGCCGGTTGCGCTTCCCCACCCTGTTCAAGCTGACCGCCGCCGTGTTCGCCATCAGCGTCCTGCTGCCGGACCCGATCCCGTTCGTCGACGAAGTTGCGCTGGGACTGGGCACCCTGCTGCTGGCCAACTGGAAGCGGCGCAAGGATCCCGTGCCTTCGCGGCCACAGGTGCTTCCCCCGCGCCGCTGATGGACCTGGTCGACAGCCACTGCCACCTGGACGTGGCCGAGTTCGATGCCGACCGCAATGCGGTGGTCGCACGTGCGCGCGAGGCCGGCGTGCGCCGCCAGGTGGTGCCGGCAATCGACGCGGCGGGCTGGCCCGGGCTGCGCGAAGCCTGCCGCTCGGCGCCGGGCCTGTACCCGGCGTACGGGCTGCATCCGGTATTCCTGGCCCAACACGCGCCGGAGCACCTGGACCAGCTGCATGCATGGGTGGAGCGCGAGCGCCCGGTGGCGATCGGCGAATGCGGGCTGGACTTCTTCCTCGAGGACCTGGACCGCGATGCCCAGGCCGGCTACTTCGACGCGCAACTGCGCCTGGCGCGCGACGCGGGGCTGCCGGTCATCGTGCACGCGCGGCGCGCGGTGGATGCGGTGATCGCCGCCATCCGCCGGATCGGTGGCGCGGCTGCGGGCCGGCCCTCGCGCCTGCGCGGCGTGGTGCACAGCTTCTCCGGCAGCCCGGAACAGGCGCGGCAGCTGTGGGACCTGGGTTTCCTGGTCGGCCTCGGCGGCCCGGTGACCTACGAGCGCGCCCAGCGCCTGCGCCGGCTGGCGGCGGAAATGCCACTGGAGTTCCTGCTGCTGGAAACCGACCCCCCCGACCAGCCCGACGCCGGGCACCGGGGCCAGCGCAACGACCCTGCACGGCTGCGGGTCGTGCTGGAGACCATCGCGCGGCTGCGCGACGAGGATCCGGCCGCGATCGCCGCGGCCACCACCGCCAATGCCGAACGCCTGTTCGGCCTGCCGCCGGCCTGACTAGCCGGCGACGGCGCAGGCGAAGCCCGCGCCTGCGGGCAGCGCCGGGCGGTTCCGGAGCAGCATCTCCAGCGCCTTGCCCGCCGCGGCGAAGGCGAAGGCCCCGGTGATGTGGGTGGCCGCGCCCAGGCCGCCGCCGCAGTCGAGCTTGAGTGCCGCCTGCGCGTCCAGCTTCGGGCGCACGCCGCTGACGCTGCCGTCGGCCTGCGGATACTTCACGTTCTCCAGCGAATACACCGCCGGCACGCCGAAGAAGCGATCGGGGTTGCGCGGGAATCCGAAATCCGCCCGCAGCTTCTTCCGCACCAGGGCCAGCATCGCGTCGTGCTCGGTGCGCGACAGGTCGCGCACCCGCACCAGGGTCGGGTCGGTGCGCCCGCCGGCCGAACCGACGGTCAGCACCGGTTGCCGGCGCCGCCTGCACCAGGCGATGGCCTCCAGCTTGGTACGGAAGCTGTCGCATGCATCGATGACCAGGTCGAAGCCCTCGCCCAGCAGGTCCTCGAGGTTGCCCGGGGTGAGGAACTGCACGACCGGACGCGCGTCGACCTGCGGGTTGATCGCACGGCAACGCTCGGCCATGGCCTCGGCCTTGCCACGCCCGTACTGTCCGGCCAGCGCCGGCAGCTGGCGGTTGGTGTTGGACACGCACAGGTCGTCGGCATCGATCAGGACCAGGGGGCCGACCGCCGAGCGCGCCAGCGCCTCGACCAGCCACGAACCCACGCCGCCAAGCCCGACCACCGCCACGCGGCGTCCGGCGAACCATCGTGCGGCGCCAGCGCCGTAAAGCCGGTCGATGCCGGCGAACCGTTCCTGCAATGCATCCATGCGGCGCATTGTAACGGGGCGGCTGCACCGGCCGCGGGCGCTCGCCTATGATGTCCGGCCTCATTCCATGGAGCCCGCCGCATGGCCAGCCAGCCCGACCGTCGTCCCTCGCCCGCCGCCCGCTACCTCGTCGTCTTCGCCATCGGCCTGGTGGTCGGCGTGGTCGCCGCGGTGATGCTGCTGCGGGCGCTGCAGGCGCGGCAGGACCCGTTCCCGGGGGCGCTGATGCACGTCATGGCCAGGCAGACCTCGGAGCTGAAGGCCACCGCCGCCGCCAACCGCTGCAGCGCCAGCGATTCGGTGCCGCGCCTGCAGTCGTTGCGCGCAATGGCCAACGACCTGGAGAGCGCATTCCCCGGCCTGCGCGACGACGCGCGCTTCGCCGGCGCCGCCAGCTCCCTGCGCGCGACCCTCGACGGCGCACTCGCGCAGCCGCCCGCCACCTGCGCGCAGGTGACCGCCGCGCTGGAGAAGATCGGCAACGACTGCCGCGCCTGCCACCAGGATTTCCGCTGACCCGCGGCTGATACCGCCCGCCCGCCCGTCGCCCGGCGTCCCCGCCGGTTGGCGTGCCATTCACGCCGGCGGCGCAAGGATGCAGCCACGGACGCGGCCGGGCCGCCTCCAACGGACACACACTTCAGGAGATGCACTATGAAGTCCCGCCTGCTCTGCGTCGCCGCCCTCGGCACCCTGGCCCTGGCCGGTTGCACCACCACCTCGCCGAACTACGGCTATGGCTCGTCCTATCCGTCCGGCAGCAGCTATCCCACCACCCAGTCCTGCCTTGACTGCGGCATCGTCACCCGCATCGACGTGATTGCCTCCAACCGCAGCGCGCCGTCGGCCACGGGCGCGGTCCTCGGCGGCATCGTCGGCGCCGTCGCCGGCCACGAGATCTCCGACAAGACCGGCGGCAGCAAGGGCAACCAGAACGTCTCCGCCGTCGCTGGCGCCGCTGCCGGCGCGATGGCCGGCAACGCGTCCAGAACCGCGTCACCGGCGACACCTACAACGTCCACGTACGCATGGACGATGGCCGCACCGTGGTGATCAACCAGCGCGATCTCGGCGGCATCCGCGAGAACACCTACGTGCGCGTGGTCAACGGCAAGGTCGTGATCCGCTGATCGGGCGGCCTTCCGGCAACGCAAAAGGAAACGGCCCGCGCATGCGGGCCGTTTCGCTGTTGCAAGCCAGCGGGGCTGGTATCAGGCGGTCTGCACCGCGTCGGCCTGCAGGCCCTTCTGGCCCTGGACGACGGTGAAGGTGACCTTCTGGCCTTCCTTCAGGCTCTTGAAGCCCTGCATCTGGATGGCACGGAAGTGGACGAACACGTCCTCGCCATTCTCGCGGCTGATGAAGCCGAAGCCCTTGGCATCATTGAACCATTTGACGGTCCCGGTCTCGCGCTCTGCCATTACTGCTACTCCTGGAACTTTGCTGGGTGGGTTACGCCGTTGCCACGGCGGCTGGTTGCAAGGAGTACGCGAGGTGTAACGATGTAGCAGCCCACCTGGGACCTACCCATCAGGTCACGGTTCACGGTGACCTTGCCAAGCGCAGCGACCCCAAACTTACCGCCGGCCCATGGCGAATGCAATCATGCCGAGGCCTGCGCAGGAGCCCCCCCGGACCCCATGGATACGACCACCCTCTGGTACCTGATCGCCGGCCTGCTGGTGCTCGCCGGCCTGGCCGGGGTGCTGCTGCCTGCCCTGCCCGGCCTGCCCCTGGTCTTCGCCGGGATGCTGCTGGCCGCCTGGGCGGACGGCTTCGAGCGCGTGGGCGGCTGGACCCTGGCCGTACTCGGCGTCCTCACGCTGCTTTCGTTCGCCGCTGACATCCTTTCCGGCGCCGTCGGCGCCCGCCGCTTCGGCGCCGGGCCGCTGGCGGTCGCCGGCGCGGCGCTCGGCACCATCGTGGGGCTGTTCTTCGGCCTGCCGGGCCTGTTGCTGGGACCTTTCATCGGCGCGGTGCTCGGCGAGCTCTGGCATACCCGGCACCTGCGCCAGGCGACCCGGGTCGGCCTGGCGACCTGGCTGGGCCTGCTGCTCGGAACCGCCTTGAAGGTGGCCCTTGGCTTCGCCATGCTCGGCCTGTTCGTGCTGGCGTGGATTTTCTGAATACGCACCACCTGGAGCCCTCCTTGAACCGGAAGTCCCCCCTGTCCGTGGCGCTTTGCGCCCTGGCCACCACTCCCGCGCTCGCCGCGGCCCAGGAGATAACCGCGCGCCCGGCCACGGCCGACGCCTGCCTGGCGATCTCCTCCAACGCGCAACGCCTGGCCTGCTACGACGCGGCGCTCGGCTACGTCGCTCCGTCCCCGCAGGAAGCCGACCTGGCGGCCGATGCCGCCGAACGCGCCACCGTGGTCGCGGCGGACGCGGCCGGCGAGGACGAGCGGGCCAGGGAGCTGTTCCAGCGCGACCTGGATCCGGACACCCGCGCCACCATCGCCAATGCCGGCCGCGGCTCCCTGCTGGACAGCCGCTGGGAGCTGGCCAAGGACTCCAAGCTGGGCATCTTCCAGCTGCGCGCGTACAAGCCGGTCTACGTCCTGCCCGGTTTCTGGACCAGCCGGACCAACGCCACCCCCACCTCGCCCAACCCGAACAACACGGTCGCCACGCCCGAGCGGCTGGACAGCATCGAGGCCAAGTTCCAGCTGAGCTTCAAGACCAAGGTCGCCGAGGACCTGTTCGGCGACAACGGCGACGTGTGGGTGGGCTATACCCAGAGCTCGCGCTGGCAGGCCTACAGCTCCGAGACCTCGCGCCCGTTCCGCGAGACCAACTACGAACCGGAAGTAATGCTGGTGTTCCGCAACAACTACAGCCTGTTCGGCTGGAAGGGGCGGATGACCGGGATCAGCCTCAACCACCAGTCCAACGGCCGCAGCGATCCGTTCTCGCGCAGCTGGAACCGGGTGATCCTCAACCTCGGCATGGATCGCGAGAACTGGGCCTTCATGCTCCGGCCATGGCACCGGATCGAGGAAAGCGCGCGCGACGACAACAACCCGGACATCGAGGACTACATCGGCCGCGCCGACGCGCTGCTGGTGTACAGCCGCAATGGCCACGAGCTGAGCCTGACCGCGCGCCACTCGCTGCGCGGCGGCGACCGCGCGCACGGCTCGCTGCAGTTCGACTGGGGCTTCCCGATCAACAACCTCCTGCGCGGCCACGTGCAGGTGTTCGACGGCTACGGCGAGAGCATGATCGACTACAACCACAAGGCGACCTACGTCGGCATCGGCTTCGCCCTGCTGGAGTGGTTCTGATGCAGCGCGCGACGATCTGGCACAACCCGCGCTGCTCCAAGTCCCGCGCGGTGCTGCAGATCCTGCGCGAGCGCGGGATCGAGCCGGTGATGTTCAACTACCTGGCCCATCCACCCGATCGCCAGAGCCTGCGCCGGGTCGCCGAGTCCTGCGGCGGCGTGCGCGTCCTGGTCCGCAGCAGCGAACCGGTCTACGCCGACCTGGGCCTGGATTCGGCCGACGACGAGGCCCTGCTGGACGCGATGATCGCCAACCCGCAGCTGATCAACCGGCCGGTGGTGATCACCCGTCGCGGCGCGCGCCTGTGCCGGCCGCCCGAGGAAGTGGTCGCCCTGCTCGACTGACGCCGCCGGTCGCGGCGCGGCGGCGTTGCGGCCGCCGCGACCTGCGACGGCTCAGGTCCAGTCGCTGATGCCTTCGCGGCGGTAGACCTCGGCGAACGACGGACGTGCCTTCATCCGCAGCGCGTAGGCCTCCAGCACCGGCCAGCGGTCGGTCGGCCTGGGCATGTTGCGCGACCAGCGCATCAGCATGGTCAGCAGGAAATCCAGCACCGTCAGCTGTCCGCCGAGCATGTACGGACCGCCGTGGCGTTCCAGGTGGTCGGCCACCTGCTGCCATGCCGCCTCCAGCGCGGTGCGGGCCTGTTCCTTCACCGCCTCCACGTGCGCCGGCCCGGCCGGCTCGTGCGGATAGAACCAGGCACGGTAGTGCGGCATGAGCGTGTAGACGCAGAAGCAGATCCAGCGGTAGTAGTCACCGCGCGCCGGCGTGCCGGGCGCCGGCGCCAGGTCGGCCTGTGGATACAGGTCGGCCAGGTGCATGGCGATGGCGGCCGATTCGGTCAGCACCTGGCCGTCGATCACCAGGGTGGGCACGCGCCCGGCCGGATTGAGCGCCAGGTACTCCGGCGACTTCTGCTCGAGCCGGTCGAAATCGAGCTGGCGCAGCTCGTGCTCGATGCCCAGTTCGATCAGCAGCCAGTGCACCACCAGCGAGGCGGTGCTTGGGGAACCATAGAGGACGACAGGCATCGCGCGACTCCGTGGGATGGACGCGGCGATTATCGCCCCGCCCCGGCCCCAGGAAGAACGGGCCGGCATCGCTGCCGGCCCGCCCGTGTGCCGCGATGGCGCCTGGCTCAGGCCACGACCACCGGGATCTTGCCGATCCGTGCCTGCCACTGCTTCGGGCCAGTCCTGTGCACGGACTCGCCGGTGGAATCCACGGCGACGGTGACCGGCATGTCCTTGACCTCGAACTCGTAGATCGCCTCCATGCCCAGGTCCTCGAACGCGACCACGCGCGAGGCCTTGATCGCCTTGGACACCAGGTAGGCCGAGCCACCCACGGCCATCAGGTACACGGCCTTGTTGTCGCGGATGGCCTCGATCGCCGCCTCGCCGCGCTCGGCCTTGCCGACCATGCCCAGCAGGCCGGTCTGCTCCAGCATCTGCCGGGTGAACTTGTCCATGCGGGTGGCGGTGGTCGGGCCGGCCGGGCCGACGACCTCGTCGCGCACCGGGTCGACCGGGCCGACGTAGTAGATGAAGCGGTTGGTGAAGTCCACCGGCAGCTTCTCGCCGCGGTTGAGCATGTCGACCATGCGCTTGTGCGCGGCGTCGCGGCCGGTCAGCAGCTTGCCGTTGAGCAGCAGCACCTCGCCCGGCTTGAAGCTGGCCACCTCCTCTCGGGTGATGCTGTCCAGGTCCACGCGGCGGGCGTTGGTCGGGTTGTAGGTCAGCTGCGGCCAGTCTTCCAGCGACGGCGGATCCAGCGCGACCGGGCCGCTGCCGTCGAGGGTGAAGTGGGCGTGGCGGGTGGCGGCGCAGTTGGGGATCATCGCCACCGGCAGGTTGGCCGCGTGGGTCGGGTAATCCTTGATCTTGATGTCCAGCACCGTGGTCAGGCCGCCCAGGCCCTGGGCGCCGATGCCCAGCGCGTTGACCTTCTCGTACAGTTCCAGGCGCAGTTCCTCGACCCGGTTGGACGGACCGCGCGCGACCAGGTCCTGGATGTCGATCGGCTCCATCAGCGCTTCCTTGGCCAGCAGCATCGCCTTCTCGGCGGTGCCGCCGATGCCGATGCCGAGCATGCCCGGCGGGCACCAGCCGGCGCCCATGGTCGGCACGGTCTTCATCACCCAGTCGACGATCGAGTCGGAGGGGTTGAGCATGGCGAACTTGCTCTTGGCCTCCGAGCCGCCGCCCTTGGCCGCGACGATCACGTCCACCCGGTTGCCCGGCACGACCTTGACGTTGACCACGGCCGGAGTGTTGTCGCGGGTGTTCAGGCGCTTGCCGGCCGGGTCGGCCAGGACCGAGGCGCGCAGCTTGTTGTCCGGGTGGTTGTAGGCGCGACGCACGCCCTCGTTGACCATGTCCTCCACGCCCATGGTCGCGTCATCCCAACGCACGTTCATGCCGATCTCGAGGAACACGGTGACGATGCCGGTGTCCTGGCAGATCGGGCGGTGGCCCTCGGCGCACATGCGCGAGTTGATCAGGATCTGCGCCATCGCGTCCTTGGCCGCGGGCGATTCCTCGCGCTCGTAGGCGGCGGCGAGGTTGCGGATGTAGTCGACCGGGTGGTAGTAGCTGATGTACTGCAGCGCGTCGGCGACGGACTGGATCAGGTCCTCCTGGCGGATGGACACCGGGGTGTTCGACTGGCTGGACGGGGCGGAAGCGGTCACGGCTGGCTCATGGCGGGCGGAAAACCCGCCCATTTTAGGCCAAAGTGACGGCGCGACCGGGGCCCCTGTCACACCGGCACACGCTGTTCCGTCCTGGAATCCATGGAACCTGTTGATCATTTCCATCGACACCAGCAACGCCTGCTGGCGCTGGCCTACCGGCTGCTCGGCAGCCGCGCCGACGCCGAGGACGTGGTCCAGGAGACCTGGCTGCGCTGGCACCGGGCCGACCAGGCCGCCATCGCCGATCCGGAGGCCTGGCTGGTGACCGCTGCCACCCGGCTGGGGATCGACCGCCTGCGCGCCGCCCGGCGCCGGCGCGAGGCCTATCCGGGACCCTGGCTGCCGGAGCCGGCGTGGGTCGATCCCGACGCCCCTGCCACGGCGATGGCCGAGACCGCCGACGAGGCTCCCGGTCCCGCCTGGGCCCTGGAACGGGCCGAGGAGGTCTCGCTCGCCTTCCTGGCCGTGCTGGAGCGGCTGGCGCCCGAGGAGCGCGCCGCCTTCCTGCTGCGGGAGGTGTTCGAGCACGACTACGCCGCGATCGCGGCCCTGCTGGAACGTAGCGAGGCCGCGTGCCGACAGATGGTGCACCGCGCCCGCGTGCGGATCGCCGAGGCCCGGCCGCGTTTCGGGGTCGATCCGCGCAAGCATCGCGTGCTGCTGGAGAAATTCATGCACGCCGCCCGCGAAGGCGACCGTGACGCGCTGCAGGCCCTGCTCCACGCCGATGCGCAGCTGGTCTCCGATGGCGGCGGCAAGGCGCTGGCGGCGATCCGCCCGCTGCTTGGGGCCGAGCGCATCGCCCGGCTGTTCTGGGCGGGGGCGCGCCGGCGCGATCCCGCGGTGCGCTGGCAGCTCGGCATGGCCAACGGCCAGCCGGCGATCCTGCGCTACCGCGAGGGGCGGCTGGTGGGGATCACCGTGGCGGCCAGCGAGGGCGGACGCATCACCGCGCTCTACACCGTGGCCAACCCGGACAAGCTGGCTGTCACGAACGCATCGCCCGGTGCGTCCTTGTGGTGAAGGCGGCCATGGTGGCCGCCGCAGCAGAGAGCCACATGGACTTCCACCGCGTCGAATACCCGAAGCTTGTCCCCGCCGCCTTCAAGGCGCTGTACACCGCCAGCAACGCCATCCACGAAGGCGCACTCGAGCCTGCCCTGGTGGAACTGGTGTTCCTGCGGGTGTCGCAGATCAACGGTTGCGCCTACTGCATGGACATGCACGGGACCGCGCTGCGCAAGGCCGACATCGACCCGCGCAAGCTCGACACCCTGCCGGGCTGGCGCGACAGCCGCTTCTTCGATGCCCGCGAGCGCGCGGCCCTGGCCTGGGCCGAGGCGCTGGCGACCCTGCCCTCGGGCGCGCCGGCCGATGCCACCTACGAGGCGCTGAAGCAGCACTTCGACGACGCCGGCATCGCCACGTTGACCATGGCCGTGGCCCTGATCAGCGCCTGGAACCGGCTCGGCGTGGGCCTGCAGCCCGAACTGCCGTGACCGCGACCGCTCAGCCCTGCGCGTCGAAGCGGTCGCGCAGGGCCTGGCGGTAGCGGCGGCTGCATGGCAGCACGCCGCCGTCCTTCAGGTGGACGCGGGCGTCGCCGCTGTCCAGCGGCTCGATCGAGGCGACCTGGGCCAGGGCGACCACGTGGCTGCGGTGGATCCGGGCGAAGCGGCCCGGATCCAGCTGCTCCTCGACCCGCGCCAGGGTGCTCCGCAGCGGGTAGTCGCGGCCGCGCACGTGCAGGTTCACGTAATTGCCCGAGGCCTGCAGCCATTCGATCTCGTCGATCGCCACCAGGAACTCGCGGCCCAGCTTGCGCACCAGGAACCGTTCGGGCCGTGGCGCGGGGCCGGCCGTGGCCCCCTCTTCTTCCGCCAGGCTGCCCGGCAGGCTGGCCTCGCCCTGCCAGCGCCGCATCAGGAAGCGGTAGCCCTCCATCAGCACCACCATGGCGGCGAAGTCGCGTGCGTCCTTGAGGTACTCGTAGGCCAGGCCGCGCGGCCAGGGGCCGAAGTCGTAGTCGCTGCCCATCGCCCCGTAGGCCAGCTCGCGCAAGCCGACCATGGCCAGCACGTGGACCAGGCACAGCACCACGCTGGCGACGGCGTACAGCGCCAGCCGCCGCCACAGCTGGTGCCAGTAGAACGGGAAGCGGCCGGTGAACCAGGCCACGCCGGGAACCAGCACCAGCAGCCACACCAGCGCGCTGGAGCCCTCCCAGACCACCGGCTCCCAGGCCGCCGAACCGGCGCCCAGGCGACGCAGGTCGATCAGGGTGGTCAGGCTGTTGCCGAGGAAGTTGGCCACGATCATGGCGGTCCACAGCCCCGCTTCCACCCATGGCTTCCAGGGGAGGTAGCGCTGGTAGGACAGGGGCTGGTCCGGCATCGGCGCATTCTAGCCGCCCCGCCCCACGGGAGCGGCCCCGTTCGTCCCTGCCGGCCCGCGATCCGTCCCGGCGGGCGGTCGACTCGTCACCCGGCACGCCCGCCGCTGCCGCGCCGGTGCGAGCCTTGCCGGCCTCGACCCGGGAGCCGCCATGGACACGCCGACCTCCAGCACCACCCTTCCCGCCACCCGTCGCCACGACCTGGACTGGGTGCGGGTCTGCGCCTTCGGCCTGCTCGTCCTGTACCACGTGGGCATGTATTACGTGACCTGGGACTGGCACGTGAACAGCCCCTTCGCCAGCCACGCGCTGGAACCGGCGATGATGCTCACCGCGCCCTGGCGGCTGTCGCTGCTGTTCCTGGTCTCCGGCGTGGCCACCGCGTTCCTGCTGGCGCGCGCCCGGCGCCAGGCCGAGGCTGGCGGCGGGCGGGTGCGCTTCCTCGGCAACCGCTCATGGCGGCTGCTGGTGCCGCTGCTGTTCGGCATGGCGGTCGTCGTCGTGCCGCAGTCCTACTACGAGGTGGTGGAGAAGCTGCCCGGCGGCTACCACGAAGGCTTCCTCGCGTTCTGGGGCCGCTACCTGCGCGGCGACCAGGATTTCTGCGGCCCCGGCGGCTGCCTGGTCCTGCCGACCTGGAACCACCTGTGGTTCCTGGCCTACCTGTGGGTCTACACCGTCGCACTGTGGCTGTTGTGGCGTCTGGGCCGGCCGTTGCTGGAACGCGCCACCACGGTACTGCAACGGGCGCTGTCGGGCTGGGGCCTGCTGCTGTGGCCAGCGCTGGCGCTGGCCCTGGCGCGGCTGCTGCTGGTTGGCCACTTTGGTTCGACCCATGCGCTGGTGGACGACTGGTACAACCACGTCCAGTACTTCGGCGTGTTCCTGCTCGGCTTCCTGGTGGCACGCAGCGCCGGCTTCTGGGACGCGGCCGAGCGCCTGCGCTGGCCGGCGCTGCTGGCGTGGCTGGCCACCTGGGTCGCGCTGGCCGGCTACATGTACGCCTATGCGGACAGCGATCCGCCCGAGGCACTGCGCACGGCGATGCGCCTGGCCTGGGGCGTGGACCAGTGGTGCGCGATCGTGGCGGTACTGGGCTTCGCGCGGCGGCTGGCGCCGGGCGACGGCCCGCAGCTGCGCTACCTGGTGCCGGCGGTGTTCCCGGTCTACATCCTGCACCAGACGGTGACCGTGGTCGCCGCGCACAACCTCAGGGCAGTGGCACTGCATCCGGCACTGGAAGGGCCGCTGCTGGTCGTGCTGACCTTCGCCACCTGTTTCGCCGCCTACGAGGTGATCCGGCGCGTGCCGCCGCTGCGGCCGCTTTTCGGGCTGCAGTACCGCGAGCGGCCGGTGCCGCCGGCCACGGATCAGGCCGGGATGGCGTGCTCGACCACCAGCTGTACGGCCGCGCCGCCGCGGTAGTCGTCCGGCTGCAGGCGGTAGGCCAGGTGCAGGTGCGGCGCCGGCGCATTGCCCTGCCAGCCGCCGAAATGGATCGCCGCCAGCGGCTCGCGCCGGTCGGGATGGCGCAGCCGCAGGCGCAGGTGGCGCTCGCCGATCGGGCGCCACTCCAGCACCTCGAAATGGCCGTCGAACAGCGGCTCGGGGAAACCCTGCCCCCACGGTCCGCCATCGCGCAGCGCCTCGGCGTGGAAGCGGTCGAACTCCTGTGGCAGCAGCTCGCCGTCGCTGAGCAGCTCGGCCTGCAGCAGCGCGTCGTCCAGCGCGGCGCGGGCGTGTTCCTGCCAGGCCTGCTCGAACGCCGGCAGGCTCGCCAGCTCCAGGGTCAGGCCGGCGGCCATCGCATGCCCGCCGAAGCGCTGGACCAGGCCGGGATGCCGAGCATCCACCGCGGCCAGCGCATCGCGGATATGGAAACCGGGGATCGAGCGCGCCGACCCGCGCAGCACCTGCGCGCCCGGCTCGGCCGGGGCGAACGCCAGCACCGGCCGGAACAGGCGCTCCTTCATCTTCGAGGCGACCAGCCCGACCACGCCCGGATGCCACTCCGGGTCGAACAGGCACGGCGCCAGCGGGGGCACGCCGTCGTCGACGCGCGCGCGCGCCAGCGCCGCCTCGGCGTCGTCGGTCATCGCCTGCTGCACGGCGCGGCGTTCGGAATTGATGTCGTTGAGGATGCCGGCCAGCTCCCGCGCGCGCGAAGGATCGTCGGTGAGCAGGCACTCGATGCCCAGGGCCATGTCCTCCAGGCGACCGGCGGCGTTGAGCCGCGGACCGACCGCGAAGCCGATATCGGCGGCGGTCAGGCAGGTCGCATCGCGGCCGCAGACCTCGATCAGTGCACGCAGCCCGGCGCAGCCCTGGCCTGCGCGCAGGCGGCGCAGGCCGGCCGCGGCCAGCGCCCGGTTGTTGGCATCCAGCGGCACCAGGTCGGCGATGGTGCCGACCGCGACCAGGTCCAGCAGCGTGGACAGGTCCGGCTCGCCGCACGGGAAGGCGCCGGCCTGGCGCAGGTGCCGGCGCAGGGCGACCAGCACGTAGAAGATCACGCCCACGCCGGCCAGGCACTTGCTGGGGAAGCCGTCGCCGGCGCAGTTCGGATTGACGATGGCGTCGGCCGGCGGCAGCTGCTGGCCCGGCAGGTGGTGGTCGGTGACCAGCACCTGCCAGCCGCGGGCGCGCGCGGCGGCGACGCCGGCATGGCAGGCAATGCCGTGGTCCACGGTCACCAGCAGCTGCGGCTGCAGCGCCGCAAGTTCGTCCACCAGCGCCGGCGACAGGCCATAGCCGTGGACCATGCGGTTGGGCACCGCGTGGGAGACCCGCTTCGCGCCGAGCATGCGCAGGCCACGCACGCCGACCGCGCAGGCGGTGGCGCCGTCACAGTCGAAATCGCCGACCACCACGATATGGCGGCCATCGCGGATCGCCGCGGCCAGCAGTTCGACTGCCGCCGGCAGGCCGCCCAGCGCATCCGGCGGCAGCAGGTCGGACAGGCGCGGGCGCGCGAGCTCGAAGCGGTCGGCGCCGCGCGCGGCATAGATCCGGCGCAGCAGCGGCGGCACGTGGCCCGGCCAGGCCTCGCCCACGGCGATGGGCTCGCGGCGGCGGATCCGGGGAGCGACGGGACTCATGCGCGCAGCGCGGGAGCGGTCATGCAGCGGTCATGCGTCCAGCGAACGCAGCGACTTGCGCCAGAACCGCCAGCGCTGGCCGCGGCGCAGGCGCAGCCGGGTGCCGTCCTCGAAATCGAGCAGCAGGGTGTCAAATTCGTCGCGTTCCATCGAGGCCAGCAGCGGCGGCAGCACCTGCGTGCCGAGCACGTCCAGCGAGCGCAGGTGGCGCAGGTCGACCAGGCTGTCGCCGATCGCGCCGCGCGCGGTGTCGGCCGCCGGCGTGGTGGTCGCAGCGCCGGCCTCGCCGGCCAGGGCCTGCAGCAGCGGATCAGGGCTGCGCACGTTCATGTAGCTCGACTGCACGCTGTCCGGCGCCACGCCGGCGCCCCAGAACCACAGCGAATTGACCGCGGGCCGGCCATGGTCCGCACGGGCGCGGTTCCACGGGTGCTGGTGCAGCGCGACCTGGACCTCGGTGATCAGTGCGCGCCAGCGGCGCGATACCGCGTCGTCGCCCTGCGGGATCGCGTTGAACAGGTCGTCGCCGACCGCGTCCTCGGGCGGGACGAAGTCCGGCAGCGGCGTGCCGGCGGGGGAGCGCAGGGACCAGCGCGCCGGATGCGGCGCATCCAGCTCGTACCCGGCATCGCCGACCAGCGGGCGCAGGATCGGCAGCAGCGCCTGCGCGTCCAGCACGTCCATGCCCAGGCCCTCGCCCCAGCCGAGCAGGCGCACGCCGTTGAGGTCCGGCGCCACATGGGCCGGGTCGGCGCGCAGCCACAGCGAGTTGCCGGCATCGCTGCCGGCGTCGGCGCGGCGGGTGAGCGCGGCCACCGGCAAGCGGTCCGGGGTCAGGCGGAAATGCCTGCGCAGCTGGGCACGGCCGCCGGCATCCAGCTGCTCGCGGTCGGCGCGCCCGAGGGCGCGCGCGGCCGGCCGCGGCAGGGCCCCGGGCAGCCTGTCGCGGGACGGCAGCAGGAGCGCGATGGCGGTCATCGCCGTGCGCTCAGCCCACGTACTCGACGCTGACGATCTCGAACTCGCGCTGGCCGGCGGGCGCGTCGATCACGATCGAGTCGCCCTCCTCCTTGCCGATCAGCGCGCGTGCCACCGGCGAGGAGATCGCGATCAGGCCCTGCTTGATGTCGGCCTCCAGGTCGCCAACGATCTGGTAGCGGACCTCCTCGTCGGTCTCGACGTCGGCCAGGGTCACGGTGGCGCCGAACACCACCTTGCTGCCGGCGTTGAGCTTGGTCACGTCGATCAGGTCGGCGTGCGACAGCTCGCTCTCCAGCTGCTTGATGCGGCCTTCGATGAAGCCCTGCTGCTCGCGCGCGGCGTGGTATTCGGCGTTCTCCTTCAGGTCGCCGTGGCCACGCGCTTCGGCGATGGCGGCGATCACTTCCGGACGCTTCACCGACTTGAGGTGCTCCAGCTCCTCGCGCAGGCGCTGGGCGCCTTTCAGGGTCAGGGGTGCTCTCACGATTGCAGCTCCTTGTGCAGCTCCTGCAGCGACCAGACCGGGCCGGTGCCGCGGAATTCAAGCGAATGCACCAGCGCCTTGGCGCCGGCGACGGTGGTCGAATAGGTCACGCGCTGCTGCAGCGCCTCGCGGCGGATCGAGAACGAGTCGGAGATCGCGGCACGGCCTTCGGTCGTGTTGACGATGTAGGCGATCTCGCCGTTCTTGATCGAGTCGACGATGTGCGGGCGGCCCTCGGCGACCTTGTTGATCACCGTGCACTCCACGCCGTTGTCCTGCAGCCACTGCGCGGTGCCGCGGGTGGCGACGATGCTGAAGCCGCGCTCGACCAGGGCCCTGGCCACCGGCAGCACGCGCTTCTTGTCCGGATCGCGGACCGAGACGAACGCCTTGCCCGGCTGAGGCGCCCTGATGCCGCCGGCCTCCTGCGCGCGCGCCATGGCCGCGCCGAAGCTGCGGCCCACGCCCATCACCTCGCCGGTGGAACGCATCTCCGGGCCCAGGATCGGGTCCACGCCCTGGAACTTGGCGAACGGGAAGATCGCCTCCTTCACCGAGTAGTAGGCGGGGACGACTTCCCTGGTGGCGCCCTGCTCGGCCAGGGTCTTGCCGGCCATGCAGCGGGCGGCGATCTTGGCCAGCTGCACGCCGGTGGCCTTGGACACGAACGGCACGGTGCGCGAGGCGCGCGGGTTCACTTCCAGCAGGTAGACGGTGTCGTCGCCGTCCTCGTTGGTCTGGATCGCGAACTGGGTGTTCATCAGGCCGACGACGTTGAGGGCCTTGGCCAGTTCGACCACCTGGCGGCGCAGCTCGTCCTGGGTCGCCTGCGACAGCGAGTACGGCGGCAGCGAGCAGGAGGAGTCGCCCGAGTGCACGCCGGCCTCCTCGATGTGCTCCATCACGCCGCCGATCAGGGTGGCGCCGGTGGCGTCGGCGATCAGGTCGACGTCGACCTCCACCGCGTTGTCCAGGAAGCGGTCCAGCAGCACCGGCGAGTCGTTGGACACCTTCACCGCGTCGCGCACGTAGCGGGCCAGGTCGGCCTCGCCGTACACGATCTCCATGGCGCGGCCGCCCAGCACGTAGCTGGGACGCACGACCAGCGGGTAGCCGATCTCGCGGGCCAGGGTCAGCGCCTCGTCGGCGGTGCGCGCGGTGCGGTTCGGCGGCTGCTTCAGGCCCAGCTTCTCGACCAGCTGCTGGAAGCGCTCGCGGTCCTCGGCCAGGTCGATGGAGTCCGGGCTGGTGCCGATCACCGGCACGCCGTTGGCTTCCAGCGCGCGCGCCAGCTTCAGCGGGGTCTGGCCGCCGTACTGCACGATCACGCCCTTGGGCTGCTCCAGCTCGACGATCTCCAGCACGTCCTCGAGCGTGAGCGGCTCGAAGTACAGGCGGTCGGAGGTGTCGTAGTCGGTGGAGACCGTCTCCGGATTGCAGTTGACCATGATGGTCTCGTAGCCGTCCTCGCGCAGGGCGAGTGCGGCGTGGACGCAGCAGTAGTCGAACTCGATGCCCTGGCCGATGCGGTTCGGACCGCCGCCCAGGATCATGATCTTGTCGCGGTCGGACGGGTTGGCCTCGCACTCGTCCTCGTAGGTCGAGTACAGGTACGCGGTGCCCGTGGCGAACTCGGCGGCGCAGGAGTCGACGCGCTTGTACACCGGACGCACCTTGTGCGCGCGGCGCAGGGCGCGGATGGCGGCCTCGTTGGTGCCGGCCAGCTGCGCCAGGCGCGCGTCGGAGAAGCCGTCGCGCTTGAGCTTGCGCAGGCGCGCGGCGTCCAGCGAATCCAGGCCATCGGCGGCCACGCGCTTCTCCTCCTGGATGATCTCCTCGATCTGGTCCAGGAACCACGGGTCGATGAACGACAGGGCGTGGATCTCATCCACGCTCATGCCGGCGCGGAACGCGTCGGCCACGTAGAACAGGCGCTCCGGGCCGGGCGCCTTGAGCTCGCGGCGCAGGGTAGCCAGGTCGTCCTCGTCCGCCAGGTCCAGGCCGGTGGGATCGAAGCCGACCTTGCCGGTCTCCAGGCCGCGCAGGGCCTTCTGCACCGACTCGCGGAAGGTGCGGCCCATGGCCATCACCTCGCCCACCGACTTCATCTGGGTGGTCAGGCGCGAATCGGCCTGCGGGAACTTCTCGAAGGCGAAGCGCGGGATCTTGGTGACCACGTAGTCGATCGCCGGCTCGAACGAGGCCGGGGTCTTGCCGCCGGTGATCTCGTTCTTCAGCTCGTCCAGGGTGTAGCCCACGGCCAGCTTGGCCGCGACCTTGGCGATCGGGAAGCCGGTCGCCTTGGAAGCCAGGGCCGAGGAACGCGACACGCGCGGGTTCATCTCGATCACCACGACGCGGCCGGTCTGGGCGTTGATGCCGAACTGCACGTTCGAGCCGCCGGTATCCACGCCGATCTTGCGCAGCACCGCGATCGAGGCGTCGCGCAGGCGCTGGTATTCCTTGTCGGTCAGGGTCTGGGCCGGGGCCACGGTGATCGAGTCACCGGTGTGCACGCCCATCGGGTCCAGGTTCTCGATCGAGCAGACGATGATGCAGTTGTCCGCGGTGTCGCGGACCACCTCCATCTCGAACTCCTTCCAGCCCAGCACCGATTCCTCGACCAGCACCTCGTGCACCGGCGACAGCTCGAGGCCGCGCTTGACGATCTCCTCGAACTCCTCGCGGTTGTAGGCGATGCCGCCGCCGCTGCCGCCCAGGGTGAAGGACGGGCGGATGATGGTCGGGTAGCCGACCTTGGCCTGGATCTCGACCGCCTGCTCGAAGCTCCTGGCCACCTCGGCCTTCGGGCACTCCAGGCCGATTTCCTGCATGGCCACGCGGAACAGCTCGCGGTCCTCGGCCATGCGGATGGCCTCGCGCTTGGCGCCGATCAGCTCGACGCCGTACTTCTCCAGCACGCCGTTGTCGGCCAGGTCCAGGGCGCAGTTGAGCGCGGTCTGGCCGCCCATGGTCGGCAGCAGCGCGTCGGGCTTCTCCTTGGCGATGATCTTCTCGACCGTCTGCCAGTTGATCGGCTCGATGTACACCGCGTCGGCGGTGTCCGGGTCGGTCATGATCGTGGCCGGGTTGCTGTTGACCAGCACCACCCGGTAGCCCTCCTCGCGCAGCGCCTTGCACGCCTGCGCGCCCGAGTAGTCGAACTCGCAGGCCTGGCCGATGACGATCGGGCCGGCGCCGATGATGAGGATGGTCTTGATGTCGCTGCGCTTGGGCATTTCGTTCTCTGGATTGCGGGGAGCGCGCCTTGGGCTGCGGCTCCCGGGCCGGTAGGCGTGTCGGTCCGGGGCCGGTCAGGCCGCCATCGACGCCACGAAACGGTCGAACAGGGGCGATACGTCGTGCGGGCCCGGCGAGGCTTCCGGATGGCCCTGGAACGAGAACGCCGGCGCGTCGGTCAGTTCGATGCCCTGGTTGGTCCCGTCGAACAGCGAACGGTGGGTGACCCGCACGTTGGCCGGCAGGCTGGCCTCGTCCACCGCGAAACCATGGTTCTGCGAGGTGATCAGCACGCGGCCGGTGTCCAGGTCCTGCACCGGATGGTTGGCGCCGTGGTGGCCATTGGCCATCTTCATGGTGCGCGCGCCGGCGGCCAGCGCCAGCAGCTGGTGGCCCAGGCAGATGCCGAACAGCGGCACCTTCTTCGCCACGAACTCGCGGATCGCGGCGATCGCGTAGTCGCACGGCTCCGGGTCGCCGGGGCCGTTGGACATGAACACGCCGTCCGGGTTGAGCGCCAGTACCTCGGCGGCCGGGGTCTTCGCCGGCACCACGGTGACCTCGCAGCCGCGCTCGGCGAGCATGCGCAGGATGTTGGTCTTCACGCCGAAGTCGTAGGCCACGACGCGGAACTTCTTCTCCGTGGTCACGAAGGCGTTGGCGTCCAGGTCGAGCTGGCCCTCGGTCCAGGCGTAGCGCTCGGTGGTGCTGACCACCTGGGCCAGGTCCATGCCCTTCAGGCCCGGGAACTTGCGCGCCGCTTCCAGCGCGGTGTCCACGCCGATGCCCTCGCCCGCCATCAGCGCGCCGTTCTGGGCGCCGCGCTCGCGCAGCAGGCGGGTCAGCTTGCGGGTGTCGATGCCGGCGATGGCGACCACGCCGCGCGCGGCCAGCCAGTCCTGCAGCGGGGCTTCGCTGCGCCAGTTGCTGGGGCGTCGCGGCACGGCGCGCACGATCAGGCCGGCCGACCAGACCTTGCCGGCCTCGTCGTCCTGGCCGGTGCAGCCGGTGTTGCCGATGTGGGGATAGGTCAGGGTGACCAGCTGCCGCGCATAGGACGGGTCGGTCACGATCTCCTGGTAGCCGGTCATGGCGGTGTTGAACACCACTTCGCCGACGGCGAGGCCACTTGCGCCTACGGATTCGCCCTCGAACACGGTGCCGTCTTCGAGGACGAGGATTGCGGGATGGGTCACGTCGTTCGCCTTCAGGTGGAGGAGCCCTGTCGCCGGCCCAGCCAGAGGCGGGCTGCAAAAAACCGCGGACTGGCATCTCTCCGGTCCGGGCATGGGGTAACAGGCGAGCGGGAATTGTACCGGCGACGCCCCCAAAAGGGAACGCCGCCGTTCAGCGCGGGGAACGGCCCGGTGCTGGTTTCAGTCGCTCCCGAAAAGCAGGCCGCGCATGGTGTAGAGGCCCGCCGGACGGCCCGCCAGCGCCGTCGCGGCCTGCAGCGCACCGCGGGCGAAGATGTCGCGGCTGGTGGCGCGGTGGACCAGCTCCACGCGCTCGCCCTGCCCGGCAAACTGCACCGTATGTTCGCCGACGATATCGCCGGCGCGCAGGCTGGCGTAACGCGGTTCGGCGCCGCCGCGGGCGGCCGACTCGCCCAGGGTCAGCGCGGTCCCCGAGGGCGCGTCCTTCTTGTGCACGTGGTGCTGCTCGACGATGTCGCAGTCCCAGCCGGCCAGCGCGCGCGCGGCCTGCTCGACCAGCGCGTCGAGTACCGCCACGCCGACGCTGAAATTGGACGCCCACAGCACCGGGATCGAGCCGGCGGCATCCTGCAGCGCCTGGCGCTGCTCACCTGAAATGCCGGTGGTGCCGGACACCAGCGGCCGCCCGCGGCGCACGCACTGCGCCAGCACCGGGCCGAAGCCGTCGGGCAGGCTGAAGTCGATGGCCACGTCGAAATCCGGCACGCCGGACAGCTCGGCAGCGGCGAACTGCGGGATGCCGTCGACCACCCGCTGCAGCGGCGCGCGGCCGGTCACCGCCGCGACCACCTGCCAGCGCTCCGGCGCTTCGGCTGCCAGTCGCAGCAGGGTCCGGCCCATGCGCCCGGAAGCGCCGTGAATGAGGATCCGCAGAGGCGTGCTGTCCATAGGCCTCGCAGGCTAGCCGGGCGGCATGGCACCCGGCAAGCCGCCAGATGGCAGGACGTGGCCGGCGGCGCGGCTTACCAGACCAGGTCGTCGGGCACCTGGTAGCGCGGATCGGCGTAGGGATCCTCTTCCGCCGTGGCGTTGGGATCGACCCTCAGCGCCACCGCCTGCGGGAAGATCGCCTCGGCCTGGTCCAGCACCGCGGCCTCGACCAGGATGTAGCGTCCGTTGAGCTGGACCACGCCAAGTTCGCCGGCATTGAGCGCGCGCAGCTGTCCGGCGTTGACGTAGACGCGCTTGATCTTGCCGCCGTACTCGAAGTGGCGGGCAATGTCCGCCGCCTCGTCGTTGAGGGCCTTGTCCTTCAGCAGCTCCTCGAGCTTCGCCCGCGCCTCGCGGCGCTGGCGCGCCTCTTCCTGGCGGCGCTGCTCGGCCTCGAGGCGCTCCTGCTTCTCCTGCTGGGCACGCAGGGCCCAGGCCTTGCCCAGGTCCATCTCGCCGGCCGGCTTGCGCCTGGGCGCGCCTTCACGGCGCTGGCCGGCGGCCTGCCCCGCATCCCGGCCACGACCGCCCTGCCCCTGCGGGCCACCCTTGCGGGCACCGGAAGGCGACTGCGGACGCGGCTTGCCGCCGCCGTCCTGGCGCGGCTGCGGGCGGCGTTCGGGCGCGGGCGCCTTGAAGCCGAGGTTGAGGAGCTGGTCGCGAAGGGTATCGGTCATGGGCGGGAACGGGCCACGGGCCCTGGATCGGTTGCGGCGGCGCGGCCGCCACGGAAATCAGTAGTGCGGCGGCGGCGGTTCGCTTCCGGGGTCGGCATAGAGCGTACCGCGCAATCCGCGCAGGTCGGCCAGCACCGCCTGCAACAGCGCGTCGGTGCGCGCACGCTCCAGCCGCGCCTCGGCCAGCGCCTGGCTCAGCTCCGTCAGCGCCTGTTCCTGGAACGCCAGTCGCGTCTCCAGTTCCACCAGGCGCTGCTCGAGTTCGTCCTGCCCGTATTGCATGTCGCTTCAAGTCCTCGCCGCGCGCACGGCCGGCCATGTTGCCCGACCGCCGCCCGGACCAGCCGGGCGGCGCACGGCGCTTCCCCGGAAGATCAGGGGGCGATGCCCAGCAGCTCGACGTCGAAGGTCAGCGTCGCGTCCGGGCCGATCACGCCACCCGGAGCGCCGTTGGCGCCATAGGCCAGGTCGGACGGGATCCAGAAGCGGTACTTGGCGCCCACCGGCATCAGGGCCACGCCCTCGGTCCAGCCGGCGATCACGTTGCGCAGCGGGAACTCGGCGGGCTGGCCGCGCGAGTACGAGCTGTCGAACACGGTGCCGTCCAGCAGCTTGCCCTCGTAGTTCACGCGGACGGTGTCGCTGGGGGTGGGACGCGGGCCATTGCCCTGGCGCAGGACCATGTACTGCAGGCCCGACGGGGTGGTGATCACGCCCTTCTGCTTGCGGTTCTCGGCCAGGAACGCCGCGCCCTCGGAGCGGTTCTTCTCGGCGGCGGCCTGCTGCTTCTTCGCCAGGTATCCCTGCAGGGCGGCGCCGGCCTCCTCGCGGGTCATCAGCGGCTTGCCCTTGGCGAAGGCGGTGCGCACGGCCTGCATCAGCACCTCCAGGTCGATCTCGTCCTTCAGCGGCAGCAGCGACGGGCCGACCATGCGGTCGCCGACCAGCAGGCCGACCTGGTCTGGCGCGGGCTTCGGCGGCTCGGCGCCCGGGGCCATGCCCGGCACACGCTGGCCGGAGCGGGCAGCCATCGCCGCGCGCAGCGCGGCGTCGGTGGCGCGCGCGTCATCTTCGGACTGCAGCGGCTGCCCGCCGGCGAAGGCATTGGCGACGGCGCGCTGCATCGCGTCCACGTCGACGTCCTGGGCCAGCGGCTCGAACGAGCTGGCCACGTCCAGGCCGATGGCGTAGCTGATCCGGTCCTTCTCGGTGGCCAGCGTGGCCTTGTCCTGGGCCATCGCCGCGCCGGCCACCATGCTCGCTCCCATCACCAGCGACGCCAGGGCGCCGCGCATGCGGTTGTTCATTCGTTACGGTTCCAATGAGGTGGATCGATTGCCGGCACGCGGCCGGTCGGCGCGCATTGTCGCACGCGCCGCGGCGGGCGGTCAGCGCGCCGCGGCGGCCGTGCCGCGCGGCGCCGGACGGGCGAGCTCGCGTTCGATCGCCGCCACCAGCGCCGGATCATCCGGCTCGACCTTGCTGGGCCAGTTCGCGACCACCCGCCCGTCCCGCGAGACCAGGTACTTGTGGAAGTTCCAGCCCGGCTGCACGCCGGTTGCCTTCGCCAGCCGGCGGTACAGCGGCGTGGCATCGTCGCCGGTGACCTGCACCTTCTCGTACATCGGGAACTTCACCCCGTACGTAAGCGTGCAGAACTCGGCGATCTGGGCCTCGTCGCCCGGCTCCTGGCCACGGAAATCGTTGGACGGGAAACCAATCACCGAGAACCCGCGCCCGGCGTAGCGCTGCTGCAGCGCCTCCAGGCCCTCGTACTGGGGGGTGAAGCCGCACTTGCTGGCGGTGTTGACCACCAGCAGCACCTGCCCGGCGTGGCGCTGGGCCAGGTTCACGGTGCTGCGCGAGGCCAGCGGGCGGTATTCGACATCGAGCAGGTCGGGGCCGGCCGCTGGAGCAGCCGCGGCAAGGCCAAGCAAGGCCAGCGCAATCAGGAACTTGGGCGTTTTCATCGACTCCTCCCGGGGATCGGCCGGATAGGCCATCAGTTGGGGGCAAAGCTGTTTGACATGCCGTGTATAGGTGTTATAGTTTAATACAACACCAGTCACCCAGAGCAGGACGCCCCATGAACCGCATTACCCACGCAGGCCGCCGTTTCTGGCTCATCGCGTCGGGCGTTGCCGTGGCCCTCTGCACCATGGCCTGGTTGCTGCCCGCCCACGAAGGACGCCAGGGCGATTATGGACTCGGCGAGGCCGCAGTGGAGCGCGCCGAAGCCGGGCTGGAGGCGGCGGCCGAACGGCCGGCCTACCGGCTGCGCGCGTCGCTGTCCATGCCTTATTTCTCCTTCGCGCACGCGCTGCGCTCCCGGAGCTGAACGAATGAGCGACATCCAGTGGAGCGACGGCGCTCCGATCTATCGTCAATTGAAGGAGCGCGTGATCGCCATGATGCTCGACGGAATCCTCAAACCGGGCGACGCCCTCCCCTCGGTGCGCCAGGTGGCGGCCGAGTACCAGCTCAACCCCATCACCGTCTCCCGCGCCTACCAGGAGCTGGCCGACGAGGGACTGGTGGAAAAGCGTCGCGGCCTGGGCATGTTCGTCACCGAGGAGGCCTCGCGGAAGCTGCGCAGCAGCGAGCGCGAACGCTTCCTCACCGAGGAATGGCCCGCGGTCGTCGAGCGCATCCAGCGCCTCGGCCTGTCGGCACAGGAACTGCTCCAGTCCGTGGGGAAGAACTGACATGAATGCGCTCGCTCCCGAAACCTCCGCCGCGCCGGTGGTGTCCGCCCGCGGCCTGCGCAAGGCCTACAAGAACAAGCTCGCCGTCGCCGGCGCCGACTTCGACATCGGCGCGGGACGCATCGTCGGCCTGATCGGCCCCAACGGCGCCGGCAAGACCACGGCCCTCAAGGCCATCCTTGGCCTGACCCCGTTCGACGGCCAGCTGACGGTCCTGGGCCTGGATCCGCGCACCCAGCGCGACGAACTGATGAAGCAGGTCTGCTTCATCGCCGACGTGGCGGTACTGCCGCGCTGGATGCGGGTCAAGGAAGCGGTCGACTTCGTCGCCGGCGTGCATCCGCGCTTCGACCGCGACAAGTGCGAGCGCTTCCTGGCCAACACCCAGCTCAACCCGAAGCTGCGGGTGCGCGAGATGTCCAAGGGCATGATCGTGCAGCTGCACCTGGCCCTGGTGATGGCGATCGACGCCCGCCTGCTGGTGCTGGACGAGCCGACCCTGGGCCTGGACATCCTCTACCGCAAGCAGTTCTACCAGCGCCTGCTGGAGGACTACTTCGACGAGCAGAAGACCATCCTGGTCACCACCCACCAGGTGGAGGAGATCGAGCACATCCTCACCGACGTGCTGTTCATCCGCGACGGCCGGATCGTGCTGTCGGCGGAGATGGAGCACCTGGCCGAACGCTACACCGAAGTGCTGGTCGGTGCCGACCGCGCCGCCGAGGCACGCGCCCTGGGTCCGGTGGAGGAACGCGCCCTGCCCTTCGGCAAGACCGTCTTCCTGTACGACGGGCTGGCGCCGGAGCGCGCCGCCGCCCTCGGCGAGGTCCGCACGCCCGGCCTGGCCGACCTGTTCGTCGCCCTGATGAAAGGAACCTACGCATGAATGCCATTGCCGCAAACATCGCCGGCAACCGCTGGACCCGGACCTTCGGCTGGCTGCTGCGCCGCGAATACTGGGAGAACCGCGGCGGTTTCCTGTGGGCCCCGCTGATCACCGGCGGCATCACCGTCTTCCTGTCGTCCCTGCTCGCGGCGACGGTCGCGGTACAGGCGCGCCGCGAACCGCCGGGCGCCATCACCGACCTGGCGGGCTACCTCGACGCCGTGGGCGCCGCCGGCGATGGCCTGCTGATCGCCGGCACCAGCATGACCGCGGTGGGGCTGGGCTTCGTGGTGTTCTTCTACGCGCTGGGCAGCCTGTACGCCGACCGCCGCGACCGCAGCGCGCTGTTCTGGAAGTCCATGCCGGTGTCGGACACCCAGACCGTGCTGTCCAAGGCCGCCTGGGCACTGCTGCTGGCGCCCCTGCTCTCGGCCGTGATCGGCCTGCTGGTCGGCGTGGTCCTGTGGCTGATCGCCGCGGTGGCCATGGTCGCCGGCGGCCTGCCGCACGCCTCGGCCCTGTTCACCCACTCGCATCCGTTCACCGTGGCCGGGCGCATGCTGGCGACCGTGCCGCTGGACACGCTGTGGATGCTCCCGGCGGTGGGCTGGCTGATGTTCTGCTCGGCCCTGGTGCGCAGCAAGCCCTTCCTGTGGGCCGCACTGGTGCCGGTGCTGGGCTGCGTCATGACCACCTTCGTGGGCTTCATCGCCAACAACGTGCTGGCCGGCCCCGCCCTGCCCCTGGGCAAGCTCTGGTACGTGGCCGTCTACCGCGGACTGATGAGCGTGATGCCGGGCACCCGCAACCTGCGCGAGCTGGAGAACATGTCCGGCGACGGCATCGACGGTCCCGCCCAGCTGGTCGGCCGGATCCTGGACCACAGCAGCAACTGGAACGCGATCGGCACCTGGGACCTGTGGATCGGCGTGGCAGTGGGCGTGGCCTTCATCGCCGCCGCCATTCCCCTGCGTCGCTGGCGCGACGAAGCCTGATCCGCGGCAAGGCCCAGCCACCGCCAATACGGAGATCCCCATGAAGAACCTGCTTCCCATCCTGCTCTGCCTGTCCCTGGCCCCCGCCACCGCGCTGGCCGAAAAGCGCTGCGAGCATTCGGCCGGGCGCGCCGTACAGCTGGACCTGGAAGGCGTGCGCACGGTGCGCGTGGAGACCGGCCAGCACCTGGTGCGGCTGGCGGCCTCCGCCAGCGGCCAGCACCGCATCGATGGCCGGGCCTGCGCGTCCAGCGCCGCCCTGCTCGACGAACTGGAGCTGGTCCAGCAGCGCCAGGGCGACACCCTGGTGGTGTCCGCCCGCGGACCGGCCCCGCGCCTGAACCTGACGGGCCGTTCCCATGGCTGGATGGAGCTCTCGGGCACCGTGCCGGACGACGTGCTGGTGCAGCTGGTGGTCGGCTCGGGCGACGCCATCCTCGACGGCGGCGCTGCCGCCAGCGTCGATGTCGGCTCGGGCGATGCGCGCCTGCGTGGCATCCGCGGCGCGGTGACCGCCAAGGTGGGCTCGGGCGACATCGAAGTCGCCGGCGCCGGCGCGCTGAAGGTGCTGTCGATCGGCTCGGGCGACGTCGAGGCGCGCGACATCGGCGGCGACGTCGAGGTCGGCAGCATCGGTTCCGGCGACTTTGAGCTGGAAGGTGCGCGCGGCGACGTCGGGATCGGCTCGATCGGCTCCGGCGATGCCAGCCTGGCCCGCGCCGGCGGCACGGTGCGGGTGGGCAGCGTCGGCTCCGGCGACCTCGAGGTCCGTGGCGCCGCCGCCCTCAAGGTCGACAGCGGCGGCAGCGGCGACGTCCGCCATCGCGACGTGCCCCGGGTCGACGTGCCGCGTCGTGACTGACAGGAGGACCTCCATGTACACCCGGACTGCTGTTCCCTACCGTTTCCGCGGCCTCGTGCTGGCCGCCCTGCTGCCGCTGTCGGCCGTGGCGGCCCCTGCCGACGGCGTTTCCGGCGAGATCGCCTCCGAACTGGCGGCCGCACGCGCCGAGGTCCGGCGGGAAATGACCGCGGCCCGCGCCGAGATCCAGCGCGAGAACCTCGAGCTCGGCGACAGCCTGAACTTCGGTTCGCGCAAGCCCCGCAAGGGCGATCCGGACCGCCCGCGCGGCGAGATCACCCCCGACGGCGACCTGCTGGTCGACGGCAAGCCGGTCGCGATCGATGACGCGCAACGCCGGCAGCTGCTGGCCTATCGGCAGCAGGTGATCGCGGTGGCCCTGGCTGGCATGGATGTCGGCGAGCAGGCGGCCCAGGTCGCGCTGGATACCGTGGACCGCGGACTGTTCAGCCTGTTGTTCAACGCCATGACCGGCCGCCTCGAGCGCAAGCTGGAGCGCGACATCCTCGCCAGCCTGGAGCCGGGCCTGGTGCAGCTGTGCGGCAGCCTCCCGGCGCTGTACCAGACGCAGCAGGCGCTGGCCGCGGACCTGCCGGAGTTCCGGCCGTACGCGACCCTGCAGGCCGACGACGTCGAGCGCTGCGAATCGGACCTGCGGCGCGAATTCGCCCGCCTGTGAGGAGAACCTGCATGCGCATCCATGTCCCGATCCTCCCGCTCGCCCTGGTCGTCCTGCTGCCGCTGGCCGGCTGCGGGGACCGCGGACAACAGGACACGCCCGGCGATTCGCTGGTGACCCGCGGCATCAAGGCTGCGATCGAACGCGCGGACAAGCGGCTGGAAGACCAGAACATCAGCATCGGCGGCAAGAACCGCAATGGCGTCCAGTTCGGCAACGACACCGGGAACCTGCCGCACGCCGAGATCACCCCGCAGGGCGACCTGCTGATCGAGGGCAGGGCGGTGGCCATCGACCCGAACCAGCGCCGCCTGCTGCTGGAGCATCGCCGGCAGGTGATCTCGATCGCCAGGGCCGGCCTGGCGGCGGGGGCACGCGGAGCGGGCCTGGGCGTCACCGCCGCCACCGGCGCCCTGAAGGCGGTGGCCACCGGCAGCACCGAGGAGTTCGAGGCGCGCATGGAGGCCGAAGGCGACCGCCTCGAGGCCGAGGTCATGGCCGGGGTCTGCAGCGCCCTGCCCGGCCTGCTGGCCTCGCCGCAGGCCCTGGCGCGCGCCCTGCCCGAGTTCCGACCCTACGCCACGCTGGACGAGCAGGACGTGGCCACCTGCGGCAAGGATGGCGATGGCAGCCGGAAGCTCGAGGTCACCGCGAACCTGTCCGGCGCCCTGGACCCGGCGGCCGGGGAGATGGATGCCGCCGCCGAGGCCGATGCCGCGGCGCGGGGCACGTCCTCGCGGCAGTGATCCGGCGGTCCCGTCCGGCCGCGGCCGGGCCCTCCCCCGGCCATCGCCCACGCGCGGCGATCGCTCCAGTCGGATCCCGCCATCGCCACCGGATCGCGATGGCTCCCATCCCCACTGTCGCGGCCCACGTCACGACGGATTCCCCGGGCCGCGCATGCGCGGCCTTCTTTTTTCAGCCGCCGCCACCGCCCGGCTTGCCGTGGATGCCGCCGCGCGCGAGCACGGCCGGATCAAGCAGCGGCGCAAGCGTCTTCGCCGGGAGCCCGGTGACCTCCATCGCCACCTCCAGCACCGGCCGGCCTTCCTTGTATGCCTGCTTGGCGATGGCCGCACCCTTCTCGTAGCCGATCACCGGATTGAGCGCAGTCACCAGGATCGGATTGCGGTCCAGCGCCTGTTTCACCACCTCGCCGCGCACCTTCAGCCCGGCAATGCAGCGGTCGGCCAGCAGCCGCGACACGTTCGACAGCAGCTGCACCGACTCCAGCAGGTTGGCCGCTACCAGCGGCAGGGTCACGTTGAGCTGGAAGTTGCCGGCCTGGCCGGCCACGGTAATGGCGGTGTGGTGGCCGATCACCTGCGCGGCGGCCATCACCGTGGCCTCCGGGATCACCGGGTTGACCTTGCCCGGCATGATCGAGCTGCCCGGCTGCAGCGCCGGCAGCTCCAGCTCGCCCAGGCCTGCCAGCGGGCCGGAGTTCATCCAACGCAGGTCGTTGGCGATCTTGATCAGGGCCACCGCCAGCGCGTTGAGCTGGCCGGACAGTTCCACCGCGTCGTCCTGCGAGGCCAGGCCCTCGAACTTGTCCTGCGCGCTCTCGAAGCGGGTGCCGGCCAGCCGCGACAGCGCGCGCGCGGCGCGCTCGCCGAAGCGCGGATCGGCGTTGATGCCGCTGCCGATCGCGGTGCCGCCCAGCGGCAGCCGGCGCAGGCGCTTGAGCGCGTCCTCCAGGCGGCCTTCGGCGGAAGCCAGCTGCGAGGCCCAGGCCCCGAATTCCTGGCCGAAGGTGAGCGGCATCGCATCCATCAGGTGGGTGCGGCCGGTCTTGACCACCTTGCGCAGTTCGCGGGCGCGTTTCTCGATGGTGCGGCGCAGGTGCCGGATCGCCGGCAGCAGGTCCTCGACGACGGCCAGCTGCGCGGACACGCGGATCGCGGTGGGCACCACGTCGTTGGAGCTCTGCCCCAGGTTGACGTGGTCGTTGGGATGCACGGCGCGCTTGCCGGCCCTGCCCGAGGCATTGGCCAGGCTGGCGATCACCTCGTTGGCATTCATGTTGGACGAGGTGCCCGAACCGGTCTGGTAGATGTCGACCGGGAAATGGGCGTCGTGCAGGCCCTCGGCCACTTCCAGCGCGGCGGCGCGGATCGCGCCGGCCAGGTTCTTGGGCAGCAGGCCCAGTCCGGCGTTGACCTCGGCCGCGGCCGCCTTGACCAGGCCCAGCGCGCGGATGAAACCGCGCGGCATCGGCCGGCCTGACACCGGGAAGTTCTGCACCGCGCGCTGGGTCTGCGCGCCCCAGAGGGCGTCGGCGGGAACCTGCAGCTCGCCCATGCTGTCGTGCTCGACACGGGTGCGCCGGGCCGGCGCGGTGGTATCAGGCCGCGCCGGTGACTTCCTGGCGCGGGGGGAACGTGCGGGGGATGGACTCATGGCCGTCTCCGGCGTTGGGGATCGCGGCGAGCATACCCCCGCCAGTGTCCATGGCTGTCGCCACTCCGCGGCCCCGGTCTGTTCCGGCCATGCAACTGTGCTGCGTACTCCCCGCAGACCTGACAAGCGAAGCTCCCAAAGCGGGGCGCGATCGCCTCGGGATCGGGTGTGCTTGGTTCTGGCGGTCCTGGCGTGGGCAGCTCCGGACGGAGCCGCGGTGCTCAGGGGGTGCGGCGCATCGCGCGACTCCGCCATCCAGGCTCCAACGCGCGACCGCAGGCCATCCATGGCCTGCTTGCGCCGCGCCCCCTGGCCACCGCGTCTTCGGGCACGCCCCGGTCACAGCTTCGTTTCTCTCCCCGTGATGCCACGGAAGGGCGGGCGGGAAGGTCGGCATTCCGGCCGTGGCCGGGCATCGTCCCTCACCCACCGCCCTCTGCCGGAGGGCGAGGGGGAGAACAGGAGCGAAGCCACGAGCTGGAAACTCCCGAAGCCGCGGTGGTGCGGGGGCATGGGGCAAGCGGCACATGGATGTGCCGCGGTCGCGCGTTGGAGCAGGACGCGGAGCCGCGCGATGCCCCATGCCCCCGCACTGCCGCGGCTCCCCCCGGAGCCCGCCGGCTGCCCGCCTGGCCTCGACCAACCCGCCACTCCATTGCAGGCTGATGCGGCAGGACCAACGGCGCGTGGCGACGCGCCAGGCGCCCCGCCCGGCACGCCCCGCGTGCACGCCTTAAACTATGCGGCCCTGTTTCCCAGCCAGCCGCCCTCCAATGACGGATTCCGCCCTGCTCGCCCTGTCCCCGCTCGACGGCCGCTATGCCGGCAAGGTCGACGCCCTGCGCCCGATCTTCTCCGAGTACGGCCTGATCCGCGCCCGCGTGCGGGTGGAGATCGAGTGGCTGCTGGCCCTGGCCGCCGAGCCGGGCATCGTCGAGCTGCCGGCGTTCTCCGATGGCGCACGCCAGCGCCTGCGCGACCTCGCGAGCGGCTTCTCGGTCGCCCATGCCGCTCGGGTCAAGGAGATCGAGCGCACCACCAACCACGACGTCAAGGCGGTGGAGTACTTCATCAAGGAGCAGCTGCGCGACGATGCCGAGCTCGGCCCGGCGCTGGAATTCGTGCACTTCGCCTGCACCAGCGAGGACATCAACAACCTGTCCTACGCGCTGATGCTGCGCCAGGCCCGCGACGAGGTGCTGCTGCCGGCGCTGGACGGCGTCACCGCCAGCCTGCGCAGGCTGGCCCACGAGCAGGCCGCCCAGCCGATGCTGTCGCGCACCCACGGCCAGACCGCCTCGCCCACCACCCTGGGCAAGGAAGTCGCCAACGTGGTCGCGCGCCTGGAGCGGCAGCGCCGGCAGATCGCCGCGGTCGAGCTGAGCGGCAAGATCAACGGCGCGGTCGGCAACTACAACGCCCACACGATCAGCTACCCGGACGTGGACTGGCCTGCGTTCGCGCAGCGCTTCGTCGAATCACTGGGCCTGCCGTTCAATCCCTACACCACCCAGATCGAGCCGCACGACAACGTCGCCGAACTGGGCGACGCGGTGCGCCGCGCCAACACCGTGCTGGTCGACCTGGCCCGCGACATCTGGGGCTACATTTCGCTGGGCTACTTCAAGCAGAAGCTCAAGGAAGGCGAGATCGGCTCCTCGACCATGCCGCACAAGGTCAACCCGATCGACTTCGAGAACGCCGAGGGCAACTTCGGCATCGCCAACGCCCTGTTCGAGCACTTCTCCGCCAAGCTGCCGATCAGCCGCTGGCAGCGCGACCTCACCGACTCCACCGTGCTGCGCGCCCTGGGCACTGCCTTCGGCCACACCCAGGTGGCCCTGGATTCGCTGGCCAAGGGCCTGGGCAAGCTGGAAGTGAACCCGCAGCGCCTGGACGCCGACCTCGACGCGGCCTGGGAAGTGCTGGCCGAGGCCGTGCAGACGGTGATGCGCCGCCACGGCCTGCCCAACCCGTACGAGCAGCTCAAGGCCCTGACCCGCGGCCAGGGCATCACCGCCAAGTCCATGCGCGCCTTCATCGCCTCGCTGGACCTGCCTGAGGACGCCCGCGCCCGCCTGGCCGCGCTGACCCCGGCCGGCTACACCGGCCTGGCCGAACGCCTGGCCCGCGCGATCTGACCCACCGGACCGGCCCCCGCATGCGGGCCGGTCTCGTTTCCGGGCACGCCAGTGGCTTGACCCTGCTCAAGGCATGCCTGGTTCCCTGCGATATCCTGCGCGCGTCGCAACTGCCCGACCGCGCCCGCGCTGCGGCGTCCCACCCGCACCGCAAAGTCGACGCCATGCACCTGCTGATCAACATCGACGTCGACGACCTGGCCCGCGCCGAAGCCTTCTACCGGGATGCCTTCGGGCTGTCGCCGGCGCGCCGCTTCGGCGACGACGGGATCGAGATGCTCGGCGCGCAGGCTCCCATCTACCTGCTGCGCAAGCCGGCCGGCTCCATCGCCGCCGGTGATGCGCGGCGCGACTACGACCGACACTGGACCCCACTCCATCTGGATGTCGTGGTCGATGACCTGGACGCGGCCCTGGCCCGCGCCCTCGCTGCCGGCGCCCGCGCCGAAGGCCAGGTGCGCGAAGCCTCGTGGGGGCGCATCGCACGGCTGGCCGACCCGTTCGGGCACGGCTGGTGCCTGCTCCAGTTCCTCGGCCGCGGCTACGACGAGATCGCCCCATGACCTCCAAGCGCCCCACGAAACCCAGCAAGACCGCCCAGACCAAGAAGTCCGCAACGTCCGCCAAGGCGGCCCCGCGCGCCCGCGCCCTGCCCTTCGAGGTCGACGCCAGCCGCAACCAGCCGCTGGGCATGTCGCCGCAGGCGTTCCTGCGCGACTACTGGCACAAGCGCCCCCTGTTGATCCGCAACGCCTTCCCCGGCTACCAGACCCCGGTGATGCCCGAGGACCTGGCCGGCCTGGCCTGCGAGGAAGGCGTGCTGGCGCGCCTGATCAGCCACGACCGTGCCAGTGACGCCTGGGACGTGCGCCACGGCCCGTTCCAGGAAGAGGACTTCCCCGGCATGCCCGACCATGACTGGACCCTGCTGGTCCAGGACGTGGACAAGTGGGACCCGGACGTGGCCGCGCTGCTGGAGCACTTCCGCTTCCTGCCGCGCTGGCGCATCGACGACGTCATGATCAGCTTCGCCGCCACCGGCGGCTCGGTCGGCGCACACGTCGACCACTACGACGTGTTCCTGCTGCAGGCCCATGGCCACCGGCGCTGGATGATCGACGCCTCGGCGGCGATGGGCCGCCCGGCGCCGGACCTGTCCTTCCGCGAGGACGCGGCGATCAAGCTGCTGCGCCAGTTCAACCCGACCCATGACTGGGTGCTGGCCCCGGGCGACATGCTCTACCTGCCGCCGCTGGTGCCGCACCACGGCGTGGCCGAGGATCCGTGCCTGACCTTCTCGGTCGGCATGCGCGCCCCGTCGGCCGCCGAGCTGATGGGCGACTGGCTGGACGAGGTGCTGCTGGATGCCGACGAGGCGATCCGCTACCACGACGAGGACCTGGCCTTGCCGGCCGATCCCAACGAGATCGACGTGTCGGCCATGAACCGCGTGGTCGAGGCGCTCAACGCCATCCGCATGAACGACCCGGACCGGCTGGGCGACTGGTTCGGCCGCTTCATCACCACCTATCGCGCGGCCGGCGACGTGATGCCCTCCGGCCACGAGCTGCCGCGCGAGGGCTTGGAGGAAGTACTGGCCCAGGGCGGCGCCCTGCACCGCCACCCGGCCTCGCGCCTGGCCTGGCGCCGTCGCCACGACGGCCGCGACGCCAGCCTGTACTGCAGCGGCCGCACCCTGGTGGTGCCGCAGGCCGACGCCCGCCGCCTGGCCGACGCCACGGTGCTGGACCTGGCCACCTGGCAGGCCCTGTCCCCCGCCGCGCGCGACGCCGGCTTCGCCCTGTACCAGGCCGGGCACTACGGACTGGACAGCGGTGCCGGCGACGACGCCGGCGAGGACGAGGTCGAAGCCTGATGGCACCTGCCGCCGTCGCCCTGGCCGACTACGCCCGCGAGCATGCCGACGTGCATGCCGTGCGCACGACGGTATTCGTCGAAGGCCAGGGCGTACCGGCGGAACTGGAGCGCGATGCGCTGGATCCGGTCAGCGCCCACGTGCTGGCCCGGACCGCCGACGGCACGCCCGTCGGCACGGCGCGGCTGACCCCGGACCGGCGGATCGGGCGCATGGCGGTGCTCGAGGCCTACCGCGGCCGCGGCATCGGCGAGGCCCTGCTCGAGGCGCTGGTGGCCCATGCCCGCGCCCGGGGCTGGCCCGAGGTGAGCCTTCACGCCCAGCTGCATGCCCTGCCGTTCTACGCCCGCGCCGGATTCGTGCCCTGCGGGCCGGTATTCAGCGAGGCCGGGATCGACCACCGGCTGATGGTCCGGCGCCTGCCCGGCTCCAGCCCGGTGGAGGACGCAGAAGCCGCCGCAGCGGTGCTGGTGGCGCTGGCCGGCCATGCCCGTCGTGGACTGTCCATCTACAGCCGGGCACTCGACCCCGGGCTGCTGGACCGTCGCGACGTGGTCGACGCCATCCGCCGCTTCGCCACCCGCCGCGGTCGCTGCCAGGTGAGGATCCTCCTGCAGGACGCGGCCACACCGCAGCGCGAGGATGCGCCCCTGCTGGCCCTGGCCCAGCGCCTGCCCAGCGTGTTCGAGCTCCGCCAGACCGACGATCCGGTCGACGGCCGCTACCCGTCCGCCTACGCCTTCAACGACACCGGCGGCGCCCTGTTCCGCCCGCTGGGCCAGCGCTTCGAGGGCGAAGGCGGGATCGAGGACCGGCCGGCGGCGCGCCGCCTGGCCCAGGCCTTCGAACCGGTGTGGACGCGCTCGCGGCCCTGCACCGAGCTGCGCGCCCTGGGCTGATCGCGCCGGTGCGGCGCGGGTGTCCTCATCACACCGTTGCGTTCCATTGGCGATGCTTGGCCGCGCCGAAGGTGAACCGCACCTCGACAGGTGCCGCCGTCAGGTTAATGCGCCCTTTGGCTAAGGCCCCCCGCGGCTGAATGGGGGTTATACTTTTGCGGCTTTCCGGGCCGGCCAAGGGCCAGTCCCGGGGTCGGCGGCGCGACCGCCCTTCCTCCAGACGCGACATATCGTGGACAACCTACTCAAGCAGTTTGCGCAGTCTTCGCAGCTCGGCAGCAATGCCGCCTTCATCGAGGACCTGTACGAGCAGTACCTGGTCTCCCCCGACAGCGTGGACCCGAAGTGGAAGGCCTACTTCGACGGGTTCAAGGGACGCGAAGCCGGAGACGTGCCGCACTCGGCGGTCATCGCCCACGTGGCCGAAGCCGCGCGCAACGCCGCCAATGCCGCGCCTGCCGCGCAGGGCGCCGGTGACGAGCGCGAGCGCAACGTCGGCCGCCTGATCACCGCCTACCGCTCGCGCGGCCACCTCGGCGCGAAGCTCGATCCGCTGGGCCTGACCCCGCCGATGAACCCGCCGGACCTGGGCCTTGAGTTCCACAGCCTGTCCGAGCGCGACCTGGACGCCGAGTTCAGCACCGGCGGCCTGGCCGGCCAGCCGCGGATGAAGCTGCGCGACCTGCTGGCGCGCCTGAAGGCGACCTACACCGGCTCGATCGGCGCCGAATTCATGCACATGGCCGAGGTCGAGCAGCGCCAGTGGCTGTACCAGCGCCTGGAGCTGGCCGGCGGCGACTACAACCTCAGCGCCGAGACCCGCAAGCGCGTGCTGGAACGGCTGACCGCCGCCGAGGGCCTGGAGCGCTACCTGCACACCAAGTACGTCGGCCAGAAGCGCTTCTCGCTGGAAGGCGGCGAATCGCTGATCCCGCTGCTTGACACCGTGATCTGCCAGTCCGGCGTGGACAAGGTCAAGGACATCGTCATCGGCATGGCCCACCGCGGCCGCCTGAACGTCCTGGTCAACACCCTCGGCAAGAACCCGCGCAAGCTGTTCGACGAGTTCGAGGGCAAGTTCGAGCACGACGCCCTGGCCCACGCCGGCGACGTGAAGTACCACATGGGCTTCTCGGCCGACATCGCCACCCCGGGCGACCCGGTCCACCTGGCCCTGGCCTTCAACCCCTCGCACCTTGAGATCGTCGACCCGGTGGTCGCCGGTTCCGCGCGTTCGCGCCAGGAGCGTCGCGGCGACACCGAGCGCTCCAAGGTCCTGCCGATCCTGATCCACGGCGACGCGGCCTTCGCCGGCCAGGGCGTGGTGATGGAGCTGTTCCAGATGTCGCAGGCGCGCGGCTTCGCCGTCGGCGGCACCGTGCACGTGGTGGTCAACAACCAGGTCGGCTTCACCACCAGCAACAAGGAAGACGCCCGTTCCACCCTGTACTGCACCGACGTGGCCAAGATGGTCGGCGCCCCGGTGTTCCACGTGAACGGCGACGACCCGGAAGCGGTGGTGTTCGTGGCCAAGCTGGCCTACGAGTTCCGCCAGAAGTTCAAGAAGGACGTGGTCATCGACCTGGTCTGCTACCGCCGCCACGGCCACAACGAGGCCGACGAGCCGGCGGCGACCCAGCCGGTGATGTACCAGACCATCCGCAAGCACCCGACCACCCGCGAGCTGTATGCCGGCAGGCTGGAGAAGGCCGGCGTGATCGCCGCCGACGAGGGCAAGGCGCTGGTCGACGGCTACCGCAACAAGCTCGACGCCGGCGAGGTCACCACCGAGCTGGCGCCGTCCAAGCCCGAGGACTACGAGCTGACCATCGACTGGTCCAGGTACCTGTCGGGCAAGCTCTCCGACCCGGTCGACACCCGGGTCAAGAAGGGCACGCTGCAGCAGCTGGCCAAGCTGATCAACACCATCCCGCAGGGCGTGTCGCTGCATCCGCGCGTGGCCAAGATCTACGAGGACCGCGCGAAGATGAGCGCCGGCGAGCTGCCGGGCGACTGGGGCTTCGCCGAGAACCTGGCCTACGCCACCCTGCTGGCCGAAGGCCATGGCCTGCGCCTGGTCGGCCAGGACGCCGGCCGCGGCACCTTCTTCCACCGCCACGCGATCCTGCACGAGCAGAAGACCGACAGCTACTACCTGCCGCTGCGCCAGCTGGTCGACAGCCCGGAGCGCTGCACCATCATCGACTCGCTGCTGAGCGAAGAGGCGGTGATGGCGTTCGAGTACGGCTTCTCCACCACCGACCCGAACACCCTGGACATCTGGGAAGCCCAGTTCGGCGACTTCGCCAACGGCGCGCAGGTCGTGATCGACCAGTTCATCGCCGCCGGCGAGGCCAAGTGGGGCCGCATCTCCGGCCTGACCCTGCTGCTGCCGCACGGCTACGAAGGCCAGGGCCCGGAGCACAGCTCCGCGCGCCTGGAGCGCTTCCTGCAGCTGTGCGCGCTGGAGAACATGCTGGTCTGCGTGCCGACCACCCCGGCCCAGTGCTTCCACATGCTGCGCCGGCAGATGAAGATGGCCACCCGCAAGCCGCTGGTGGTCATGTCGCCGAAGTCGCTGCTGCGCCACAAGCTGGCCGTGTCGACCCTGGACGAGCTGGCCAACGGCGAGTTCCAGCACCTGATCCCGGACGCCTCCGCCGACCCGAAGAAGGTCAAGCGCGTGGTGCTGTGCTCGGGCAAGGTCTACTACGACCTGCTGGAGGACGCGCAGAAGCGCGGCCAGGACGACGTGGCCATCATCCGCGTCGAGCAGCTCTACCCGTTCCCGCGCGCCCTGCTGTCGGCCGAACTGCAGCAGAAGTACACCAAGGCCACCGACGTCATCTGGTGCCAGGAAGAACCGCAGAACCAGGGCGCCTGGTACCAGATCAAGCACCACCTGCAGGCGTGCCTGGCCAAGGGCCAGGCGCTCAGCTACGCCGGCCGCAGCCGCTCGCCCTCGCCCGCCGTCGGCCACTTCGCCGACCATGTGGCCGAGCAGCAGCAGCTGGTCGCCGACGCGCTGGTCAACCCGCCCGGCAGCCAGGTCGTCGCCGAATAAGCGACGGCACGAGAAAACACCGCCTTTCCGCCCTACCGACATACGCCCCAAGGACGCCCCATGGCCACCGAAGTCAAAGTTCCGGTCCTCCCCGAATCCGTCTCCGACGCCACTATCGCCAGCTGGCACAAGAAGGCCGGTGACTCGGTCAAGCGCGACGAGAACCTGGTGGACCTGGAGACCGACAAGGTCGTGCTCGAAGTCCCCTCGCCGGTAGACGGCGTGCTGAAGGAGATCAAGTTCTCCGAGGGCGACACCGTGACCAGCCAGCAGGTGCTGGCGATCATCGAGGAAGGCGCGGTGGCCGAGGCCGCCCCGGCGGAAGGGAAGAAGGCGGAAGAGCCCAAGGCCGAGGCCCCGAAGGCCGAGGCTCCGGCCAAGGCGGCTGCTCCGGCCCCGGCCGCCAAGGCCGGCGGCGCCGAGCTGCCCCCGGGCGCCCGTGCCACCGCGATCCGCGAAGGCGTCGATGCCTCGCAGGTCGAGGGCACCGGTCGCCGTGGCGCGGTGACCAAGGAAGACATCCTCAACTACGCCCGCACCGGCGGCGCCGGCAAGGCCGGCGGCGCGCGCCCGGAAGAGCGCGTGCCGATGACCCGCATCCGCAAGCGCATCGCCGAGCGCCTGATGCAGTCCAAGGACTCCATCGCCATGCTGACCTCGTTCAACGAGGTCAACCTGGCCAAGGTCTCGGCCGCGCGCAAGCAGCTGGGCGAGGACTTCCAGAAGACCCACGGCATCAAGCTGGGCTTCATGAGCTTCTTCGTGAAGGCCGCCGCCAACGCCCTGCAGCGCTTCCCGATCATCAACGCCTCGGTCGACGGCGACGACATCATCTACCACGGCTACTCGGACATCTCGATCGCCGTGTCCACCGACAAGGGCCTGGTCACCCCGGTCCTGCGCAACGTGGAGCGCATGGGCTTCGCCGACATCGAGCAGGGCATCGCCGAGTACGCGAAGAAGGCGCGCGAGGGCAAGCTGGGCCTGGACGACCTCCAGGGCGGCACCTTCACCATCACCAACGGCGGCACCTTCGGTTCGCTGATGTCGACCCCGATCGTCAATCCGCCGCAGAGCGCGATCCTGGGCATGCACGCGATCAAGGAGCGCCCGATCGCCGAGAACGGCCAGGTCGTGATCGCGCCGATGATGTACATCGCCCTGTCCTACGACCACCGCATCATCGACGGCAAGGACGCGGTGCAGTTCCTGGTCGACATCAAGAACCAGCTCGAGAACCCGAACCGCATGCTGTTCGGTCTGTAAGAGCCGAGAGTCGGGATTCGGGATTCGGGACCGGCGGCGCCGCTGCGCGCCGCCTCCCGCTTTTCGAATCACTAATCACCAATCCCGAATCACAGAGCGAATGAAATGAGCGAACAGTTCGACGTCGTCGTCATCGGTGCCGGCCCGGCCGGCTACCACGCCGCGATCCGCGCCGCGCAGCTGGGCCTGAAGACCGCCTGCATCGACGCCGCGCTGGGCAAGGACGGCAAGCCGGCCCTGGGCGGCACCTGCCTGCGCGTGGGCTGCATCCCTTCCAAGGCGCTGCTGGACTCGTCGCACCAGTACGAGAACATGCTGCACAAGTTCGACCAGCACGGCATCAGCTTCAAGGATGCGGCGATCGACGTGGAGAAGATGATCGCCCGCAAGGACGGCATCGTGAAGCAGTTCACCGGCGGCATCGCCATGCTGTTCAAGGCCAACAAGGTCGCCACCTACTACGGCTTCGGCCAGCTGCAGGCCGGCAACGTGGTCAAGGTGAAGCAGCACGACGGTTCGGAGGTCGAGCTCAAGGGCACCAACGTCATCATCGCCGCCGGTTCGGATTCGATCGAACTGCCGTTCGCGAAGTTCGACGGCGAGAACATCGTCGACAACGTCGGCGCGCTGGACTTCACCGAGGTCCCGAAGCGCCTGGCCGTGATCGGCGCCGGCGTGATCGGCCTGGAGCTGGGCAGCGTGTGGAAGCGCCTGGGCGCCGAGGTCACCATCCTCGAGGCGATGCCGGAGTTCCTGCCGGCCGCCGACGCCGAGGTCGCCAAGCTGGCCGCGCGCGAGTTCAAGAAGCAGGGCCTGGACATCAAGCTGGGCGCCAAGGTCTCCAAGGCCGAGGTCACCGGCAAGGGCAAGAAGAAGGAAGTCACCATCACCTTCGCCGACGACAAGGGCGAGCAGACCCTGGTCGTGGACAAGCTGCTGGTGGCCGTGGGCCGCCGCGCCGCCACCAAGGGCCTGCTGGCCGAAGGCACCGGCGTGCAGGTCAACGAGCGCGGCCAGATCGTGGTGGACGAGCACTGCCACACCGGCGTCGATGGCGTCTGGGCGATCGGCGACTGCGTGCGCGGCCCGATGCTGGCGCACAAGGGCTTCGAGGAAGGCATCGCCGTGGCCGAGCTGATCGCCGGCCTGCCGGGCCACGTCAACTTCGACACCATCCCCTACGTGATCTACACCGGTCCGGAGATCGCCTGGGTCGGCAAGACCGAGCAGCAGCTCAAGGCCGAGGGCGTGCCGTACAAGGCGGGCACCTTCCCGTTCGCCGCCGTCGGCCGCGCCGTGGCCATGGCCGAGCCGACCGGCTTCGTGAAGGTCATCGCCCATGCCGAGACCGACCGCGTGCTGGGCATGCACCTGATCGGCCCGAACGTGTCCGAGCTGGTGCACGAGGGCGTGCTGACCATGGAGTTCAGCGGCTCGGCCGAGGACCTGGCGCGCATCTGCCACGCCCACCCGTCCCTGTCCGAGGCCGTGCACGACGCGGCCATGGCGGTGGACAAGCGCGCCATCCACAAGGCGAACTGAGGGTTCGCCTTGTGGATCCAGGCATCCGCGCGGCGGATGCCTGCATGCGCAATGCCATCCCACCGTTCCACGCCGTTGGCGCGGACTTCCCCCTCGCGGGGGCTGCGGCACGACGTCGGCCACCCTCCGGTGGCGATGGCAAAAAAACGCCGTGCTCCGCTTGGGGGCGCGGCACGGAAGCCGGGCGACTGCCCGGCTTCGCGTTTTTCCGGTTCCAGCAGGACGAGGAGCTGAGCGATGGAAAACAAGGCACTCCCGCCACGCGTTACCGCCGCGCTGTACGGCGCCGCCGGCGTACTCTTCATCATCGGTGCCATCCACGGCGGACGCCCCGCGTTCAGCGCCGTGGGCGTGGCCTTCCTCGTGCTGGCCGCCCTGATCTACCTGCGCCGCGGCCACGGCAGCGATTGAATCCGGCCAGGCGCGACTCCGCATCCCTCCCCACAACGGAACTGATCCATGCGTTCGATCTGTGTCTATTGCGGCTCCAATGCCGGCTCCAAGCCCGCCTATGCCGAGCGCGCCATCGCCCTCGGCGACCGCATCGCCCAGGAAGGCCTGCGCCTGGTCTATGGCGGCGGCAACGTCGGCCTGATGGGCACCGTCGCCAACGCGGTGCTGGCCGCCGGCGGCCAGGTCACCGGCGTGATCCCCAAGCAGCTGGCCGACTGGGAGGTCGCCCACCGCGGCCTGACCGAGCTGGAGATCGTGGGCTCCATGCACGAACGCAAGATGCGCATGTTCGAGCTCTCCGACGCCTTCGTCGCCCTGCCCGGCGGCTTCGGCACCATGGAGGAGATCTTCGAGATGCTGACCTGGCGCCAGCTGGGCATCGGCAACAAGCCCTGCGCCTTCCTGGACATCGAAGGCTTCTACGCCCCGCTGATCGGCATGATCGACCGCATGGTCGAGGAGCGCTTCCTGCACCCGGCCCAGCGCGCGGACCTGTGGCATGGCAGCGACATCGATGAAATGCTGGCGTGGATGCGGGATTACGAGCCGGCGCAGGCGAGCAAGTGGATCGATGAGAAGCGGCGCAGCGTAATGAAGTGACGCCGCGCATGCGGCAGGGGCCGCTGGCGCGTGGGCGTCGCCAGCGCCTTGGCGCTTCCCCGGCGCAGCGGTGGCGGCGCGCCCGGCGTCACCAGCGACATGGTGGTTTCCCCGGCGCCGTTTTGCTTTTCACGGGGCAAGGCAGCAAGAATCCGCGGGACTGGTTCCCCGACCCACCGGGACGATGGAGATGGAAATGCCGCTGACCGCCCCCTTCCCAGCCTTCCGCATCCATAACGACGACGCCGGTTACCGCAGCGGCGTGGAGCAGGTCGTGCTCGACGACCTGGCCCCGGGCGAGGTGGTCATCAAGGCCGCCTGGTCCTCGGTGAACTACAAGGACGCGCTCGCCGGCACCGGCAAGGGCAAGATCCTGCGCCGCTTCCCGCTGGTCGGCGGGATCGACGTGGCCGGCCACGTGGTCGCCTCGACCGATCCGAAGTTCCGCGAAGGCGACCCGGTGCTGGTCACCGGCTGCGGCCTCAGCGAGACCCGAGACGGCGGCTATTCGGCGTACGCGCGCCTGCCGGCCGAATGGGTCGTGCCGCTGCCGCGTGGCCTGGACCTGCGCCAGAGCATGATCCTGGGCACCGCCGGCTTCACCGCAGCGCTGGCCCTCTACCGCATGCGCGAGAACCGCCAGCGCCCGGAACTGGGTCCGCTCGCTGTGACCGGCGCCACCGGCGGCGTGGGCTCGATGGCCGTGGCGATCTTCAGCAAGGCCGGCTACGAGGTCCACGCGATCAGCGGCAAGGCCGACCAGGCCGGCTACCTCAGGTCGCTGGGCGCGAGCGAGGTGCTGGGCCGCGATGCACTGGAGGCGAAACGTCCGCTCGAGTCGGTGCGCTTCGGCGGCGGGCTGGACAATGTTGGCGGCCCGATGCTGGTCAGCCTGCTGGCGCAGACGGCGCCCTACGGCAACGTGGCCGCGGCCGGCCTGGCCGCGACCCCGGCGCTGGACGCGCTCACGGTGATGCCCTTCATCCTGCGCGGCGTGTCGCTGCTGGGCATCGGCTCGGCCGGCACCGCGCGCGATATCCGCGACGATATCTGGGCCCTGCTGGCGGACGAGTGGAAGCCCGCGCAGCTGGACGCCATCGCCACCGCCGAGGTCACCCTCGACGGGCTGCCACAGGTGTTCGCACGCATGCTCGCCGGGCAGTCCCTGGGCCGCACGGTGGTGCGGATCGGCTGAGCCGCCGCGGCTACGGCATGCGGCATGCCGTAGCGCCCGATGCCGTGCGCTACGGCCCTCGAATCATTTCCCTGTGATGCCCCACGCCAGGAACATGACCGGGAGCGCGAACAGCGTGATTGCGCCGTCGGCCGCCACGGTGAGCGGGGACAGGGCCATCAGCGCGGGGTGTCGTGCCTCCATGACCTGTACCGAGTAGCTCCGATTCAACATCTGGGATTCGTGCAGGGCAACGCCGGTGTTCCGCTTGTAGCGCTTTCCCTCCAGGCGGATCTCCCTGGACCAGCGCTCATGCGAATCCCGGGTGAAGCCCAGCGCTACCGCCTTGGGCTCGGCGATCTCGTCGACCGTTTTGATCCTCAGGACCAGCGAACCAGTGACGACGTTCTCCCGGTCCACATGGAAGTCGTAGATGCTGGCTTCCATCAGCCCATGGAGATCGCTCCCCAGGCACGCGGTCAGTTCGGACGCATTGGTGAACACATAATCGTGCTTGGCTCCGACGATGGCGATGCTGGTGCCATCCGCGGAAACCAGGACCGACTCGATGCGTTCCCACCGTGATCCCTCGCGCAGCGCCTCGGTGGCCAGGCAGCCCGACAGGCAAAGCATGGCCATCGCAAGCAGCACGGCGCCAAACAGGGTCCTTCCCTTCATAGGCTGTCCTCCCCAACGGAACCGCAGCCCCCGGGGTACTGTTCCCCCTCCGGTGGCCCCGTGACACACACGCAGGCCATCGGGCCTGCCCTTTCAGCCTTGGCATCTCCCCGCCAGGACTGCGCGCGATGCCGGGCGGGCATCGCCCGGACAACGGACGCCGCTCAGTGTTCCAGCAGCGGATAGACCCTGACGTAGTCCACCTCCATCCACACCGGGAACGCGTCCTTGTCCACGCCCTGGGCGCCGCCCCAGTCGCCGCCCACCGCCAGGTTCATCAGCAGGTGGAAGCGCTGGTCGAACGGCCAGGCGTCGGGCCCGGTGCCCTCGTTGGCGAACTCGAACACGCGCTCGTCGTCGATGTAGCCGTGGATGTAGTCCGGGGTCCAGTCCACGCGGTAGCGGTGGAATTTCGCGTCCAGGTCATCGATCCGCTTCTGTGCGGCGCGCTGGGTCCGCTTCGTGTGGTTGTAGGCCTGGGTGTGCACGGTCTGGTGGACCACGCCGCGATCGTGGCCTACGTGCTCCATCACGTCGATCTCGCCCGAACGCGGCCAGTCGCCGTAACGGTTGTCGGTGGGCAGCATCCACAGCGCCGGCCAGCTACCGCGGGCCACCGGCAGGCGCGCACGGAACTCGATGCGGCCGTAGCGGAAATCGCCCTTGCCGCGCGAGACCAGGCGCGCGGAGGTGTAGCGCAGCTTCCCGGCGCGCTGCCGCCTGGCGACGATGGTCAGCAGCCCGTCGCTGACGAAGGCATTGGCCAGCTGGTCGGTGTAGTACTGCAGCTCGTTGTTGCCCCAGCCGTGGCCGCCGATGTCATGGCTCCAGCGCTCCGGGTCCGGCGCGCCCTCGCCGTCGAACTCGTCCTGCCAGACCGGGGTGCTGCCGAATACCCAAGGCGCGCCACCAGGACCTCCGGCGGCGGCCATGGACGGCCATGTACAGGCCAGGGACAGCCCCAGCGCCAGGATGCAGGCGGCGCCTGCGCGAATGCGGAACCCTGCCATTCCCTTCCCCCGAGGCGGCGGCCGCCGGCTGCGGTCCCGGCCGATTCTAGCCATACCTCCGGCGCAGGCGCCCCCGTCGGGGTTGCCGCTGGTCGGCCCATGGCCACGCCTGGGGCACGCGGGACCCCTTGCGGCTTCTGCCACGCCCTGCAACCGTCTACACTCGCCGGCAGGGGTAAAAACAACGGGGAATCCGCATGGCCCGCATTCTGATCGTGGACGATTCGCCTTCGCAGCTGCTCGGCATCCAGAGGATCGTCGAGAAGCTTGGCCACCAGACGCTCACCGCCGAGGACGGCGCCGCGGGCGTGGAGGTGGCCAAGGCCGAACTGCCGGACCTGATCCTGATGGACGTGGTCATGCCCAACCTCAACGGGTTCCAGGCCACCCGCACCCTGTCGCGCGAGGCTTCGACCCGCGACATCCCGGTGGTCCTGGTGACGACCAAGGACCAGGACACCGACCGCATGTGGGGCATGCGCCAGGGCGCGCGCGCGTACCTGACCAAGCCCTTCTCCGAGGCCGAGCTGTCGGAGCTCATCAACCGCCTGCTGGGCACGCCGGCCGGCCAGCAGGCCTGAGGCCATCCCGGCGCCGGCCCCGCCGGCCCGGGCCCGCCATCCGCACAGGCGCCGCGTCCCCGACGCGGCGCGAAGTCTTCATTCCCCGAACGCGCGCGCCAGTTCGCGGTATGCCTTGCGCTGGGCCTCGGTTACCGGCGCCGGCGCCTGCACCTCCAGCTCGACGATCTGGTCGCCCTGCGGCTCGCCCGGCAAGCCGCGGCCGCGCAGGCGCAGCTTGCGCCCGGAATCCGAATCCGGCGGCACCCTCAGCTCCACCGGCCCACCCAGGGTCGGCACGGTGACGGTGGTGCCCAGCGCCGCCTGCCAGGGCTGCAGCGGCAGCGTATAGAGGATGTTGCGGCCGTCCACCTCGAACTGCGGATGGGCCTGGTATTCCACTTCCAGCAGCAGGTTGCCGCCGCCGTTGCCCTGGCCGGCCAGGCGGATCGACTGTCCGGCGCGGATGCCCCTGGGAACGCGAACGTCCAGCTGCCGGCCGTTGAGGGTGATGCGCACGCTGTCGCCGCGGTAGACCGCTTCCAGCGGCACCGCCAGCTTGGCCCGGGTGTCGCCCCGCGGCTGCGTTCCCGCACCGGCGGGACCGCGCGCGCCGGCGCCGCGCTGGCGCGCGAACAGGCTTTCGAAGAAGTCGCTGAAGCCGCCACCGGAGCGTCCGCCGATGTCGCCGAAGATCTCGTCGAAGTCGAAGCCCGCGCCGTCGAAGCCGCCCGGCGGCGGATGGAACTCCTGGCCGGGGCGGTAGCCGCGCGCGCGCAGCTGGTCGTAGGCCGCCCGCTTCTGCGGGTCGCGCAGCGCCTCGTAGGCCTCGCCGACAGCCTTGAACTTCTCCTCGGCGTCGGGCTCCTTGCTCACGTCCGGGTGGTACTTGCGCGCCAGCCTGCGATAGGCCGAGCGGATCTCGGCCTCGCCGGCGCCCGGCTCGACCCCGAGGATCGCGTAGTAATCCTTGAACTCCATGCAAATACCCTGCTGACGCCCCGGCCATGGCCCGGGGCTGGAAACACGACGGCCCGCGGCGCGAACGCCACGGGCCGGGATTCTAAGGCCTGCCGCCACCGCGCCGTCGCGCGGCGACGCGACACCGCTTCCAGTTCCGGCCGTCCGCGCAGGCGGACAGCCGGTCCGCGGCTCAGTTCACCTCGATGCGGCGCGGCGTGGTCTCGGGACGCTTGGGGATGTCGATGCGCAGCACGCCGTTGCGGCCGGTGGCGGTGATGCCATCCGGATCGGCGCTGTCCGGCAGGGCGAAGCGGCGGTAGAAGCTGCCCCACTGGCGCTCGCGCCGGGTGTAGCGCTCGTTCTCCTCCTTCTGTTCGCTGGCGCGCTCGCCCTTGAGGGTGAGCATGCCGCGGTCCATCTGCACCTCGATGTCCTTCGGGTCCACGCCCGGGATGTCGGCGAGGATGACGAAGCGGTCGCTCTCTTCCCTGATGTCCACCCGCGGTGCCCACTGGCTGGTCACCACGTCGGACTGGTCGGCGAGCGTATCGCCGAAGAAGCGTTCGAAGACCTGCTTGAACTCCTCCTGCAGGTTGCGGCCAGGCAGGCTGTTGAGGGCGTTGTAACGGACGATGCTCATGTCGGTCACTCTCCTTTGTCGGGGCCGCCGGGCGGCCATGCCCGCAAGATGGGAGCGCCCCGCGGTCTTTCAACACCCCTCCACGGACGGCAGGCGCGGCAGCGGCTAGACTGCGTTCAGCCAACGCACGCGCACCGCGCAAGGAACCCCACATGGCCATCAAGATCGGCGATCCCATCCCCGAAGTCGTGCTCAAGCGCATCCGCGAAGGCGTGGAGAACGTGGACACCCCCACCCTGTTCGAGGCACGCAAGGTGGTGCTGTTCGCCGTGCCGGGCGCGTTCACCCCGACCTGCTCGGAAAAGCACCTGCCGGGCTTCATCAAGCGCTTCGACGATTTCCGCGCCCGCGGCGTCGACGTGATCTGCATGGCAGTCAACGATCCGTTCGTGATGCAGGCCTGGGGCCGCACCCTGGATGCGCCGGACGGCCTGCAGCTGGTCTCCGACGGCAATGCCGACCTGACCCGCGCCCTGGGCATGGAGATGGACGCCAGCGGCTACGGCATGGGCATCCGGGCGAAGCGCTTCGCGCTGTATGCCGAAAACGGCGTGGTCCGCCAGCTGTTCGTCGAGGCGCCGGGCGAGTTCAAGGTGTCCTCGGCCGACTACGTGCTGGAGCACCTGCCGGCCTGAGTCCCGGCCGGGGGCTCAGTGGCCCGCGCCCTGCCCCGCGCCGGGCCCGTCCGCATCCGGCGCGGTACCGCCGCGCCCACCGGTGGCGGCCACGCGGAACCGCACCTGCGCCCAGGCGCCGTTGTCGGCCAGCGCCGACAGCACGTGCCTGCCCGCCCCGGCGCCGGCGTAGTCGTACAGGAACGGGCGCCCGCCCTCGGTACGCGCGATCCAGCGTCCATCCAGCAGCCACTGCACCGGCGCGTCCGTGCCCAGCGCGCGCACCTGCAGCGTCAGCCGCCCCTCGCCGCCGGGCGCGGGCACGAGGGTGGCGCGGTCGGCGATGCCGTCCACGTGCAGGGTCGCGGCCGCCTCGCGGCCATCGTCGGCGCAATCCGGCGCCAGTGGCGGCAGGGTCGAGGCCCGGCGCTGGACCGTGGTCAGCCAGGGCGACACCAGCGCCGGCCAGCGCGCGATCTCGGCCTCGCGCACCGGATGTTCCAGCCGGCAGGATGCGGACAGGCGCATGCCGGTGCGCGCGTCGACCTGGAAGCGCTCTCGCCCCGGACTCCACAACCGGGCCTGGCGCTCGGGGAAGGTCGGCGGCACCACGCCATCCAGGCTCCAGGCGCGCAGGCGGCGCTGGCACAGCGGCGCCGGGGTGTCGGCGGCGGCCAGCCCCAACGGCCAGCACGCCTCCACCGCATCGACCGACGCGGGCCTCGGCAGCGGATCGGCGTCGCCGGGCTGGTGCGGCAGGCCATCGATGGTGTCCAGCAGCAGCGGCAGCGCGGTGACCGCGCCGTACTGCCCCGGCAGCGGCGTCCCGTCCGGACGCCCGACCCACACGCCGACGGTGTAGCGGCGGGTGCCGCCGATCGCCCAGGCGTCACGGAAGCCGTAGCTGGTGCCGGTCTTCCAGGCCACCGGCGGGGTTCGCGAGCCGAAGGCACCGCTGGCGAGGCCCGGCCGGGGCGACGCCTGCAGGACCTCGCGCACGATCCACGCCGCGCCCGGGGACAGCAGCCGGCGCTGCACGAGGGGATCGTCCTCCAGGTACCGCACCTGCCCGGCGACGCCCCCGCGCTGCAGCGCCACATAGGCGCCGACCAGGTCCTCCAGCCGCGCCGAGGTGCCACCCAGGACCAGCGGCAGCCCCGGACGCGTACCGCGCGGGAACCGCAACGGCAGGCCGGCGTGCTCCAGGCGCGCGGCGAAGCGCGCCGGCCCGACCCGATCCAGCAGGTCCACTGCCGGCACGTTGAGCGACAGCCGCAGCGCCGCCGCGGCGCCGACCGGACCATTGAACGCCTCGCCGAAGTTGCCCGGACGGTAGCCGCCGAAGTCCTGCGGCGCATCCACCAGCAGGCTTTCCGAATGGATCAGGCCCTGGTCCAGGGCCATGCCGTACAGGAACGGCTTGAGCGTGGAGCCGGGCGAGCGCCAGGCGCGGACCATGTCCACGTGGCCCAGGCGCTGGTCGTCGCCGAAGGCGGCCGAACCGATGTAGGCCAGGGTCGCGAGGCTGGCGTTGTCCACCACCAGCAGCGCGGCCGAGGTACGTGGCGGCAGCGACGCGAAGTACGCCCCCACCCGCTCCTCCAGGGCGCGCTGCAGGTTGGCATCGACCGTGGTGACCAGCCGGCGGGCGCGCGGATGCTGCTGGCGCAGCCGCTGCGCCAGCAGGGCCGCATGCTGCGGCACCCGCAAGGAGCGCGCGACCACCGGCTCGATTTTCGCATCCTCGACCTGCTGCGGCGTCCAGCGCCCCAGCGCCTGCATCCGCGCCAGGACCTTGTCGCGTGCCGCCCGCGCGGCTTCCGGATGGCGGTCCGGGCGCAGCCGGCTGGGCGCCTGCGGCAGCACCGCCAGCAGCGCGGCCTCGGCCGGCGACCGTGCCGAGGCCGGCTTGCCCAGGTAGGCCCAGCTGGCCGCCTCCACGCCCTCGATGGTACCGCCGAACGGCGCCCGCTCCAGGTAGAGCTGCAGGATCTGGTCCTTGGACAGCCGCGCCTCCAGCTGCAGCGCGCGCGCCATCTGCCGCAGCTTGCCCAGGCCGCTGCGGGTGTCGTGTCCGTCGATGATGCGGGCGACCTGCATGCTGAGGGTCGAGCCCCCGGACACGATGCGGCCGCTGCGCAGCCACTGCCAGCCGGCCCGGAGCAGGGCCACCGGGTTGATGCCCGGATGCAGGCGGAACCAGCGGTCCTCGTAGGGCAGCAGCGCGTCCAGGTACAGCGGCGAAACCGACTCCACCGTCGCCGGATGGCGCCACACGCCGTCGCGGTCGGCGAAGGCGGGCAGCGGCGTGCCGTCGGCGGCGGTGACCACGGTGGCGGTGCCGTCCGCGCCGGGCAGCGGCGGCGGGCAAGCCAGGTCCAGCACCAGCATGGCGACGAGCACGGTGGCCAGGCCCCAGCGCAGGCACGCCAGTGCGCGCCCGGTACGGCGCGGTGCTGCTGCGTTTGCGTCGGGCTGCCCCATCGTCCTTCCTGCCCCTCGGCCTGCCATTTGAAGCGATCCGGACGCCGCGCGGAAGCACGCGGGCCATCCGTGCAAAGCAAAGGGGCCGGTTGCCCGGCCCCCCTGGGTGTCGCGTCTCTGGCCGTGGATCAGCGCAGGCCGGTCTCGCTGCGCGCGATGACCAGGCGCTGGATCTCCGAGGTGCCCTCGTAGATCTCGGTGATCTTGGCGTCGCGGAAGTACCGCTCCAGCGGCATTTCCTTCGAATAGCCCATGCCACCGTGGATCTGCACCGCCTGGTGGGTGATCCACATCGCCGCCTCGGAAGCGACCAGCTTGGCCATCGAGGCCTCGGCCGAGAACGACTTGCCCTGGCCCTTGAGCCAGGCCGCGCGCAGGGTCAGCAGCAGCGCCGAGTCCAGCTTGCACTTCATGTCGGCGATCTTGGCCTGGGTCATCTGGAAGGTGCCGATCGCCGCGCCGAAGGCCTTGCGCTCCTTCACGTACTCGATGGTCTTCTCGTAGGCGGCCCTGGCAATACCGATGGCCTGCGAGGCGATGCCGATGCGGCCGGCGTCCAGCACGCTCATGGCGATCTTGAAGCCCTGGCCCTCGACGCCGACGACCTCTTCCGGACGTGCCACGTAGTCGGCGAACTCGATCTCGCAGGTGGCCGAGGCGCGGATGCCCAGCTTCGGCTCGGTCTTGCCGCGGTGGAAGCCCTCGCGGCTGGTGTCGACCATGAAGGCGGTGATGCCGCGCGAGCCCTGCTCCGGGTCGGTGACCGCGAACAGGATGATGTAGCGGGCGACCGGGCCGGAGGTGATCCAGCTCTTCTTGCCGTTGATGACGTAGGTGCCATCGGCCTGGCGCACGGCGCGGCAGCGCATGTTCGAGGCATCGGAGCCGGACTGCGGCTCGGTCAGGGCGAAGGCGCCGATCTCGCGGCCCTCGGCGATGGCGCGCACGTAGAGCTGCTTCTGCTCCTCGTTGCCGTTCTTGAGGATGCCGGTGCAGAACAGCGAGTTGTTCACCGACATGATCGTCGAATGCGCGGCGTCACCGGCGGCGATCTCGATCATGGCCAGCGCGTAGGCCACCGGGTCCATGCCGGCGCCGCCGTACTCGGCCGGCACCTCGATGCCCATCAGGCCGTTCTCGCCGAGCAGGCGGATGTTCTCCAGGGGGAACTCGCCGGTGCGGTCGAAATGCTCGGCGCTCGGCGCGATCACTTCCTGGGCAATGCGGCGCGCCACGTCCTGCAGCATCAGTTGTTCTTCGGTGAAGCTGAAATCCACGGGGACCCCTCCGGTCTATGTCTGTCGCGATTGTAACCACTACGCCATTCGCTGGCGTATGCGGTTGACCGGCGTCGGCCCGGAGCCGACAATATCGCTATATCGCGATAGGAAGATATTCAATGGATCTGGAGGACTGGTCGACCCGGCTGAAGGTCTTCGCCGACGCCACCCGGGTACGCCTGCTGGCCTTGCTGGAACTGGAAGAACTCACGGTGGCCGAGCTTTCCGCCATTACCCGCCTGGCGCAGCCGCGCGTGTCCACCCACCTGGCCAGGCTCAAGGAAGCCGGCCTGGTGCGCGACCGCCGCGCCGGCGTGTCGGCCTACTACCGTTTCGACCATGCCTCGCTGGACCCGGCGCAGCGCGCATTGTGGCAGGCCCTGAGCACCGGCAGCGACGATCCGCTGCTGCGCCAGGACGCCGAACGCCTGCCGGCGGTGCTGGCGGCGCGCGCGGCCGACCAGAACCGGGCCGACAGCGTGGCCGGCGGCATGGAGCGCCACTACTCCCCCGCCGCACCTGGGAGGCCCTGGCGCGCAGCGCGCTGCCGCTGCTGCACACCGGCGACGTGCTGGACATCGCCTCCGGCGACGGCGTGCTGGCCGAGCTGCTGGCCCCGCACTCGCACCGCTACGTCTGCGTCGACACCAGCGCCCGCGTGGTCGCCGCCGCCAGCGAGCGCCTGCGCCGGCTGGAGAACGTCGAGGTGCGCGAGGGTGACATGCACGCCCTGCCCTTCGATCCGGCCAGCTTCGACCTGGTGGTGCTGATGCACGCCCTCACCTATGCCGACCGCCCTGCGGTGGCGGTGGCCGAAGCCGCGCGCGTGCTGCGCAAGGGTGGCCGCCTGCTGCTGACCAGCCTGGCGCGCCACGAACACAAGGCGGTGGTCGAGACCTACGGCCACGTCAACCTCGGTTTCACCGCCAAGGAACTGCGCCGGTTCGCCGAGAAATCCGGGCTGGTGGTCACCAGCCTGGAGACGGTGACCCGCGAACGTCGCCCCCCGCATTTCGAGGTGATCTCGCTAATCGCCCAAAAACCCTGAGACCTGCCATGTCCCGCTCCCTCCCCTGGCTGCATCCCGAACGAGTCGCCCTGCTCGAGCGCGGCTTGCGCGAACGCATCCTGGTCATCGACGGCGCGATGGGCACGATGATCCAGCGCCATGGCCTTGGCGAGGCCGACTACCGCGGCGAGCGCTTCGCCGAGGGCTACGACCGCCAGCACCATCCCGCGCACGAGGGCCACGGCCCGGGCTGCGGCCACGACCTCAAGGGCAACAACGACCTGCTGCTGCTCACCCGTCCCGAGGTCATCGAAGGCATCCACCGCGCCTACCTTGAGGCCGGCGCCGACCTGGTCGAGACCAACACCTTCAACGCCACCTCGGTCAGCCAGGCCGACTACCACCTCGAGCACCTGGTCTACGAGCTCAACAAGGCTGGCGCGGCCCTGGCGCGCAAGGCCTGCGACGAGGTGGAGAAGGCCACGGGCCGGCCGCGCTTCGTGATCGGCGTGCTCGGCCCGACCAGCCGCACCGCCTCGATCAGCCCGGACGTCAACGATCCCGGCTTCCGCAACACCAGCTTCGACGAGCTGCGCGCCACCTACCGCGAGGCGGTCGAGGGCCTGGTCGACGGCGGCGCCGACCCCATCATGGTCGAGACCATCTTCGACACGCTCAACGCCAAGGCGGCGCTGTTCGCGGTCGAGGAAGCGTTCGAGGCCCGCGGCGCGCGCCTGCCGGTGATGATCTCCGGCACGATCACCGACGCTTCCGGGCGCACCCTGTCCGGGCAGACCGCGGAGGCCTTCCACACCTCGCTGGCCCATGCGCGGCCGCTGTCGATCGGCCTGAACTGCGCACTGGGCGCGCGGGACCTGCGCCCGCACATCGAGGCCCTGGCCCAGGTCTCGCCGTACTACGTCAGCGCCCATCCCAATGCCGGCCTGCCCAACGCCTTCGGCGGCTACGACGAGACACCGGAAGAGATGGCCGCGACCCTGCGCGAGTTCGCCGAGGCCGGGCTGCTCAACCTGGTCGGTGGCTGTTGCGGCACCACCCCGGACCATATCCGTGCGATCGCCGAGGCCGTGAGTGGGGTGGCGCCGCGTGTTCCCGCCGCCGCCCTGGAGCAGGCCGCATGAGCACCGTCCCCCGCCATACCCGCCTGTCCGGCCTGGAACCGCTGGTCATCACCCCGGAGCTGCTGTTCGTCAACATCGGCGAGCGCACCAACGTCACCGGCAGCGCGCAGTTCCGCAAGCTGATCAAGGAGGAGCGCTACGCCGAGGCGGTGGAAGTCGCGCGCCAGCAGGTGGAGAACGGGGCGCAGATCCTCGACGTGAACATGGACGAGGGCCTGATCGATTCGGAGAAGGCGATGACCAGGTTCCTCAACCTGATCGCCGCCGAGCCGGACATCGCCCGCATCCCGGTGATGGTCGACAGCTCGAAGTGGAGCGTGATCGAGGCCGGCCTGAAGTGCCTGCAGGGCAAGGGCGTGGTCAATTCGATCTCGCTCAAGGAAGGCAAGGACGTGTTCGTCGAGCACGCCCGCAAGGTACTGCGCTACGGCGCGGCGGTGGTGGTGATGGCCTTCGACGAACAGGGCCAGGCCGACACCTGCGCGCGCAAGGTGGAGATCTGCACCCGCGCCTACCGCATCCTGGTGGACGAGGTCGGGTTCCCGCCCGAGGACATCATCTTCGATCCCAACATCTTCGCGATCGCCACCGGCATCGAGGAGCACGACAACTACGCGGTGGACTTCATCGAGGCCACCCGCATCATCCGCCAGACCCTGCCGCACTGCCACGTGTCCGGCGGCGTGTCCAACGTGTCGTTCTCCTTCCGCGGCAACGAGACCGTGCGCGGCGCGATCCACTCGGTGTTCCTGTACCACGCGATCAGGGCCGGCATGGACATGGGCATCGTCAACGCCGGCGCGCTGCCGGTGTACGACGACCTGGACCCGGAGCTGCGCGAGCGGGTCGAGGACGTGGTCCTCAACCGCCGCCGCGACGCCACCGAGCGCCTGCTGGAGATCGCCGAGCGCTACAAGGGCAGGAAGGGCGAGAAGAAGGTCGAGGACCTGGCCTGGCGGCAGAAGCCGGTCAACGAACGCCTGGCCCATGCCCTGGTCCACGGCATCGACGCCTTCGTCGACGAGGACACCGAGGAGGCCCGCCAGCAGGCCGCGCGCCCGCTGGACGTGATCGAAGGCCCGCTGATGGACGGCATGAACGTGGTCGGCGACCTGTTCGGCGCCGGCAAGATGTTCCTGCCGCAGGTGGTGAAGTCCGCGCGCGTGATGAAGAAGGCCGTGGCCTACCTGCTGCCCTACATCGAGGCGGAGAAGCTGCGCACCGGCGACGCCGGCAAGAACAACGGCCGCATCGTCATGGCCACGGTCAAGGGCGACGTGCACGACATCGGCAAGAACATCGTCGGGGTGGTGCTGGCGTGCAACAACTTCGAGGTGATCGACCTCGGGGTGATGGTGCCGGCGCAGAAGATCCTGGACGCCGCGCGTGAGCACCAGGCCGACCTGGTCGGCCTGTCCGGCCTGATCACGCCCTCGCTGGAGGAGATGAGCCACGTGGCGCGCGAACTGCAGCGCCAGGGCTTCGACACCCCGCTGATGATCGGCGGCGCCACCACCTCGCGCGCGCACACCGCGCTGAAGATCGATCCGCACTACAAGGCCCCCGTGGTCTGGGTGAAGGACGCCTCGCGCGCGGTGGGCGTGGCCCAGTCGCTGATCTCGCCCGAGCTGCGCCAGGGCTTCGTCGCGGCCAACGAGGCCGACTATGCCGAGATCCGCGCCCGCCACGCCAACCGCGGCGACGCCAAGCGCCTGGTCCCGCTGGAAAAGGCACGTGGCCAGCGCTTCGATGGCGGCTGGGACGCCTACCTCCCGCCGCAGCCCAACCAGTCCGGCGTGCACGCCTTCGACTGGCCGCTGGAAGACCTGCTGCCCTACATCGACTGGACGCCGTTCTTCCAGGCCTGGGAACTGGCCGGCAAGTACCCGGCGATCCTGCAGGACGCGGTGGTCGGCGGCCAGGCCAGCGAACTGTTCCGCGACGCGCAGGCGATGCTCAAGCGCATCGTCGCGGAGAAGTGGCTGACCGCGCGCGCTGTCTACGGCATCTGGCCGGCCGCCAGCCACGGCGACGACGTGGTGCTGCAGCACGCCGGAGGCCCTGCCACCCTGCACTTCCTGCGCCAGCAGGTGGACAAGCCGGCCGACCGCCCGGACTTCTGCCTGGCCGACTTCATCGCCCCGCACGGCAGCGGGGTGCAGGACTGGATCGGCGCCTTCGCCGTGACCGCCGGCATCGGCATCGACGAGCACGTCGCCCGCTTCGAGGCCGAGCACGACGACTACAACGCGATCCTGCTCAAGTCGCTGGCCGACCGCCTGGCCGAGGCCCTGGCCGAGCGCCTGCACCAGCGCGTCCGCAGGGAGTTCTGGGGCTACGCCGCAGACGAGGCCTTGGACAACGAGGCCCTGATCGCCGAGCAGTACCGCGGCATCCGTCCGGCCCCGGGCTACCCGGCCTGCCCGGATCACAGCGAGAAGGCCACCCTGTTCCGCCTGCTGGACGCGCCGGCCAATGCCGGCATGTCGCTGACCAGCAGCTTCGCCATGCTGCCGACCGCAGCGGTGTCGGGCTACTACTTCAGCCATCCGCGCAGCCAGTACTTCGTGGTCGGCCGCGTCGGCAAGGACCAGGTCGCCGACTACGCCCGCCGCAAGGGCGTCGACAAGGCGCAGGTCGAGCGCTGGCTGGCCTCCAACCTGGACTACGACCCCGAGTGACCGGGTCGGGCGGAGCCCCCTGCCGCTGCGCCGGGGGCTCCGCCTACAATGGACGACCCTTACACCGGAAACCTTCCGATGCAGCCAGATACCGTCCGCGCCGTGGTCACCGGCGGCGTCTCCGGCCTGGGCCTGGCCGTGGCCCAGCGCATCGTCGCCGATGGCGGCAAGGTCGCCCTGCTCGACGTCAACGACGACAAGGGCGCCGCCGCGGTCGAGGCGCTGGGCGCCGACAACGCGCGCTACTTCCGCACCGACGTCACCGACGAGGCCGGCGTCGCCGCGACCCTGGCGGCCGCGCGCGACTTCCTCGGCGGCCTGAACGTTGCGGTCAACTGCGCCGGCATCCTCGGCGCCGGCCGCGTGCTCGGCAAGGAAGGCCCGATGCCGCTGGACGGCTTCGCCCGTACCGTGATGGTCAACCTGGTCGGCAGCTTCAACGTGGCCAAGGCCGCGGCGGCGCTCATGCAGCACAACGCGCCGGGCGAGGACGGCGAGCGCGGGGTGATCGTCAACACCGCCTCGGTCGCCGCCTACGAGGGCCAGATCGGCCAGGCCGCGTACTCGGCCTCCAAGGGCGGCGTGGTCGGCATGACCCTGCCGATGGCGCGCGAACTGGCGCGCTTCGGCATCCGCGTCATGACCGTGGCCCCGGGCGTTTTCTGGACCCCGATGGTCGACGGCATGCCCGAATCGGTGCAGCAGTCGCTGGCGGCGACCATCCCCTTCCCGGCCCGCCTGGGCCAGCCGGCCGAGTTCGCCGACACCGTCGCCTTCATCCTGCGCACCCGCTACCTCAACGGAGAGACCATCCGCCTCGACGGCGCGACCCGCCTGGCGCCGAAATAGGAGCGGGGATTGGGGATTCGGGATTGGGGATTGGGAGAAGCAAGAGCAGAGCCTTCCCCGCTCCGGCGCGATCGTCGAATCACGAAGAACCCAGCCCGCACAACGAATCCCGTATCCCGAATCTCCAATCCCGGACTTCATCCATGAAAGCCAGCGAAATCAAGAAGGGCAACGTCGTCGAGTACAACAACGGCGTCTACCAGATCCGCGACATCGAGCGCAGCTCGCCGCAGGGCCGCGGCGGCAACGTCCGCTACCGCTTCATCATGTACTCGGTGCCCGGCGGCACCAAGCTGGACGCCAGCTTCGACGCCGACGACCAGCTGACCGAGGTCGAGCTGCTGCGCCGCCAGGCCAGCTTCTCGTACAAGGACGGCGACGCCTTCGTGTTCCTCGACGACGAGGACTACACCCCGTACACCCTGGACCCGGCCGCGCTGGGCGATGCGGTGGGCTACATCACCGACGGCCTGACCGGCATCTACGTGCAGGTGATCGACGAGCAGCCGGTGGCGATCCAGCTGCCGCAGCACGTGACCCTGGAAGTGGTCGAGACCCCGCCGGAACTGAAGGGCGGCACCGCGACCAAGCGCCCGAAGCCGGCCAAGCTCAGCACCGGCATCGAGATCATGGTCCCGGAGTACATCGCCAACGGCGAGAAGATCCTGGTCAACACCACCACCGGCGAGTTCGGCGGCCGCGCCGACTGAGTGGCCCATCCCGGCCGCGGATGCGGCCGGGATGGCGGGATTTGGCATTGGTGATCCGGGATTGGTGATTGGGGATTGGTGATTCGCGAGGGCGGCCACGGGTCCCGCGTTCACCGGGCCAGGGCGTTCGCGTAGCCCGGATAAGCGGAGCGCATCCGGGACACCACGCATGGGGGTCCGCGTCGTCCCGGGATGCAGCCGACCCCGGATGGGGCCGCGGCCTTGTCCGGGCGACCCGTCTACTGCGCGGCCTGCAACCCTCCTTCCTCCCGCGCCAACCGACGCAGGCGCTCGCCCAGCAGCGCCAGGTTCGACTCCGTGCCGTCCAGCGCCTCACGCCGCGTGGCAGGCAGCAATGCGCGGATGCGCGCTTCCAGCTCGCGGGCATGGCTCCGGCGGCCTTCCGCGGAGGCGACCGCGGTGGCCTCCAGACGCTCGCGTTCGGCCCACTGCGGCAGTCCGTAGCCCTCCACATCCTCCAGCCAGGCGGCCGGGCGGCTGAAGGCATCGCCCACCTCGAGGAACAGTTGCACGTCCCCGGCCACGCCACTGTCGGCGGCGGCGATGCGCCCCATCCAGCGGCGCTTGAGCGCGTCGCGGGCCAGGGCCTCCTCGCGCCGCAGCGCGGCCGACTCCAGCACCAGCAGGGCCGCGGCAGCCTTCAGCCCCGCCTGCTCCAGCGCCGGCCTGCGCCGCGCCGGCGGCAGCGCGATCCAGTCGCGGGCGCTGCCGGCCTGCAGGCCAAGGGCGGCACGGGCGACCGCGTACATCGATTCGTAATGGTGCTGGCCGCCTCGAAGTGGAAGCCAAGCCGCACCCTTTCCGCCGCATCCACGGGCACCGCCGCGGCATCGACCACCCCGTGCCGGCGCAACCTTCGCGCCAGGCCGTTGGGGAATAGCGAGCGCAGCGGCAGCGCCGCCAGGCGCGGCACCGCGTCGTGCAGCAGCTTCCAGGTTTCCACCGCGCAGTTGTTGCTGGCGAAGAGGTAGCGGCCGTCGTAGCTCCAGTGCAGCTGCGCCGCGCGCGTGGCAACCGCCGCCACCTCTTCGGGCGACAGTGCCAGCGGGATCGCGTGCAGGTCGCGCAGCTCCACCCGGGTGTACTCGTCGACCACCTGCCCAAGCGGCAGCGCGAACAGGCGCGAGGGATAGCGACCGGTCAGGCCGCTCCAGCTGGAGATCTGCAGGTCGTCGACGAAGGCGCGGAACGACAGCACCAGGTGGTGTTGCAGGTCCAGCCGGCAGTCCGGCCCGGGTTCGCGCCCGGGCGCGCATACCACCAGGCGCAGCATGGCGTGGCCCCAGCGGCTGGCCATGCCCGCGCCGTCGCCGGCCAGCAGGTAGTCGACCGCGTAGACCCGCCGGGGATCCAGCAGGCGCAGCGGCTCGGCGCCGGCCGCCGGATCCTGGACGAAGGCCAGCCCTTCCGCGCAGGCCGGAGGGCGCGCCGGGGCGGTGCCGAAACGCGCGTCGAAGTACGCCGCCAGCGCCGGACGCCGGCAGGCATAGTCCGGGTCCAGCAGGTAATGCTCGAGGTTGACCGCCACGTACTCGCGCGGCGAGGCCAGTTCGTACGGATCGGGGCTGCGGTCGCGGAAATCGTTGCGGGCGCGGCGGCCGGGCCGCACCGCGGACTTCTGCCAGCCAGCCAGGCCGAGCAGGCGCGGATCCCGCGACATGCCGCCGGAAGCGGTGCGGTCGTACAGGTGCGCCAGTTCGTGCAGCAGCGCCGCCAACGCGGGGGCTTCCGCTTCAGGGGCGGCCGTGCCCTGCCGCTGCTTCCAGTCGTCCAGCAGTTCCCGCCTGAGCAGGATGCGCCACTGCCGGGCGCGACCATGCACGCCTTCGGGAAGGTCGTCGCGCCATTCCAGCGCGACCGGGCGATCGAGGGCCTGGGCCCAGGAGGGCGGCAGCCGCGCCTGGGCGGCCGCGACCAGGACCTGCGTCGCGGCTGCGTCGGCGGCGCCGAGTCCGGCGGGAAGCCCGAAGCGCGGCGCGGCGGCGACCGTGGCGCTGGCCAGCAGGAGGGCCGCCAGCGCCGGGAGGCGGATCATTCGGCGGCGAGGATCTTCCGCGCCAGCTCCAGGTCACTAGCCTGGCGGGCGGCGGCGTCGCGTTCGCGCAGCACGCGCAGGGCGGCCTCGAAGCGGGCGCTGCGCACCTGGCCTTCGCTGGCGACGAAGCCGGCGGCGTCCTCGCGCGCGGCCTGGACCAGCTTGTCGTCGCCGGAGGTGCTGCCGGAGGACGCCGAGGTGCCGGCCGAGGAGGCACCGGCGGAAGTGCCGGCAAAGCTGGAGGCCTGCGACGGCAGGGCGAAGGCCAGCAGGACGGCGGCGGCAGGCAGGACGAGGTGCTTCATGGGGACAGGCCAGGATTGGTGAAAGATCCGTGAAGACTACCCTGCCACCCGGGCTCCGTGCACCTTCGCCGCACTGCCGCTCAGCTGTCGAACAGCTTGCCGGGGTTGAGGATCCCGTTGGGATCGAACACCTGCTTGACCCCCCGCATCAGCGCGATCTCGGCCTCGCTGCGGGTGCTGCCCAGGTAGGGCTTCTTGACCAGGCCGATGCCGTGCTCGGCGGAAATGCTGCCGCCATGTTCCTGCAGCGCCTGCGCCAGCAGCTTGGTCACGTGCTCGCACTGGGCCACGAAGTCCGCGTCGGAGGTGTCGTCCGGCTTGAGCACGTTGATGTGCAGGTTGCCGTCGCCGATATGGCCGAACCAGACCACGTCGAAATGCGGATAGGCCTCGCCCAGCAGGGCCTCGGCCTGCCGCAGGAAGGCCGGCATGGCCGAAACCCTTACCGAGACGTCGTTCTTGTAGGGCTTGTACCTGGCCACGGATTCGGTGATGCCCTCGCGCAGGCGCCAGATCTGCTGCGCCTGCGCCTCGGACTGGCTGATCACGCCGTCGGCCACCCAGCCCTGCTCCATGCAGTGCTCGAACGCGGCCATGGCCGCGGCCTCGGTGGCCTCGTCGTTGCTGGCGAATTCGGTGACCACGTAGAACGGGTACTCGTCTTCCAGCGGCTTCTGCGCGCCGTGGGCCAGGACATGGGCCAGGGCGCGGTCGGTGAAGAATTCGAACGCCTCCAGGCGCAGGCGGCCGCGGAACTCGGCGAACACCTGCATCAGCACCTCGAACGAGGGCAGCGCCAGCAGCATCACGTTGGTCGGCGGAGGCGGATCGGTCAGGCGCAGGACGGCCTCGACCACGATGCCCAGGGTGCCTTCGGAGCCGATCATCAGCTGGCGGAAGTCGTAGCCGGACGAGTTCTTGACCAGGCCGCGGTTGAGGTGCAGCAGCTCGCCGCCGCCGGTGACCACGGTCAGCCCGGCGATCCACTCGCGGGTGTTGCCGTAGCGGATCACGCGGATGCCGCCGGCATTGGTGGCGATGTTGCCGCCGATCGAGCAGGAGCCGCGCGCGGCGAAGTCGACCGGATAGATGAGCCCGTGCTCGGCCGCCGCGTTGTGCACCGCCTCCAGCGGCATGCCGGCCTGCACGGTCAGGGTGCGGTCGACGCGGTCGAATTCGACGACCTTGTTCATCCGCTCCAGGCTCAGCCCCAGCTCGCCATTGGCCGCCACCGCGCCGCCGGACAGGCCGGTGCGGCCGCCGGAGGGCACGATCGCGACCCGGTGGCGGTTGGCCCAGCGCACGACGGCCTGGACCTCCTCGACCGTGGCCGGCAGGGCGATGGCCAGCGGCGCCGGGGTCCAGCGGCGGGTCCAGTCGCGGCCGTAGTGCTCCAGGTCGGCGGCGTCGGTCTTCAGGCGCAGGTCGGGCACCGACGCAAGCAGGTCGGCGATGCGGGGATCGGTCATGGGAAGGTGCGGCAGGCGGTGCGGGAGCCGGCAAGCGTGCCAGCCTGGGGCCGGTCGCGTCCAGCGGCGGCGCGGACGCGGGCCGGACGCGCCCGGCGTTTCGCCAAGCCCTTGTTTCAACGGCAACTTTCCCTGGCGAAACTGCCGCCACCGGGGACACGCGGTGTTGCGTCCAGGCGATGACGCAGCGCGGAAAACAGGGGGCGGTTCTGGCATAGTTGGCGGCTCCCGCCACTGCTGATCCGGAAGCCGCGCGCATGTCGCCCAAGAAGACCTCCTTCCCGAAATCGGACATCCGCGTGCTGCTGCTGGAGGGCGTCAGCCAGACCGCGGTGGAGACCTTCCGCGCGGCCGGCTACAGCCAGATCGAATTCCACGAGAAGTCGCTGCCGGAGGACGAGCTGAAGGCGCGCATCGCCGAGGCCCACATCGTCGGCATCCGCTCGCGCACCCACCTGACCGCCGCCGTGCTGGCCCATGCCAAGCGCCTGATCGCGGTGGGCTGCTTCTGCATCGGCACCAACCAGGTGGACCTGGAAGCGGCCGAGCTGGCCGGCATCCCGGTGTTCAACGCGCCCTATTCCAACACCCGCTCGGTGGCCGAGCTGGTGGTCGCGCAGGCGGTGATGCTGATGCGTGGCATCCCGCAGAAGAACGCGCAATGCCACCGCGGCGGCTGGTCCAAGTCCGCCGCCGGCAGCCATGAGGCGCGCGGCAAGACCCTGGGCATCATCGGCTACGGCCACATCGGCACCCAGGTCGGCGTGCTGGCCGAGGCGCTGGGCATGCACGTGGTCTTCCACGACATCGAGACCAAGCTCTCGCTGGGCAATGCGCGCGCCGCGCAGAGCCTGGAGGACCTGCTGGCGCAATCGGACGTGGTCACCCTGCACGTGCCGGAAACCCCGGCGACGAAGAACATGTTCGGCGCCGCCCAGATCGCGGCGATGAAGCCGGGCGCGCACCTGATCAACGCCTCGCGCGGCACCGTGGTCGACATCGACGCGCTGGCCGCGGCGCTGGAATCGGGCCATGTCGGCGGCGCCGCGGTCGACGTGTTCCCGGTCGAGCCCAAGGGCAACAACGATCCCTTCGTCTCGCCGCTGACCCGCTTCGACAACGTGATCCTGACCCCGCACATCGGCGGCAGCACGCTTGAGGCGCAGGAGAACATCGGCGTGGAGGTGGCGGCCAAGCTGGTGCGCTACAGCGACAACGGCAGCACCCTGTCGGCGGTGAACTTCCCGGAGGTCACCCTGCCCGAGCACGAGGGCAGCCTGCGCCTGCTGCACATCCACCGCAACGTGCCGGGCGTGCTGTCGAAGGTCAACGAGATCTTCAGCCGCAATGCGGTCAACATCGACGGCCAGTTCCTGCGCACCGACCCGAAGGTCGGCTACGTGGTGATCGACGTGGCCGCGGACGAGGCCCAGGCGGCGGTGCTGAAGGAGGAGCTGTCCGCCATCGAAGGCACCCTGCGCACGCGCGTCCTGTACTGAGCACGCGCTGCCAGGTGTGACCCGGCGGGCCGGCATTGCCGACCCGTCCTGTTTCCGGGGTACGTAGCGCGAAGCCGCGCATGCCGCCGGCCAGGCCGGAAACATCGAAACCCGGCTGCAGCGAGAACCCGCCGATCCCGCGGATGGCCCGCCCCGGCGGTGCGGCCGGTGCCGGCCATCCTGGCGAATACGATGAGTCAGCGGTTGCCCTGGATCAACGGCCGTCGCGGTGCGCGGCCAGCCAGCGGGCGGCCATGCGCCGCATCGATCCGTCGCAGCCGGGATCGTCGAGCAGTTCCTCGATGTCGCGCCATGCCAGGGCGTGGGACTCCTCGCTGACCACGAAACGCTCGTCCGCGCCGGCGCGCACCACGTAGCGCACGTCGTGGTGCCAGTGCCCGGGCACGCCGCCGCGCTCCGGGATCCAGTGCCGGTCCAGGTCGAAGATCCGTCCGTCCTCCAGGCGCAGGCCAGGCAGGCCGGTCTCCTCCTGCGCCTCCTTCAGCGCCACCTGCGCCAGGTCGCGCTCGCCGTCGGCGTGGCCGCCCGGCTGCAGCCAGCGGTCCAGCTTGCGGTGGTGGGTCAGCAGGGTCCGCCGTCCGTCGGCGCTGACCACCCAGGCCGACCCGGTGAAATGACCCTCCAGGCGATCGCGGATGAACGGATCAGCCGGGTCGCCGAGCAGGTCGAGGAAGGCCTCGGCCAGCGCGGCATGGTCGGGCCAGCGGCAGCGGTATTCGGCCAGCTGCGTGGCCAGGGCTTGTGCGGGCGCCATGGCAATCCGGTCCGCTTCGAGGGGAGGCGCCGGATTATGCACGTAGCCGGCCGCGCCGCGCCGCGCATTGCCAAGCGCCCCGGCCGTTTGGCAAGGTACGGCGCTTGTGTGGCCGTCAGCTGGCCGCTTCGCACCCGGCCCTTGCAGGCCACCAGGGGGAAACGCGCAATGCCCAACCGTCTGTTCATCACCAAGCCCATGGAACCGGCACCGCACGTCGATGCTGGCGAGCCGGTCGAAGGCTCGCTCCAGGGCGAGGCGACACTGCGCCGCACCCTGACCGCCCGCCAGCTGGTCCTGCTGGGCGTAGGTGCGGTGATCGGCGCCGGCATCTTCGTGCTGACCGGCCAGGCCGCGGCCAACCATGCCGGCCCCGCGATCATGCTCAGCTTCGTCCTGGCCGGCTTCGCCTGCGCCATGGCCGGCCTGTGCTATGCCGAATTCGCCTCGATGATGCCGGTCTCCGGCAGCGCCTATTCATATGCATACGCGACCCTCGGCGAAGGCGTGGCCTGGTTCATCGGCTGGTGCCTGGTGCTGGAATACCTGTTCGCCTCGGCCACGGTCGCGGTGGGCTGGTCGGGCTACCTGACCAGCTTCCTGACCACCACCCTTGGCCTGCCCTTCCCCGCCGAGCTGGCCGCCGCGCCGCTGGCCTGGAACGGCACCGGGTTCGTGGCCACCGCCGGCATCATCAACCTGCCGGCGGTGCTGATCGTGGCCGCGGTCAGCGGCCTGTGCTACGTCGGCATCACCCAGTCGGCGATCGCCAACGCCATCGTGGTCGCCATCAAGATCACCGTGATCGCGGCCTTCCTCGGCTTCGGCATCCAGTACATCGATCCGGCCAACTGGACCCCGTTCATCCCGGAGAACACGGGGCCGGGCAAGTTCGGCATGGACGGCGTGTTCCGCGCCGCCACCATCGTGTTCTTCGCCTACATCGGCTTCGACGCGGTCTCCACCGCCGCCGGCGAGGCGAAGAACCCACAGCGCGACATGCCGATCGGCATCCTCGGCTCGCTCGCGGTTTGCACCCTGGTCTACATCGCGGTGTGCGCGGTGCTGACCGGCATGACCCACTACTCGCTGCTGGACAGCGCCAAGCCGGTGGCCACCGCGCTGGAGGAGGTGCTCAAGGCCGACCCCACCGCCAACGTGGGCTGGCTGAAGACCGCGGTCGAGATCGGCGCCATCGCAGGCCTGTCCTCGGTGATCCTGGTGATGCTGATGGCGCAGCCGCGCATCTTCTACTCGATGTCCCGCGACGGGCTGATGCCGCGTCTCTTCGGCAGGGTCCATCCGCGCTACCAGACCCCGCACGTGGGCACGGTCATCGTCGGCGTGATCGCCTGCCTGCTGGCCGGCTTCATGCCGCTGAGCGTGCTTGGCGAACTGGTGTCGATGGGCACCCTGCTGGCCTTCGCCACCGTGTGCCTGGGCGTGTTCGTGCTGCGTTTCAAGCGCCCGGAACTGCCGCGCCCGTTCCGGGTCCCGTTCTTCTGGCTGATCTGCCCGCTGGGCTTCCTCGCCTGCCTGGGCCTGTTCTGGCAGTCGTTCGCCGAGCACTGGAAGGTGTTCGTCGGCTGGACCGTGCTGGGCCAGGTGATCTATTTCTGCTACGGCTACCGCCACAGCAAGCTCAACAAGCGCTGACCACAGGCGGACACATACCGTGAGCAAGACGACGCGCGATCCCAGCATCCTCCAGGCGCTGGCTCCCCTGCTGTTCCTGGTCGCCGCGCTGGTCTGCGCGGTCAACCTGTTCGACGACACCGCCTACGGTCCCAACCAGGTGGCGCTGATGCTGGCCAGCGGCGTGGCCGCGCTGGTCGGCCTGCGCAACGGCATCGCCTGGAAGGACATCCAGGACAGCCTGGTGCACGGAGTGTCCCTGGCGGTGGTGCCGATCTTCATCCTGCTGTCGGTCGGCGCCCTGATCGGCACCTGGATCCTCAGCGGCACCGTTCCCGCGCTGATCGTGTACGGGATGAAGCTGATGCACCCGGCGTACTTCTACCCGGCCACCTGCCTGATCTGCGGCATCGTCGCGCTGGCCATCGGCAGCTCGTGGACGGTGGCCGGCACCCTGGGCGTGGCCCTGATCGGCGTGGCCCAGGGCATGGACATGTCGCTGCCGATCACCGCCGGCGCGGTGATCTCCGGCGCCTACTTCGGCGACAAGATGTCGCCGGTTTCCGACACCACCATCATTGCCCCGGCCGCGGCCGGCGCCGACCTGTTCGCGCATATCCGCCACCTGACCTGGACCACCATCCCCAGCTTCGCGATCGCGCTGGTGCTGTTCACCGTCGTCGGCTTCTCCACCGCGGCGACCCCGGTGGCCGGGGCCAGCATCGGCGAGTTGCCGCAGCTGCTGCAGTCGCACTTCCACCTCGGCTGGCACCTGCTGATCCCGCTGGTGGTGGTGTTCGGCCGGGCGGTGGCGCGCTTCCCGGCCTATCCGACGATCATGGTCGGCGCGCTGCTGGGCGGCGTGTTCGCGATCGTGTTCCAGCCGGACCTTGCGGTGGCGCTGGCCGGCAACGAGGAACTGTCCCGGCCGGTGGCCATGTTCGCCGGCGCGTGGAAGGCCATGTTCGACGGCTACCAGGCCAGCACCGGCAACGCCGCGGCCGACGCACTGCTCACCCGCGGCGGCATGGCGAGCATGCTCAACACCGTGTGGCTGATCGTCAGCGCGCTGGGCTTCGGCGCGGTGATGGAGCGCACCGGCCTGCTCGAGCGCCTGATCCGCAGCGTGCTGGTGGCCGCGCGCTCGGCCGGCTCGCTGGTCGCCACGACCATCGCCACCGCCCTTGGCATGAACATCGTTGCCGCCGACCAGTACATGTCGCTGGTGCTGCCAGGCCGGCTGTTCCAGTCCGAGTACCGCCGCCGCGGCCTGGCCCCGCAGAACCTGTCGCGGGCCCTGGAAGACGGCGCCACCATCACCTCGCCACTGGTGCCGTGGAACTCCTGCGGCGCGTACATGGCCGCCACCCTCGGCGTGGCGACGCTGGATTACCTGCCGTATGCGTTCTTCAACCTGGTCGGCCCGGTGATCGCGATCGCCATGGCCCTTGCCGGGTTCAAGATCCTGCGCCTGCCGGAAACGGAAAGCCCGCAGGAACCGGTGGCGGGCAGCGAGCCGACCACTCCCTGACTGCCGGTCGACGCACCCGGCGCGCACCTGCGTGCCGGGCCCGGCGCTGCACACGCTAGACTTGCCCCATGGACACGACCGAGCTTCCCTACGACCCGGCGCTGCTGCGCGAGCGCGCCCAGTCCCTGATCAGCAACGTGCGCGAGCTGGCGCAGCTGGGCTGGACCCCGGCGACCAGCAGCAACTTCTCCCAGCGCCTGGACGAGGCCCACGCGGCCATCACCGTCTCCGGGCGCGACAAGGGCCGGCTGGTCGAGGACGACATCATGGTCGTGGACCTGGAGGGCCGCGCCGTCGGCCGCCAGCTGCGTCCGTCGGCCGAGACCCTGCTGCACACCCGCCTGTACCGCCGCTTCCCGGAGGTCGGCTGCGTGCTGCATACCCATTCGAAGGTGCAGACCGTCGCCTCGCGGCTGTACGCACGCGAGGGCCGCATCCGCCTGGAGGGCTACGAGCTGCTGAAGGCCTTCGAGGGCAACAGCACCCACGAGACCGCGATCGAGGTCCCGGTGTTCGCCAACACCCAGGACATGACCGTGCTGTCGGCGCAGGTGGACGAACTGCTCGACCGCCAGCCGATGTGGGGCTACCTGATCGACGGCCATGGCCTGTACGCCTGGGGCCGCACCATGGCCGATGCCCGCCGCCACCTGGAAGCGTTCGAGTTCCTGCTCGGCTGCGAGCTGGAGCTGCGCCGGCTGGGCGCCTGAGCCTCATTCCGGCGCGGCGGGGCCTGAAAACCCCGCGTCATGAGCGAGCCGGCCCCCAACTGGTAATCTTCACTGTCCACGCGGCATCCCGCGGCTTGAGCAACAGGTGACCCCCATGAGCCGACTGCGCATCTTCGACGAGAACCGCCCCGAACAGCCGCTGTTCGAGAGCACCGACGGCAATGCCATCGCCGCCGAACTGGCACGCGTGGGCGTGACCTTCGAACGCTGGCATGCGGCCAGGCCGATCACCCCCGGCGCCAGCCCCGAGGAAGTGATGGAGGCCTACCGCGCCGACATCGACCGCCTGGTGGCCGCGCGCGGCTTCAAGACCGTGGACGTGGTCAGCATCGCCCCGGACAACCCGAACCGCGAGGAGATGCGCAGGAAATTCCTCGACGAGCACTTCCACAAGGAAGACGAGGTGCGCTTCTTCGTCGCCGGTTCGGGCCTGTTCACCCTGCACCTGGACGACAAGGTCTACGAGGTGGAGTGCGTCAAGGACGACCTGATCGCCGTGCCCGACGGCACCCGCCACTGGTTCGACATGGGTCCGGAGCCGAGCTTCGTCGCCATCCGCTTCTTCACCGAGCCGGACGGCTGGGTCGGCCACTTCACCGGGACCGACATCGCCCAGCGCTTCCCGCGCTACGAACCGCAGGTGCACTGAGTCCCGCCGGCACGCCCCACCGCCCCTCGCCATCGCGAGGGGCGCTCCGTTTCAAGGATCCCGAATGACCAGCGCCATCCTCACCGACATCGAAGGCACCACCAGCAGCATCTCGTTCGTGCGCGACGTGCTGTTCCCGTACGCGCGCCGCGCCCTGCCCGGTTTCGTCGCCGGGCACGGCCAGGACCCGGAGGTGCGGCGCTGGCTGGACGCGGTGGCGGTGGAGATCGGTGGCGCCTGCCAGGACCAGCTGATCGTGGAGACGCTGCAGGGCTGGATCGACCAGGACCGCAAGCACACCGCGCTGAAGGCGCTGCAGGGCATGGTCTGGGAGGCCGGATACCGAAATGCCGACTTCACCGCGCCGATCTACCGCGACGCGGCCGAGGCGCTGCAGCGCTGGCACGACCTGGGGTTGCCGCTGTACGTGTACTCGTCCGGCTCGGTGCCTGCGCAGAAGCTGTTCTTCGGCCACAGCGACGCCGGCGACCTGACCGGCCTGTTCTCCGGCTGGTACGACACCGAGGTCGGCGGCAAGCGCGAGCCGGCCAGCTACACCCGCATCGCCGGATCCATCGGCGTGGCCCCGCACTCGATCCTGTTCCTCTCCGACGTGGTCGAGGAGCTCGACGCGGCCCGCGCCGCCGGCCTGCACACGGTGCTGGTCGACCGCCCGGAGGACTACCCGCATCCGAGGCTGGAGGATGCGGCGCATGGGCACACCCGCGTAACGGGCTTCCAGGAGATCGCGCTGCCGCGCTGAGGCGACGCCCCGGCGACGAGCCACCGGCCCCAGCCTCTGCCGTTGCTCCGGCTGTTGCCGTTGCGTTTGCGTTTGCGTTTGCCTTTGCTGTTGCTCTTCCCCGCCCGTTATAGCGAGCCGAGCATCGGAGTGCCGGCGGGGGCGTAGAGGCCCGCATCGCCGCTGCGATGCTCGGTTCGCTCCAACGGGAGGGAGGAGCAACAGCAGAATCAAAGGCAGCGGCAACAGCCGAAGCACCAACAACGGCTGGCGGCTGGCGGCTGACGGCTGACGGCTGGCGGCTGGCGGCTGGCGGCTGGCGGCTGGCGGCTGGCGGCTGGCGGCTGGCGGCTGGCGGCTGGCGGCTGGCGGCTGGCGGCTGGCGGCTGACGGCTGGCGGCTGGCGGCTGGCTCTGCCGTCCGCCAGGGCTGCGGATCAGGGCTGCGCATCCTCCAGCGCATAGCTGGTCGCCGCCACCACCTCCCCCTGCCAGCGATCGAATGCCCGCACCTCGACACGGTGCGTGCCGGCCTCCAGCCTGGTATCCAGCGCACCGCGCCACAGATGGCCCGAGGCGGTGGCTTCCGGCGATCGGTCGTAGCCGCGCAGGCTCGGAGCCAGGTCGTCGGCCACGTTCTCCACCAGCAGGCGCGGGTCCGCACGCTCGACCCGGCGCATCGGCTTCCACGGGCCACCGTCGATGCGGTACTCGACCCTGGTGTCCGCGTCGCCCATGAACACGTTGGCGAACACGCCCCAGGCCGGATACGCGCCGCGGCGGAGCACCTTCGGCGCGTGCAGGGCCATGGCCGTGGTGAACGCGGGATCGCTGCCGTCCGCGCGCGCCGGACGGTACGCCAGCGCGTAGGTGCCATCGCGCTCCACGGTGAGCAGTGCGTGGCCGATCGGGGTCCCGTCGCTCATGGTCCCCTCCGGGATGCCGCGTGCATCCGGCACTCCGGACCAGAACGCGCCGCAGATCGCGCCGACGTTGTACTCGTGCAGCGGCGTGGTGCCATGCCAGCCGTCGGCGGCGCCGTGCCAGTAGTGCTGCTGGTTGTGGCTGTGGCCGCTGAGCACAAGCACGCGCGGATGGTCCTTGAGCAGGGCGAACAGGCGCTCGCGGTCGGCGGCGCGGAAGGCCCCGCGGCCACGGTCGAACAGCGGGATATGCAGGCCCAGCACCAGCAACCGGTCGCGTGGCAGCTGGGCGACATAGCGCTCGATGAAGCGGAACTGGTCCTCGCGCAGGCCGCCCGTGTAGCCGGCTCCTTCGCCGGGAGTGACCACCACGTCGTCCAGCAGCACGAAGGCGGCGGCGCCCTCCTCCACCGCATAGGTGTCCGGGCCGAAGGTCCGGCTCCAGGCGCGCAGCGAGCCTGCGTCCGAGGTCGCGCCCTCGTCGAGGTCATGGTTCCCCGGGACGTGGAACCACGGCACGCCCAGCTGGGTGGTCACCGCATTGAGCGCCGGATAAAGATCGGTGCGGTCGTCGACCAGGTCGCCGAGGGTGACGCCGAGCGCCGCACCAGGGCGGCCCAGCGGCTCGACCACGGCGCGGCGGGAATGCTCGATGTCGCGCCCGTTCTTGACCTGGGGGTCGGTGAACACCAGCGCCCCGAAGCGGCCGTCGGCTCCCGTGCCCGGCGGGAGCGCGAAGTCGGCAGCGAAGCGCCGGCCGTTGCCTGGCACGCGTGCCCAGAACGCGGGCAGGCCGTCGGCAGCGGGAATGAAGCGATGCCCAGCCGGCTTGACCACGAACACCGCGCTGCCCGCGCGTGCCTGCAGCCGGTACTGGCCATCCTGGTCGGTGCGCACGAGCTGCTCGCCGTCGGACACCAGCACGCCGGCAAGGCCGGGCTCGCCGGAACCACGACCGGGCCGGCCGTCCTGCTCCTGGTAGACCACGCCGGTCACCTCGACCGTGGCCTGCGCCTGGACGCTGGCGCAGGCCAGCGCGGAGATGCAGGCCAGCAGCCACGCGGCGGAACGTCTGGACATGGCTCGTCCCCTGGGGAAAAGCCGGATTCTAGGCTACCGCCGTGCGCGACGCAGTCGTCAGTGGCCGGTGCGCTCGGCGTGGCGTTCCTCGAGGACCGCCACCGCATCGGTCAGCGACAGGCGGCGCGCGTGCAGCAGCACGGTGGTGTGGTAGACCAGGTCGGCCACTTCGCCCAGCAGGTGTTCGTCGCTCTGGGCGACGCCGGCCAGCGCGGTCTCCACGCCCTCCTCGCCCACCTTCTGCGCGATCCGGCGCACGCCGGCCTCGAACAGCCTGGTTGTGTAGCTGCCTTCCGGACGCTCGCGCTCGCGCTGGGCGACCAACGCGTCGAGCTTGGCGAGGAAGCCGATTTCCGGCTCAACCTTGCGCGGCACGGCGTTGGTGGCGTGCGGTGCCGCCTCGAAGCAGCTGGGCCGCTGCAGGTGGCAGGTCGGGCCGCGCGGACGCGCCAGCACAAGCAGCGCGTCGGAATCGCAGTCGGCCTGCACGTCGACCAGTTCCAGCACGTGGCCGGAGGTCTCGCCCTTGGTCCACAGGCGCTGCTTGCTGCGGCTGTAGAACGTCACCAGGCGGCGGGCCAGCGTGGCCTGCAGCGCCTCGCGGTCCATGTAGCCGAGCATCAGCACGCGCAGGGTATCGGCGTCCTGGACGATGGCCGGCAGCAGGCCGCCGGACTTGTCCCAGTCCAGACCACCGGGGAATACGCCGATGCGGCCGACCGCGTCCGCGCTGGAAACATCAGACATCACGCACCTCGACCTGCCTTTGCCGCAGGTATCTCTTGAGTTCGGGAATGGCGATCGCGCCGCTGTGGAACACGCTGGCCGCCAGGGCACCGTCCACGTCGGCGCGCTCGAAGGCCTCGGCGAAGTGCTCCGGGGCACCGGCGCCACCGGAGGCTACCAGCGGCACCCGGCACAGTGCACGTGCCTGGCGCAGCTGTTCGATGTCGTAGCCACGGCGCACGCCGTCGCTGTCCATGCAGTTGAGCACGATCTCGCCGGCGCCCAGGCGCTGTGCCTCGACGATCCAGTCCACCGTGCGGATGCCCACCGCACGGGTCTTGCCCGGATCGCCGGTGTTGGTGCGCACCCGCCACTGGCCATCGGACTCGCGGATGGAATCGATGCCGACCACCACGCACTGGACGCCGAAGGCGTCGGCCAGCTCGGACACCAGCAGCGGACGCTCCAGGGCCGGCGAGTTGACCGAGATCTTGTCGGCACCGGCATGCAGTACCCGGCGCGCGGTTTCCACGTCGCGGATGCCGCCGGCCACGCAGAACGGGATGTCGATCAGCCGCGCCACCCGTTCGACCCAGGCGTAGTCGACCGAGCGGCCTTCCGGGCTGGCGCCGATGTCGTAGAACACCAGCTCGTCGGCGCCCTGGTCGCGATAGCGCATTGCCAGCTCGACGATGTCGCCCATGTCGACGTGGTCGCGGAAGCGCACGCCCTTGACCACGCGGCCGTCGCGCACGTCCAGGCAGGGAATGATGCGGCGGCTCAGCATGGCACGGCCTCCTCCACCGCCAGCGCGTCGGCCAGCTGCAGGCGCCCTTCCAGCAGCGCCCTGCCCAGCACCGCGCCGGCACAGCCGGCCTGGCGGGCGCCGGCGACGTCGGCCGCGTCGCGCACGCCGCCGGAAGCCTGCACGGCCACGCCTGGCGCCAGCCGCGCCAGGTGCGCGTACAGGTCCAGGTTGGGACCGGACAGCATGCCGTCGCGGGCGATGTCGGTGCACAGCAGGTGGCGCAGGCCGGCATCCACGAAACGCGGCAGCAACTGGTCCAGGCTTGCGCCGGCATTCTCGGTCCAGCCGTGCACGGGCAGCTGCCAGGTACCGGCGTCGTCCTGGCGCGTGTCCAGGGCGACGGTGATGCGGTCGCCGCCGAACTCGGAAAGCCAGCCGATCACGGTCTCCGGTTCGCGCACCGACAGCGAGCCGACCACCACCCGCGCCGCGCCGGCATCGAGGATCCGGGCCACGTCGTCGCGGCCGCGCACGCCGCCGCCGGTCTGCACCTGCAGGCCGGTCTCGCGCGCGATCTGCCCCAGCAGCGGCGCCAGGGTGTAGCCGCCGGCCTTGGCCGCATCCAGGTCGACCAGGTGCATCCAGCGCGCCCCGGCCTGGGCGAATGCGGCGGCGCGCGGCAGCGGATCGTCGCCGTACCGGGTCTCGCGCGCATAGTCGCCCTGGGCCAGGCGCACGACGCGCCCGCCGCGGATGTCCAGCGCCGGATAGACGGTGAAGCCCATCAGAAATCCATCTCCAGGAAGTTGCGGAGGATGCGCGCGCCGGTAGCGGCCGAGCGCTCCGGGTGGAACTGGGCGCCGCAGCGCAGGCCGTCGTGCACCACCGCGGTGAACAGGCTGCCGTGGTCGGTGGCGGCCACGGTGGCGGCGGTGATCGGCGCGGCGTAGCTGTGTACGAAGTATGCCTTCGCGCCCTCCTCCACGCCGTCCAGCAACGGCGATTCGCGCAGCTTGCGAAGACCGTTCCAGCCCATGTGCGGGATCCGGATGCAAGTGAGCTGCGGCAGGTGGCGGACCACGCCGGGCAGCAGCCCCAGGCATTCCACGTCGCCCTCGTCCGAGCGTTCGTACAGCAGCTGCATGCCCAGGCAGATGCCCATCAACGGCACCTGCAGCCTGCGCAACGGCTCGACCAGGCCCTGTGCGTGCAGGCGGCGCATGCCTTCGGGCGCGGCACCGACGCCGGGCAGGATCACCCGGTCGGCGCCTTCCAGTCCGGACGCACCAGCGACCACCTCGGGCTGCACGCCCAGGCGTTCCAGCGCGTAGCAGACCGAGCCGAGGTTGGCGCCGCCGGCATCGATGACGACGACCCGCTTGCCCGCGACGCTCACAGCACCCCCTTGGTCGACGGCAACGCGTCGCCCTCGCGGCGGATGGCCTGGCGCAGCGCGCGCGCCAGCGCCTTGAAGCTCGCCTCGATCTTGTGGTGGTCGTTGTCGCCGGTCACGGTGATGTGCAGGTTCAGGCCCGCGGCGTCGCACAGCGAGCGGAAGAAGTGCGGCACCAGCTCGGTGGGCATGTCGCCGACGCGCTCGCGCACGAAGCTGCCCTCGTAGACCAGGTACGGGCGACCGCTGAAATCCAGCGCCGCACTGGCCTGGGTCTCGTCCATCGGCAGGGTGAAGCCATAGCGGCCGATGCCGCGCTTGTCGCCCAGCGCCTCGCGCAGCGCCTGGCCGAGGGCCAGCGCGGTGTCCTCGATGGTGTGGTGCTCGTCGATGTGCAGGTCGCCCTCGGCATCGATTTCCAGGGCGAAGCCGCCGTGCTTGCCGATCTGCTCCAGCATGTGGTCGTAGAACGGCAGGCCGGTATGGATCTTCGGATCGGCCACGCGGTCGAGGTCGACGGCGACGCGGATCTTCGTTTCCTTCGTGTTGCGCTGGACCACGGCGCGCCGCGGCGCGTCGGCCAGCTCGTGGGCGATGCCGGACCAGTCCCACTCCCCGCCGAACTGCGGGGTTTTCAGCTGGAACGCGCGGATGCCGAGGTTGGCGGCGAACTCGTTGTCGGTCGGGCGGTCGCCGACCATGGCCGAGCGTTTCCAGTCGATGGAACGGTCCTGGATGTAGGGCAGGACCAGGCCGATGCCCGGCTTGCGCGTGGGCTTGTTCTCGTGCGGCCAGCTGCAGTCGATCAGCACGTCGCGGAAGCGGATGCCCTGGCTCTCGAACACCTGCATCATCAGGTTGTGCGGGCCGTCGAAGGCCTCCTGCGGATACTTGTCCGTGCCCAGGCCGTCCTGGTTGGAGACCATCACGAACTGGTAGCCGGCGTCGCGCAGCTTCAGCAGGGCCGGGATCACGCCCTCGACGAAGCGCAGCTTCTCGTAGGCGTCGATCTGGAAATCTTCCGGCTCCTCGATCAGGGTGCCGTCGCGGTCGATGAAAAGGATCGGGGTCATGCAGCGGCTTCCAGTGCGGCCAGGACGGCCAGCACGCGTTGGTTCTGTTCGGGGGTGCCGATGGTGATGCGCAGCGCGTCTCCCAGCCGGGGCGCGGCGCGCTGGTCGCGCACCACCACGCCGGCGGCCAGCAGGCCGTCGAACGCGGCCCGGGCGTCGTCGAAGCGCACCAGCAGGTAGTTGCCCGAGGACGGATAGACCCGGCGCACGCCCGGCGCGGAGGCCAGCGCCGCGGCCAGCCGCGCGCGCTCGCTGCGCACCACCGCCACGCGCTCGGCGGTACGCGCCAGCGCCTCCGGCGACAGGCCGGCGACGGCCAGCTCGGTGCACGGCGCCGGGATCGGATATGGGGCCTGGCACGCACGCAGCACGCGGATGAGCGAAGGATCGGCGATCAGCGTGCCGATCCGCGCCGCCGCCAGCGCATGCGCCTTGGACAGCGTGCGCAGCACGGCGATGTTGCGGTTCCCGCCCATCAGCGTCACTGCCGATGGCTGGTCGGAGAATTCACCGTAGGCCTCGTCCACCACCACGAGCGCACGACCGGCAAGGCGCTTCGCCAGCGTGGCGATGCCTTCAAGCGGCACGTCGCCGCCGGTGGGATTGGACGGGCTGCACAGGAACACCAGCTTGGCGCCGCCCTGCTCGGCCGCCGTGGCCACGGCCTCGAGGTCGACGATGAAGCCATCGGCGCCATCGACCAGCGGCACCTCGCGCAGCGGTGCGTTCTGAAGCCGGGCGCTGACCGCGTACATGCCGAACACCGGCGGCGTGGTCACGATCGCATCGCGCTGCGGCACGCACAGCGCGCGCACCAGCAGGTCGATGGCCTCGTCGCTGCCGCGGCCCACCAGAACCTGCGACGCCTCACAGCCGTAAAGCCGCGCCAGCGCCTGCACCAGCGCGGCGGGCTGCGGGTCGGGATAGCGCCGGCAGCGGCTGCCCGGATCGGCCGGGTTGGCCCAGGGGCTTTCGTTGGCGTTGAGCCAGATCTCGCCGTCCAGCGCGTGGCTGCGCGCCGAGCTGTAGCCGCCGAAGCCGCGCAGGTCCTCGCGCACCAGCGAAAGGAGATCCCCGCTCATGCCGCCGCCCCCTTCAGGCGCAGGTCCACGGCATTGGCGTGGGCGTCGAGCTGTTCGGCGCGGGCCATGGTCACCGCGCACTCGCCGATGGCGAGGATGCCCTCGCGGCTGGCCGCCTGCACGCTGACGAAGTTCTGGAAGCTGGCCACGCTCACTCCGCTCCATGCGCGCGCGGCGCCATTGGTCGGCAGGACGTGGTTGGTGCCGCTGCAGTAATCGCCCAGTGCCTCCGGCGTCCAGTCGCCGAGGAACACCGAACCTGCGGCCTCCACGCGATCCAGCCAGTCGCGCGGCTCGCGCAGGGCCAGGATCAGGTGTTCGGGCGCATAGGTGTTGCTGATGGCGAAGGCCTCGTCGAGCGAATCGACCAGGACCAGGCGCGAGGACGCCAGCGCCTTGCGGGCGATGTCCGCGCGCGGCAGCGCCTGGAGCTGGGTCGCCAGCTCGGCCTCGACGCGGTCGATCAGGGCGGCGCTGTCGGACAGCAGCAGCACCTGCGAATCCGGGCCGTGCTCGGCCTGCGACAGCAGGTCCGAGGCCACGTAGGCCGGGTTGGCGCCGTCGTCGGCGATCACCAGCACCTCGGAGGGACCAGCCGGCATGTCGATCGCCGCCGCGCCGCACTGGGCTATCTGGCGCTTGGCCTCGTCCACGTAGCTGTTGCCGGGGCCGAAGATCTTGTCGACCTTGGGTACGCTGGCGGTGCCGAAGGCCAGCGCGGCGATCGCCTGGGCGCCGCCGAGCTTGAACACGCGGTCCACGCCGGCCAGGCGCGCGGCCACCAGCACCGCCGGGTCGGCCGTGCCATCGGCGCGCGGCGGCGTGCACAGCACCACCTGGCGGCAACGCGCCAGCGCGGCCGGCACGCAAAGCATCAGCGCGGTCGAAGGCAGCGGCGCGCTGCCGGCGGGAACGTACAGGCCGACGCGCGGCACCGGGCGGATGATGCGTTCGCAGACCACGCCGGGCGCGGTCTCGACGCTGTAACCCTTGCCCATGCCGGCACGGTGGAAGGCCTCGATGCGCGAGGCGGCATCGGCCATGGCCCGGCGCAGTTCCGGCGACACGGCGGCTTCGGCCGCGGCGAATTCCTCGGCGCCGACCTCGAAACGCTCCAGCTCGACCTTGTCGAAGCGCGCGGTCAGCTCGCGCAGGGCCTCGTCGCCACGGCTGCGCACCGCGTCGAGCACGGCGGCCACGGCCTGGCGCGTGGCATCGGCCACGACCTGGACCGGGCGGGTGAGCGCACGTGCACGCGCCGCCTCGTCCAGCGCGGACCACCGTAGCCGGTTCCAGGCCGGCTGCGCGGGGGTGTTCTGCACGGCGCTCATGCCAGCGACCTCTCCACGCCCAGGACCATGAGCTGGCGCGCACCGGCGCGTTCCAGCTCCTCCAGCTGCTGCCAGCTCACGGCGCCCTCGCACATGGCCTGCAGGGTCAGCGCGCCATTGGCAGAAGGCAGCTGCACCAGCGGGCCGGCATCGGCCAGCAACCGCTCAAGCGCCGGCAGCGCTTCGCGGTCGGCGTTGAACATCAGCAGTTTGCGCTCGCGCACCTGCAGCACGCCATCCATGCGCCGCAGCAGCATCTGCGCCAGCGCGGCGCGGGCGTCGTCGAAGCCGCCGGCCGGACCAGCCAGCACCGCCTCGCTTTCCAGCAGCGTTTCCACCGGCTTGAGCTGGTTGGCCTTGAGGGTGGCGCCGCTGGAGACCAGGTCGCAGATCAGCTCGGCCGTGCCCAGGCGCGGGGCGATCTCGACCGAGCCGGACAGCTCCACCACCTGGGCGTCGATCTCCTGTTCCTGCAGCCAGCGCGAGAGGATGGACGGATAGCTGGTGGCGATGCGCAGGCCGCGGCCGCGCAGCTGCGCGGGGCCGGTCCAGTCCCAGTCCTCCGGCACTGCCAGCATCAGCCGGCACTGGCCGAAGCCCAGGCCGCGCAGTTCGCGGTAGGCCTGCGGCAGGCCAATCTGCGCACGCGCGCCGGCCTGCTCGTCCAGTTCGTTGCGACCGACCACGCCCAGGTCGCAGACACCGTCGGCGATCAGGCCGGGAATGTCGTCGTCACGGACCAGCAGCAGGTCGACCGGGAGGGATTCGCCATAGCAGAACAGCTTGTCGCGGCTCTCGCGCCAGCTCAGGCCGCAGGCGGCCAGCAGCTTGCGGGCCGGCTCGGCGAGGCGGCCGCTCTTCTGGATGGCGATGCGGAGGCGGTCGCGGGGGGCCGCTCCAAGGGGGGGAGTCATGGTGTCGTTTCCGCGCTGGAAGTGACGCTCCGGCCCAGGGCCAGTGCATAGCCGCCGGCACCGCGCTCCAGCGTGCGCGCGACCCGGCCAATGGTGGTGACGCTGACCCCGGTCAGCTCGTAGATCTCGCGATACGGCACGCCCCGGAGCAGCAGCGGCACCACCCCCCAACGGTCGACCATCGCCTCCAGCTCGGCCGGCGTGCACAGGTCGCGCAGGAAGGCCGCAACCTCCTCGCCGGTCTGCAACGAGGCGATGGCGTCAGCGAGGACCTGCAGCGCCTGGTCGGAGGGGCGCGCGGAGGCGGGGGTGGGACCTGTCTCTGATACACATTGGTGCGTGCCGGCGAGGCACACCGGTTAGTTGACGGGGGTGGTGGGTG